>CAMCNL010000175.1 GCA_945876205.1 Candidatus Sulfopaludibacter sp. SbA3
CTAGATGCCGCGGCGGCGGCTATCATTCTGCAGGACTATCTCGATGCGCGTCCCGGCCGTCCCGTGCCGATCTGCGACGCCCCTGAATTCTGATGCGCAAAGCACTCATCACCGTTGTCATCACCATGATCGCGCTGGGCGTGGTCGCCGGGGTTGTCGGCTTCCGCGTGTGGGACCGGATGCACGCACCCTACAAGGGATACGCGGGAACCGAGCAATTCGTCGACATCCCACCAGGCACGTCGAGCAGCGCCATCGGCCGCCGGCTCGTGGATGCCGGGGTGATTGAAAACGATCTTGCCTTCCGTGCCGCGCTCCGCTGGACTGCTCGCGGGCAGAGTCTCAAGGCCGGCGAGTACCGTTTCGATCGTCCGCTAAGCGCGGTGGAGGTCATCGGCACGATTGCGCGCGGCGAGGCGTTCGCGCGTCGGATCACATTTCCCGAAGGCCTGACGATCCTCGAGATGGCCAGGCTCTACGAGTCGCGCGGATTCGGTCCAGCCGGCGATTTCACCCAGGCGGCCGCCGATCCGTCGCTCGTCATGGACATCGATCCCGCGGCCACCGATCTCGAGGGGTACCTGTTTCCAGACACCTACGCGTTGCCGCGGCGCACGCCGGCGTCGCGCCTCATCGCACAGATGGTCGGACGCTTTCGCGCGACCTACACCGACGACCTTCGCGCGCACGCCGAGGAGCGGGAAATGACGACGCGGGAAGTGGTGGCCCTGGCGTCGCTGATTGAAAAGGAGACGGCCGCACCGGACGAGCGCCCGCTGGTCTCCGCCGTCTACACGAACCGGCTGAAGATCGGGATGGGCCTCCAGGCCGATCCCACCGTCGTGTATGCGCTGCAGAAGTCAGGGAAGTACGACGGCAACATCCGCCGAGAGGACCTGTCGCTCGACTCGCCGTACAACACCTACAAGTATCGCGGCCTGCCTCCCGGCCCCATCGCCTCACCCGGGAAAGCCTCACTCGAAGCTGCCGTGAGCCCCGCCGACGTGCCGTATCTCTACTTCGTGAGCCGCAACGACGGCACGCACGCGTTCGCCGCCACACTGAGCGAGCACAATGCGAATGTGCGGAAATTCCAGGTCCAGTACTTCAGGGATCAACGAGCTCGACGGGAGGCAGGGGAAAGGGGGCAGGGGAAAGGGGGAAGGACTGTCTCAGGAGATAGGCCCTAAGGCGAAGTGGACGAGGCCTCGAGGCGAAGTCATTCGCTCCCGTCGGATCGCAGAATCTCCAATACTTGCTCGCCCACGCGTGCGCATTTCTTGCGACACTCGCCGCGGTTCAGGTTAATTCACTCGAAATTGTGTCGGCAGCCCGTATGCGTTCCAGTCTGGCATGGGCGACATCAAGTCTTTCCGAGATCTGTTTGTCTGGCAGAAGTCGATGACCCTGGCGGAGCGCTGTTATCTGCTTTCCAAACGCTTTCCTCGCGAAGACCAACTCGTGCTCGGCTTCCAACTACGCAAATCGGCGGTGTCAGTGCCTTCGAACATTGCGGAAGGGTTCGGACGCCACTACACGCCCGAGTACATCCGCTATCTTCGCATCTCGAATGGGTCGAATAACGAGCTGCAGACACAGATCGAGCTTGGGCGTCGAGTTCGCATCGTCACTGACGAAGACGCGGCGGCGATGACCGCGGATGCCGAAGAAGTTGGACGCATGTTGCACGGTCTGATCGGATCGCTCCAACGTTGAGTGGCCTCCCCCTACCCCCTTCCCCTACCCCCTACCCCCTACCCCCTTCCCCTACCCCCAACCCCCTTCCCCCTACCCCCTTCCCCCTTCCCCCTGTCTACCTCTCTCCCCATTTCAGCTTCTCGCGAAGCAGTTCAAAGTAGCTGCGGGCTGGCGCCTTGACGAGGCGGAGGCTCCGTTCTGACTTGCGGACGCTGACGACATCGCCTGGCTTCAAGGGAAAGCCGGACTGGCCGTCGAAGGTCACGAATGTTTCTTCGTCAATCTGCGGCGCCACCTCGACGATCGAGTCTCCGGGAATGACGATCGGCCTGTGCGTCAGCGTGTGGGGGGCGATGGGCGTGAGGATCAACGCGTCGACCGCGGGATGGACGATCGGTCCGCCGGCTGACAGGTTGTAGGCCGTCGAACCCGTCGCGCTGGCGACGATCAGGCCATCAGCCTTGACGCGCGTGACGAATCCGCCGCTCACCGACACCGAGAGCTGGATCATCCGCGACAGCGCGCCCTTGGTGAACACCACGTCGTTCAGCACCGTGCGCGAGTCGAAGCGTTCGCCGTCCCGGCGTGCGTCGGCGGTCAGCACGGCCCGGACGTCGAGGTCCGCCGTCCCGTCGAGCACCTGCTCGAGCGAGCTGTACAGCTCGTCGATCCGGATTTCCGTGAGGAAGCCCAGGCTGCCGAAGTTGACGCCGAGGATGGGGATGTCGCGGCCGGCCGCGGCGATGCGCTCCGCCATGGCGAGCAGTGTCCCGTCGCCGCCGAGGACGATGACCAGATCGACGGCGTGTGGCAGCTCTTCCCGGGCCATCGAGCGGCTGCCGCGAGCCGCCCCTCCCGCCAGCGTCGCGGTGTCGGTTTCAAAGACGGCTTCCACGCGCCGCTCGCGCAGCCAGGTGGCGAGCCGCGACAGGTGATCTGACGCGGCGAGGCCACGCTTGGCGACGATGCCGACCCGTTCGATGCGCGCGCTCATGGTCGAAGGTGGAGAAGAAACTCGACGTTGCCCTTCTGTCCGGTGATCGGCGACGGGGTCGAGCCCATTGCCGTCAATCCTACCCCAGCGGCCGCGGCGGCAATCTCGTCGACGACGCGGCGATGCACCGCCTCGTCCCGGATCACGCCCTTGCGCACTTCGGCGCGGCCGGCCTCGAACTGCGGCTTCACGAGCGCGACCACGTCGGCGCCCGGACGCAGGAGCGGCGGGATCACCGGCAGGATCTGGCGGAGCGAGATGAACGAGACGTCGATGGCGACGACGTCCACGGGTCCGGGGATGTCGGCGAGCGTGAGATGGCGCGCGTTGAATCGTTCGATGACGACGACGCGAGGATCGTTGCGCAGCGTCCAGTCGAACTGGCCGTGACCGACGTCGAGGGCGACGACGCGCGCGGCACCTCGTTGGAGGAGCACGTCGGTGAAGCCCCCCGTCGACGCGCCCACGTCGAGCGCTTCGCGCCCGGAGACCTCGATGTGAAACGTGTCGAGCGCGTGCGCGAGCTTGAGGCCGCCGCGTCCGACGTACGGATGGTCCGGCGTCAGCAGGACGACCTCGGCCGCCTCGTCGACCTGCGCCCCGGCCTTGGTGACCGGCTCGCCGCCCACGGTGACCTGTCCCGCGAGGATGAGCGCGCGCGCGCGTTCGCGCGACGGCGCGAGACCGCGCTCGGTGACGAGCTGATCGAGCCTGACCTTCAATTTCCGCGTTCGACGATCCAGCGGCCGATCTGCAGCAGCCGCGAATCGGCAAGACTGGCGGTGTCGAGCGCGGCCCTCGCGCGCTCGAGGCCCTCGGCTGCCATCTGCCGCGAACGGGCCACGCCGTAGAGCGCGGGATAGGTCGGCTTTCCCGCGGCCGCATCCTTCCCCGCGGTCTTTCCCAGATCCGCCGACGAGCCCTCGACGTCCAGCACATCGTCGATGATCTGAAACGCGAGGCCCAGATCGGTGGCCGCGATCTCGATGGCGTCGATGTGTTGCTCGGTTCCGCCGCCCATAATCGCGCCAGCGACCGCAGATGCGCGGATCAGCGCGCCGGTCTTCTTCGCGTGCATGACCCGCAGGCCGTCAGCATCGAGTGGTGGCGCGAGTCGTCCTTCGGGATCGGCTGTGACACACGCCAGATCAAGCGCCTGGCCGCCAACCATGCCAATGGCTCCAGCGGCGGTGGCGACGACTCCGATCACGCGCAGCGTGCGTCGAGCCAGAACAGGATCGGCGGCAGGCGCCTCCCGCGCGAGGAGCGCGAATGCTTCGGTGAGCAGGCCATCTCCCGCGAGAATCGCCATGCCTTCACCGGCGACGACGTGCAGCGTCGGACGCCCGCGGCGCATGGTGTCGTTATCCATGGCGGGCAGGTCATCGTGAATGAGCGAGTAGGTGTGAATGAGCTCGAGCGCGCATGCCGCCGGCATCGCGTCGGCCCGGGTGCCGCCAACGGCTTCGGCGCTGGCCAGGCACAGCACCGGCCGGAGGCGCTTGCCGCCGGCGGTGACGCTGTAGCGCATGGCGTCGGCCACCACCGCGGGACAGGCAGGTGGCCGCGGCAGCGCCGATTCGAGAGCGGCGTCTATCTCGAGGCGGCACGCCTCGAGATATTCAGCGAGCGTCGTCATCGCCGAGCGTCGCCGGCTTCAGCTCACCTCGCTCATTGAGGATCTCGATCCGGTGCTCCGCCTCCTCGAGACGAGAGTGACAGAACCGCGAGAGGTGAACACCGCGCTCGTACAGTTCGAGCGATGTCTCGAGCGACAAGTCGCCTTCCTCGAGCTTCTTGACGATCGCGTCGAGCTCGGCGATGGCGGCCTCGAAATCCTTGATGGTTGGATCCATGCAGTTGTCGGTTGCCAGTGGTCAGTTGTCAGGACGAGTGCCCGTGACGTTGCAGTCTAGCTCGCCTTGTTCAACCTTCACATGCACCCGTTCGCCCACAGCTACCTTTGAGGCGTCGCGAATGATCGCGGTGTGGTCTTCGTTCCAGCAGACGGCATAGCCCCGTCCGAGCACCGCGAGCGGGCTGAGCGCTTCGAGCCTGGCTGCGGTGCTGCGGAGTCTCGCATCCGCGGCGTGATGCTTCCGCGTGAGCGCGCCGCCGAGGCGGCTCTCGGCGGCCACCAGCCGGCTGCGCACGCCGCCAAGCCTGACGCGGATGTCGAAGGTGTCGAGCTTTCTGCGCATCGACTGGTAGAGACGTCCGCGCGCGGCGAGCTGCGAGAGCAGCGCACGGCCTGGTCGTGCATCGAGCGACCGGAGTCGCGATTCAAGCCGGTGCACGCGTGTCTGCATGGCGCTCGTCACGCCGTGCGTGAGGCGATCGATCCGCGCGCAGAAGTCGTCCTTGCGCGAGACCACCAGTTCAGCCGCGGCCGACGGCGTGGGCGCGCGAAGGTCGGCGACGAAATCCGCGATGGTGACATCGGTTTCGTGTCCCACGGCGGAAATCGTCGGCACCGGACAACCGGCGATCGCCCGCGCGACGACCTCCTCGTTGAACGCCCATAGATCTTCCATCGATCCACCGCCGCGGCCGACGATGACGACGTCGACGCCCGGGACCTTGCCGATGGCTCGCAGGGCGCGCGCGATCTCGAGCGCCGAGCCTTCACCCTGCACGCGGGTCGGACGGATGACCAGGTGCGCATTCGGATACCGTCGCCGCAGCACCTGGATGATGTCGCGCACGGCTGCGCCGTCCAGGGACGTGACGATGCCGATCTTGCGGGGCAGCGCCGGCAGCGGCCGTTTGCGGCGCGGGTCGAACAAGCCTTCCGCCGCGAGGCGCTGCTTGAGCTGATCGAAGGCGAGTTGCAGCGCGCCAAGCCCTTCGGGCTCGAGGTGCTCGCAGACGATCTGATACTCGCCCTTCGGGTCATAGACGCTGATGCGCCCGCGCGCGACGACGCGAAGACCGTCCTGCGGCTTGAAGCGGAGATAGCGCAGCGCGGAGCGGAACATCACGCCCTTGATCTGCGCCGTTTCGTCCTTGAGCGTGAAGTAGAGGTGTCCGGTGTTCCACACGCGGCAGTTCGACAGCTCACCCTCGACCCAGACCTCGACGAACTGTTCCTCGAGGAGCAGGCGGATGTGGCCGGTCAGCTCCGACACGCTGAGGACCCGCTTCTTCGCAGCCGGCTTGCGAACCGGTTGCGGCGCGGGCTCAGGCTCAGGGTCGGGCTTGCCCGCCGAAGCCTCAGGGGAGGTGGGCGGTTCCTCGAACGGCAGGTCGAAGAGAGAGCTCATGGAGTTCTGATTCGGAATAGCTGATGCGCTTCACCGCGCTGGCGCGCCCGGTTCGATCGTCGGCCGTCACGACGACGCCGTTGAGACGCGGGTTGCCGGTGGCCGGCTCAAACCGCGAGGGCATGGCGTTCAGGAAACGCCCGAGCGACGGCTCGCGTTCCATGCCGATGATGCCGTCGTGCGGCCCGGTCATGCCCGCATCGGTGAGATACGCGGTGCCGTTGGGGAGGATGCGCTCGTCCGCCGTCTGCACGTGGGTGTGCGTGCCGAACACCGCCGTGACCTTGCCGTCGAGATGCCACCCCATCGCGATCTTCTCGCTCGTCGCCTCGGCGTGGAAGTCGACGATGATCAGCCGCGTCTTGTGGCGGATCGCCTCGATTTCGCGCTGCACGACCGCGAAGGGGTCGTCGATGTTGAGCATGAAGACGCGGCCCATGACGTTGATCACGCCGACGGCGCGCCCGTCACCGGTCTGCGCGACATACGATCCACGGCCCGGCACGCCGGCTGGGTAGTTCGCCGGGCGGAGGAGCCGCGGCTCGGTGGCGATGTAGTCGATCGCCTCTCGCTTGTCCCAGATGTGGTTGCCCGACGTCATCACATCGACGCCCCACTCGAGCAGCGTGTCGCCGATTTCTTTCGTGATGCCGAAGCCGTTCGCGGAATTCTCGGCGTTCGCGATCACCAGATCGACCTCGTGCTCCTCGACCAGCGCGCGCAGGCCCTTGCGTACCAGCTCGCGGCCTGGCTTGCCGACGATGTCTCCCACGAAGAGGATGTTCATCAGCGCGATTCGCCGGTGCGGTGCGAGGGTGCGGGATGGGAGAGCGAAACGGGGATGCGGTGCGGCCGGTTGCGCCGGTCGTCGAGCTTGGTCAGCACGATCGTCAGCTCGCCGTCGCGCAGCGTGGCCTGGGCGTTCTGCACGTCGAAGGCGCCGTTCAGGCGCACGGCGCGCGCGAAGCGTCCGAATTCGCGCTCGACCAGGTGGAAGGTCTGCTGCGCGCTCGCGCGGGTCGGCGCCTTCTCGCCCGCGATGATCACGATGCTGGCGCGGAAGAGCACGCGAAGTGCGTCGGAAGGGACGCCCGAGACGTCAACGATGATCTCGACCGAATGGTCGGTCTCGATGACATCCAGTGAGGGGTGGTACTCGCCTGAATACGCCCGCTGCTCCTGCTTGAGGTGTGCCGCGAGGTCTTCGAAGAGCTCGCGGATGTCCTCGGCGAGCTCGTTGGTCTCGCCAGACGGAATAAAGGAGAACTGGGCCATCGGCAGTCACATGATCTCACAGGTAGCTCGGTAGCCAGGTTGCTAAGTAGCTGGGGGGGGGTAGCTGGGGGCGTTCCCTAGCTACCCCCCCCCAGCTACCAAGCTACCCAGCTACCCTACGTCATGGCGTCTTTTGAAGCGCGAATCGCCCTGCTCGCATCCGACCGTGAATCCGGCGCGTCCGAGATTCTCGACGAGCTATTGGGTGTATTCCGTGATGCCGTGGCTGCGGGCGTCCCGCTGCTGCCGGTGGCGAGAGCGGCCTGCCGGGCCCAGCCGTCGATGGCGTCGGTGTGGAACGCGGCACTCGAAGTGGTCGCGTCGGATCGTCCGGCCGAACGGCTGGAGGCATTTGCGGCCCGGGTTGGCCGGGCCCCTGACGCGCTGGCTCGCGTGGCGGCGGGGTATTTCCAGGCCGACGGCTCAGGACCGCTTCGGCTGGTGACGATTTCCTTCAGCCGCACGGTGATGACCGTGCTGGAGCGCATCGCCGCCACCCGGCCACTGCGCGTGTCGTGCAGTGAGAGCCGTCCGGCGCTCGAGGGGCGCCGCCTGGCCTCACGTCTGGCGGCCGCGGGGATTGCGGTGACCTACTTCAGCGATGCGGCGATCAGCCAGGCGCTCGGCGCGGCCGACGCGGTCGTCTTCGGCGCTGACGCCGTGGCGCCCGAGTGGTTCCTCAACAAGAGCGGCACCCGGATGTTGGCCGCCGCGGCTGGGCAACAAGGCGTGCCCGTCCACGTGGTCGCCACGAGAGACAAGTTCGTGAGCCACGCCGTTGGCGCCCGCCTGGTCATGCGCGAGGGAGCCGCGCGCGAGATCTGGGAATCGCCACCCGCAGGGGTCATCGTCCGGAACCCATATTTCGAATCAACACCACTCGAGCTGGTTACCTCACTCATTACCGACATGGGCGTGCTCGGCGCTGGGCTGGCCATGGACGTATCCGACGCGATCAGCCGCGAACAACCGCCAGACCTCATCGACAAGCTCTAGATGGGGTCAGACCCCATCTGAGCCCTAGCTGGGGTCTGACCCTAATCATCTTGGAGATATGAGTCTAAATAGATAAGATCATATGCTTGACATGCACTCATATCTTGCTATCATTGAAATCGAGCCAGGGGGGCTCTCACAATCATGAGCAAAGTCATTGGAATCGACCTCGGCACGACGAACTCGGTCGTCGCGGTCATGGAAGGCGGGGAACCCGCCGTCATCGTGAACCAGGAAGGCGGCCGCACAACCCCATCCGTCGTCGGTTTCGCGAAGGACGGTGAGCGGCTGGTCGGCCAGGTCGCCAAGCGGCAGGCCGTGACCAATCCCGAGAACACAGATTTTTCAATCAAGCGCTTCATGGGCCGGAAGCACGGCGAGGTTGCGACCGAAGTCGCGCGCATGCCGTACACGGTCGCGAAGGCTGATAACGGCGACGCGTGGGTCGAGGTGCGCGGCAAGCGGTACTCGCCGCCCGAGATCTCGGCGATGGTGCTGCAGAAGCTGAAGACCGCCGCCGAGGACTACCTCGGCGAGAAGGTCACCGATGCGGTCATCACCGTGCCCGCGTACTTCAACGACTCACAGCGTCAGGCGACCAAGGATGCC
>CAMCNL010000176.1 GCA_945876205.1 Candidatus Sulfopaludibacter sp. SbA3
GGCGCTCGATCGAGCGCCCTCTTGAGATATGGGCGCAGCGGGTCGGTTTCCACCATGCCGCGCATCGGCTCACGGCCAGTTCCGATGCCGCCAGACATCAGCCGCGCGCCCCAGCCGACGACAGTGCGCAGGAGCGGCGAGGGTCGCACGTCGTACACCCGTTCCGGCGAGAGCCCGAGCCAGAGCGTGATCAGATCGTCAGCGGCCTTCATCAGCGTCCCCTCGTGCGCAGCGAGATGGATCGTGTTCACGGCTCCGGCCGAAATCCCAGTGAGAATCGGAAAGAGGAGATTCGGAAAACGTGTGGCGATTCCACGACGCACGCCGGCTTGGTAGGCTCCGCGCGCGCCGCCGCCGCCGAGCATCAGGCCCAGCGCGTCATCTGGATCGTAGTGGAGCTGGATGGGCGGTTTCACGGGGGAATGATGGCCCGAATTCGTGGTGGGGCATGAGCGCGCAGCATTCTGGAGAGACCGCGCAACTGACAGCCGGCAACACGGCCGGCAACCCCGGCAACACCTGACAAACCGCACGGCACCGCTGTTGACTTGAGTGCTGGAAGCGGTAAGCTACGCTGCCAGCGCATCCCGATATGTGCATTCATCCTCGTTTTACCGGTTGCGTTCTTCTACTCGCCGTCGCCGCACTCGTGCTTCTGCCTGCGGCGGCGCTGAGCCAGACGACGCCGCGTACGCCCTGGGGCGATCCGGATCTCCAGGGGGTGTGGAACAACGGCACCGTCACGCCGCTCGAGCGGCCCGCGCAGTTTGCCAACAAGGAATTCCTGACCGAGGCAGAGGCGGCGGCGTACGAGAAAGACATGGTGACCCGTCAGAACGTCGACGCCCGTGAGGGCAGCGTCGGCACTGACGCAGACGTATCAAAGGCCTACAACGAAGTCTGGTGGGAGCACGGCTCGAAGGTCGTCGCGTCACGTCGCACGTCGATCGTCTACGACCCGCCCAACGGCAAGGTGCCGGCGCTGACGGCCGAAGGACAGGCTCGCGTGAAGCGGCTCGCCGCGGCACGCGCCAAGGCAGACAATCCGGATACGTGGACCGACATGACGGTGCGGGATCGCTGCATCATCTATCGGCCGCTGCCGAACCTGCCGACCAACAACAACAACAATTTCCAGATCGTGCAGGGACCCGGCTACGTGGCTATCCTCCAGGAGGAGATCCACGAGACGCGCATCATCCCGCTCGACAACTCGCCGCACCTGCCGTCCACGGTTCGCCTCTGGCTCGGCGACGCACGCGGCCACTGGGATGGCGACACGCTCGTCGTCGACACCACCAATTTCACCGACCAGACCGATTTCCGCGGCGCCGGCGCCAACCTGCATCTGGTCGAACGATACACGCGCGTCGGCGCCGATCGCATCGACTTCGAGTTCACCGTCGAAGACGCCGCCACCTGGACGCGCCCCTGGAGCGGCGCGTATACCTTCTGGCAGAACGCGGGCCTGCTCTACGAATACGCCTGCCACGAGGGGAACTACGCCCTGAAGCACATCCTGGAAATCGCTCGCGACGCGGAGAAGAACCCCAGATAAATCAGCGGAGGAAGAGATCAATGACGCAGCGGACGGTCAGACCCCTGTACGTCGTCATCTTCGTGTGCGCGCTCCTGATGGCCACGCCCCTGTGGGCGCAGCAGGCCAGCGGGATTGCGGGCGTGGTGCGGGACAGCTCGGGCGCGGTGCTCCCGGGCGTGACGGTGGAAGCCGCCAGTCCTGTCCTGATCGAAAAGGTCCGCACAGCCGTCACCGACGGCCAGGGCCGCTTCAACATCGTCGATCTGCGCCCGGGCACCTACACGGTGACGTTCTCGCTGGTCGGGTTCAACGGCGTCAAGCGCGAAGGCGTCCAGCTCCCTGGTGGATTCACCGCCACGATCAACGCCGACCTGCAGGTCGGCGCCCTTGAAGAGACCATCACCGTCAGCGGCGAGACCCCGCTGATCGACACCCAGAACACGCGCCAGCAGAGGGTCCTCTCGAGCGAGCTGCTCGAAGCGCTGCCGAGCGGACAGAAGACGGCCATCAACGTCGTCAACCTGACGCCGGGCATGACGACCGCGGGCCTTGCGGATGTCGGCGGTTCGCTGGGCACCTACAACGCGGGCGGCAACGGCACGACCTTCCACGGCAAGACCGGCTTCAAGCGTGAGTTCGACGGCATGCGCGTGGAGAACATGGAAGGCGACGGCAACAACGGCTACATCCTGAACGCGATCACCGTGCAGGAGACGACGGTTGAGACCGGCGGCGTGTCGGCCGAGAGCGACATGAGCGGCGTCGCGATGAACATGATTCCCAAGGAGGGCGGCAACACCTTCAAGTTCATGGTCTCGGGCCTGTTCACCAACGAGCACCTCGCCAGCGACAACTTCGGCGACAACCTCCGCGCGCGCGGCGTCACCCTGCCCAGCAAGGTGATCAACATCTACGACGGCTGGGGCACCGTGGGCGGACCGATCAAGCAGGACAGGATCTGGTTCTTTGCCGCCGAGCGGATCTGGGGCAACAGGAACCAGCGCGCGAACACGTTCTGGAACAAGACGCAGGGCTCGCCGTTCTACACGCCCGATCCCGATCGTCCGTTCCAGCCCAACGAGTACTACAAGTCGCATTCGTTGCGCGTGACGTGGCAGGCCTCGCAGCGCAACAAGTTCAACTTCTTTGCCGACGTGCAGAAGAACTGCAAGTGCTACTCGGGCACGGGACTGACCGCCGTCACCACGACGGCGCCTGAAGCGGACGCCCAGTTGCGCTTCTGGCCGCAGGTGCTGTCGCAGGTCTCATGGTCGGCGCCAAAGACCGACCGCCTGCTGCTCGAAGGCGGATTCTCGATCACCATCTCGCACTGGCCGAGGGTCGCGAACCCCGGCGTCAGCACCGACTCGATCCGCATCACGGAATCGTCCACCGGCTTCGTCTATGGCGCGCCCGATACGCTGCAGGACCTGCAGGACAGCGACCGCTATGCGCAGCGCTTCGCCGTGTCGTACATCACCGGCTCGCACACGTTCAAGACCGGCTTCCAGCTCGGACAGGGCGTCAAGAACCTGCACCAGTATTCGTGGAGCGACTACAACTACACGTTCCTCCGCGGCGTGCCGACGACGATCACGCAGCTCGCGACGCCCTACCTGCGGAAGGAGCGGATCAAGGCCGACCTCGGGATCTATGCGCAGGATCAATGGACGTTCAAGCGGCTGACGATGAACGCCGGCCTGCGGTTCGATTACTACAACGCCTACGTCCCCGATCAGTCCATGCCGGCGACCAAGTTCGTGCCCGCGCGCGAGTTCGAGCCGGTCTACGACGTGCCGAACTGGAAGGACCTGAACCCGCGGCTGGGTGCGGCCTACGATCTGTTCGGCACCGGCAGGACGGCGGTGAAGGCGTCGCTCGGGCGCTACGTCGGCAAGACCGCCATCGCCATCGCCGCTGACAACAATCCCGTCACCCGGTCGGTGCTGAGCGCGTCGCGGACGTGGACCGATGCGAACAGCAACTACAACCCCGACTGCAACCTCGTCAACCTCGCGGCCAACGGCGAATGCGGCGCGATCAACAACGCCAACTTCGGACGCGTCAACGCCAACGCCACGCAGTACTCGGACGATGTGATTCACGGATGGGGCGCGCGCGACTATCTATGGGACTTCGCCACCGAGGTGCAGCACCAGCTCGGAGGCGGCATGTCGGTGACCGCCGGGTACTACCGCAACTGGTACAACAACTTCCTCGTCACCGATAACCGCGACATCACCCCGGCCGACCACAATCCGTTCTGCGTGACGGCGCCAAGCGATGCGCGGCTCCCGGGCGGCGGCGGCTACCAGGTCTGCGGCCTGTACGACATCACGCCGGCCAGGTTCGGACGCGTCACGAACCTCGTCGGCCAGGCAAAAGGCTACGGCAAGGAAACCTACGTCTCGAACTTCGTCAGCCTGAGCCTGAACACGCGGCTGCGGTCGGGCGCGCAGTTCAGCGCCGGTGTCGATACTGGCACGACGGTCAACGACGCGTGCTTCGACGTGGATTCTCCAGGCGCCGGTAGCGCGGCCAGCCTGCCCGGGGTGTCGCGCACGCCGACGCCGTTCACCGCGACGACGGTGGACGGAAAGAAGATCTGCAAGGCGGTGACGCCGTGGAGCGCCAACGCGCAGTTGAAGGCGAACGGCAGCGTTCCGCTTCCGGGCCAGTTCGCGATCAGCGGCACGCTGCAGAATGTCGCCGGACCGATGATCACCGCCAACTACACCGTGCCCAACGCCACCGTCGCGCCCTCGCTCGGACGCGATCTCGCGGCGTGCAGCGGCCGCACCCCCTGCACGGCCAGCGTGGCGATCCCGCTGGTGGCGCCACAGACGATGTTCGAGCCGCGGCGCACGCAGATCGACCTGCGGCTCACGAAATTCCTGACGCTGCCGCGGGGGCGGCTGCAGATCAACTTCGACGTCTACAACACGCTCAACGCGAGCGATGTCGTGACGCTCAACACCAACTACGGCTCGAGCTGGCTGCAGCCGACGTCGTTTCTACCCGGCCGCCTGTATGAAATCGGCGGCCAGTGGTCGTTTTGAATTGGTAGCTGGGTAGCTCGGTGGCTGGGTGAGTAGCTAGGTGGCCGGGGTGGGTGGCCGGGTAGCCGGAGGCCAGCTACCCAGCCCCCTAGCTACCCAGCCACCGACCTAGTTACCCGGCGCGAAGCAGTACAGGTAGCCGTTGCCGCCCGTGGGGAGCAGTTCCGGCTGGCTGCAACCGCGGCTCGCGTGCGCGGAGTTCCACGATCCATTGCCATTGCCGATCTTGTCGTGGTGGCCCAGGTGCACGTTGCCACGGCCGGCGACGTTGCTCGTGTAGTTGCTGCAGGTGTGGTCCATGCCGTCGGTGAAGGCACGGCCATCAGGCTGTGAGCCCGTCAGGATGTCGTGCTGATTCGGCATGTCGCCGGAACCCTTGATGTATTCGCCCTTTTCATCCCGCGCGGTGTTCTTGTTGAGACGATTGCCGACGCGCGCCATCTCCAGCGTGTCGCCGTGCAGCTCGTTGAGGTCGGCGGCGACAATGGCGCCGCGCGCGTTGTACCAGGGACCGCGGCCGATGCGGTCACGCGCGTTCACCGCGCCGGGACCCTGCGTGCTCAGGTAAACCACCCAGCGCACGTTGCCGCGTCCGGCCGCCTGCGCGAGCATCTGGCAATGTGCATCCGCGCCAGCCAGGCCGCCGTAGTTTCCGCCGTCTCCCTTTGACACGCTGGTCACGAAGAAACTCATGGGCGGCGGCGGCGCGGCCGGCTGCTGCGCGAGCGCGATGTATGAGCCGAGTGTGAGTGTGAGGACAAGAGCTGCAAGGAAGGGTCGCATATGCGTCATATCGTGTCGTCTCCGCCGCGAATATTACTCGAAATAGCCTGAGTCGATGTAGCGCATCCAGGTGCTTCCGACAATCTTGATGCTTTCCTGCGTAAACAGGTAGTGATGCAGCCCTTCGATGCGGCCCACCCTGTATTTCTTCGCGTACGGCTCCATCACCGTCCGGTTCGCATCGACCGTCGTCGGCGGCAGCGTCTCGTCCTCGGTGCCGTTGAGATCGAGCACCGCGACTTTCTTGAGCTCCGCCGGCGGATAGCTCGCCTCGAACATCGCCTGCATGAACGCCGCAAGCCCGGCCTTGCGCTCCGCCGGCGGTAGAAAATCCGAGTGCCAAAGGCGCATGCCGTGCTCGGTCAGCGCCGCCGAGCCGAACTGCATCGCCGCATCTTCCGTGCTCTTGAAGCGCGGCGATCGCAGCGCCGCCTTCCACCACGCCGCCCGTGTCGCGGCATCGACATGCTTGGTATAGAACTCGAAGTCGTCCAGGCCGCGCTCGCGCACCCGCAGCGCGCTGTGCTCGTAGACGTCGTTGAAGTTGCCGACGCTCGTGCGGCTGTTCACGTAGGCGAGGCCGGTCGAACTGGTGCCCCACCCGAGATACCCGTCAGGCGCGTAATGCCTGGCGAGCGGATAGAGGCTTGCCCCTCCGGTCGACATCCCCCAGAAGAGGACGAGCGACTTCCTGCGATCGACGACGGCGCTTTCGAGCGCACGGCGGTACCCCTCGAGAAAGACGCCGGGCGTGGCCGCGAGCATCTGCTTCTCGAGCTCGGTCCCCTTCCTGGGAAACCGGTAGGTGGCACTGACGCTGACGGACGCGCTCCCGCTCAGGCCCGATGGCTTCGCCTCGTAATCGCTCGGCAGCCAGTGAGCCTTCTGGCCGCGGCTGAACATCGGCATTCGCCGATCGATCGGCACGCTGGCCCAGGAGCCGTCTCCCTCCGGCGCGAGGAAGTTCCAGCGTCCCACCCGCGTCAGCGCGACGAACGTGACGCCGCGCTTCGCGAGCCAGACGCCGGGTCCCTCTTTGCCTTCCACGGTTGAAACGAAGTCCATCCCGTATTCGCTGCCCGGTTCGGCGCCGACGACGACGAGCTTCCTGCCGTTGCGCAGCCGCGGCCGATCTGGCGTGAGCGTGATGACGGCCTGCGTGAAATCCTGCCCGTGGGCCGTGAAATCGATGAACTGGACGATCTGTCTGTAGGACGTGGTTTCGGGATAGTCGTTGGCGGCGAGGATCGCCGCAACGGTGTCCTTGCCCATCGTTCCGTTGTCGGTCGGAATTTCCCAGGCCACGATTGGCGCGGAGGCCACGGCAAGCGTGAGAAGGAGAACGGCGGGCGCCGTATGATGGCTCTTCATGATGGCGCTCTATGATCTCCCGACTGGCTGCCCGGCGTCACCATTGTCGGGCGCAACGATAGCCGCGTTCGCCGCGTTGCTCCTCGTACTCCTTCCGGCGCCGGCCGCGGCCGCGGACCTCTCGACACGTTCGGTCGTGAACTTCGACCGGTATATCCGTGTCACCGAGAGCCGCCTCGACCGCGGCGCGTTCCTCTGGATTGACTCGCTTTCAACCGCGCAGCAGCAGGCCCGCCGCGATGAGCTGCGCCGCGGCGTCCTCATCATCGAGACGCAGAAGACCCTCGACGGCGGGGCCGAGATCGATGTCCCCGACGCGCTCGTCCATCATTGGCTCGGCCTCGCGTTCGTCCCTGGCGCGACCATCGACCAGGCGCTCGCCCTGCTCCAGGACTACAACGCCCACGCGCAAATCTATAAACCTGTCGTCGCCCGGTCACGGTTGAATTCCAGGAACGGCGATACCTTCCGCTTCTATCTCCGCTTCCTGATGAAGAAGGTCATCACGGTCGTCGTCAACAGCGAGCACGAGGCGCGTTTCAGCAGGCCATTGCCCGACCGGGCGGAAGGCCGCATCCACAGCACTCGCATCGCGGAGATCGAGGATCCCGGCACGCCAACCGAGCGTGAGTTGCCCGTCGGTCACGACAGCGGCTACCTGTGGCGGCTGAATACCTACTGGCGCCTGCTCGCGCGCGACGGCGGCGTCTACCTGCAGTGCGAGTCGGTGTCGCTGACGCGCGGGATTCCGATGGGACTGGGCTGGGCGGTCGGTCCGTTCGTGACGAGCATTCCACGCGAGTCGCTCACCTTTACGCTGAAGACGACGCGCGATCGCCTGGCGAGGAAATGAACATGATGCCGAAGCAGGGCGACTACGACCTCGATGCGATCGTGAAGCGCTTCCCGGATTCGTCCGACACGATGCTGATCGATACGCGCCTCACGGACGAACCCGAGGCGAGCTGCCGCGTCTTCCGCATCTACCGCGACGTGCCTGCGCACTATCACGCGACCTGCGACGAGTACCTGCTGGTCATCGCCGGACGCGGGACGATCTTCATGGGCGATTCGGGGCCCATCGAGGTCACGCCAGGGCGGCTCGTCTTCTTCAAGAAGGGGACGGTGCACGGCCTGACGGTCCTCGAACATCCGTTCGCGTTTCTTGCGATCGATACGCCGCGGCGCGACCCGAAAGACATCACGTTCGTGAATCCCGCCGACGGCACCCCCGAGACCTTCATCGCCACCCGGAACCTGTATTGACGCGCAATACGCCGGACGAGATGTCCAGCCCCATAGGCACGCAGGCGGGCGACTTGACGTGAAGACTCTTATTGATTCTTATTAGGCTACTGCTGGAGGCATACATTATGCGGTTTACATTGGGTTTCGTTGTCGTTGGCCTGATGGCGCTGACGATGCCGGCGGGGGCGCACCATTCCCACGGCTTGTACGAGGATGCGTTCACCGACGTCACGGGCGTCGTCAAGGAGCTGCACCTCCTCGTGCCGCACTCGTTCGTCTATATCGAGGTGAAGGGCGCGAATGGCGGCGAGCCGCAGCTGTGGGCGCTTGAAGGCACCAGCCGTCAGGGGCTCGAGCGGATCGGCGTCACGAAGGAATACGTCAAGATCGGCGACACCATCAAGGCGCGGTGCCACGTCCTCAGGGACAAGTCGAACGGTTGCCTGCTTGGTTACGTGAAAGCCTCGGACGGCTCGGTCAAGGACTGGGACGGCGGCCAGCTCGCCGTACCCGCGGACTTCTAGAGACCGCAGCGCTTCAGAGTCAGGGGACGGCGCCAGCGCCGTCCCCGCCTACTGCCTACTGCTTACAGCGATCCGTCCCGAGACCGCCTCCCTCAGACGTTCCCACGTCGCGATAGACCTTGTGGCAGTTCGCGCAGGTCTCATTCAACTTCTCTGACATCGCGCTCACCGTCTCCTGGTTGCGTGACTGCGACGCCTTGTAGAGTTCCTTGGCGAAGT
>CAMCNL010000177.1 GCA_945876205.1 Candidatus Sulfopaludibacter sp. SbA3
GAGTCGCGCAGGAACGCCGCCCGCTCGAAATCGAGGTTCGCCGCCGCCGCCTTCATCTCGTGTTCCAGACGGCCGATCTCGGCATCGAGCTCCGCCTGGGTCGTGAATGTCTCACCATCCCGCGCCGCCGGTCCGGTCATGTAATCACGCTCGTACACACTCGAGAGCACATCGTCTATCTGCCGCACGACCGACTCCGGCGTGATGCCGTGCTCGACGTTATAGGCCGCCTGCAGGCCCCGGCGGCGCTCGGTCTCGGAAATCGCGGACTTCATCGAGGCGGTCATCGTGTCGGCGTACATGATCACACTGCCATGTACGTTTCGAGCGGCCCTTCCGGATGTCTGGATCAGCGAACCGGCTGACCGAAGGAACCCTTCCTTGTCGGCATCGAGAATGGCGACGAGCGAGACTTCCGGCAGATCGAGGCCTTCCCGCAACAGGTTGATGCCCACCAGGACGTCGAACACCCCGCGCCGAAGATCGCGCAGGATCTCGATACGTTCAAGTGTATCGATGTCCGAATGCAGGTACCGGACTTTGACGCCGAGCTCCTGGTAGTAGGTCGTGAGGTCCTCGGCCATCCGCTTCGTCAGCGTCGTCACGAGCACGCGCTCCTTGCGCTCGGCCCGGTCGCGGATTTCCTTGAGGAGGTCGTCCACCTGGCCGCGCACCGGCCGCACCTCGATGGGCGGGTCCATCAGGCCGGTCGGCCGGATCACCTGCTCGACAACGACGCCCTGGGCCTTGGCGAGCTCGTACGGGCCGGGCGTGGCGGAGACGAAGACCACCTGGCCGACGCGCTCCTCCCACTCAGCGAAGGTCAGCGGACGGTTGTCCATCGCCGAGGGCAGACGGAAACCGTACGACACCAGCACCTCTTTCCGCGAGCGGTCGCCGAAATACATCCCGCGGACCTGCGGCACGGTCTGGTGACTTTCATCGCAGATGACCAGCGAGTCGTCCGGCAGGTAATCGAGCAAGGTCGGCGGCGGTGCACCCGGCGCGCGGCCGGTCAGGTGGCGCGCGTAGTTCTCGATGCCGTGGCAGTAGCCGATTTCCTTGATCATCTCGAGATCGAACATGGTCCGCTGATGCAGCCGCTGGGCCTCGAGCAGCTTGCCCTCCTTTTCGAGGTAGCCCCGGTACTCGTCCAGCTCCTGCTTGATTGTCCCGACCGCGAGCTTCGTGCGATCCCGCGACGTCACGAAGTGCGACTTGGGATACACCGCGATCTTGTCGAGGCGCTTCAGGACCTTTCCGGTCAGCGCATCAAACCAGGCGAGCTCGTCCACTTCGTCGCCGAACAGCCCGATGCGGAGCGCATGCTCTTCGTACGACGGCACGACCTCGACGATATCGCCGCGGACGCGGAACGTGCCGCGGCCAAACTCCGTGTCGTTGCGTTCGTACTGGATTTCGACGAGCTTGCGCAGGATCTCGTCGCGGTTGATCCGCTGGCCGAGCTCGAGCGGCAGCAGCATTCCGTAGTACGCCTCCGGCGAACCGAGGCCGTAGATGCAGGAGACGCTGGCGACGATGATGACGTCGCGCCGCTCGAACAGCGAGCGCGTGGCCGACAGCCGCATGCGGTCGATCTCGTCGTTGATCGTCGCTTCCTTCTCGATGTACGAGTCGGTCGCGGGCACGTACGCCTCGGGCTGGTAGTAGTCGTAGTAGCTGACGAAATATTCGACGGCGTTCCCGGGAAAGAAGCGCTTGAACTCCTGGTAGAGCTGCGCGGCCAGGGTCTTGTTGTGCGCCATCACCAGCGTCGGGCGATTCACCGACGCGATGACCTGCGCCATGGTGAACGTCTTGCCCGAACCGGTGACGCCGAGAAGCACCTGGCTCTTGTCGCCGCGGTTCAGCCCGTCAATCAGCTCGGGCACGGCGCGGACCTGGTCGCCGGCCACCTCGAAATCGCTGACGAGCGTGAAACGATCGTGTAATGAAGGCATCGACAGTAGGACGCGGCCGTGCTCTGCGCGGCCGACCCTCAATTCTACTGTCGTTCGTTGTAGGGTGCGAAGTAGCCCCGGCGGGTTTGGATCTTGAGGTCCTTGAGATCGGGACGCTTCACCTTGATCTCGACCTTGCGCCAGTGGCCGTCCTGCCTGGTATTGGTGGACGTGTAGCCGACGCTGTACTGGGCCCGGATCTGCGCAACGATTTTGTCGTAGTCGACTTCCACGTCTTTCATCGCGGATGGGAAGAACGCCTGCCCCCCTGTCGCCTCGGCGATCTGGTAGAGACGCGCGCGCTGCTCGACGCGCACGCTGCTCGACTGGTGTTCCAGGAAACCGACGGCGTAGATCGTGACATCCGACGCCCGGATCAGCGTCATCACATCGCTGAACGCCAGCGTGCTGCGCGTGTCGCCGCCGTCGGTGTAGAGCACCAGGATCGTGCGCCCTTCGTCGTCGGAGGCGCCGTCGAGGTACACGCCCAGCGCGTCGT
The DNA here is from genome assembly GCA_945876205.1 of Candidatus Sulfopaludibacter sp. SbA3. GTDB lineage: Bacteria > Acidobacteriota > Vicinamibacteria > Vicinamibacterales > UBA2999 > CANNDT01. Next base: position 2,461 of record CAMCNL010000177.1, read on the forward strand.
ACAGCGCCGTGTTGCCGTCGGGCCGCCGCGCGCGGATCCGCTCGACCATCCTGGGAAAATCCTGCTGTCCGTACTTCGCCACGCGCACTTCCGTGTCGAAGTCGACCAGCGTCATGTCCTTGGCGTCGCTGAGCGTGTTGAGAAACCTGACCGCGGCCGACCGCGACAGCTTGATGTCTTCGCCCATGCTGCCGCTGGTGTCGAAGAGCAGGCCGACATGAAGCTCCGGAGCGGTCTCGCTCTCGTCGCCACGCGCGAAGAATGTGACTGTCTGTTTCTTGCCGTCTTCGAAGATGTCGAAGTCGTCCCGGGCGAGGTCGCTGATGTAGGTGCCGCGCTTGTCGCTGACGGTGACACCGAAGTTCACCAGGTCGATCCCCCCGCGGAAGATCGGCAATTGCGCCGAGACCACCGTCACGGCCAGCGCCACGACCGTCGCGGTTGCGACCACTCTCATCGACGTGATCCTATAACGGCGCGTCAGAAGATTCGATAGCCCATGATCTGCCACGAGTGCGTGCCCATTCGACCATCCGGCTGCCTGGCTTTGATGCCGTAGCCCCACTCGACTGACCACAACGTCCGGAGTGGTCCGGCCAGCTCGATCGCTGCCCCGACACCGGGATACCCCCGGGCGGCATCGCCGTAACCAGGGTCGCGCACCAGCGCCAGGTCGGCGAAGCCATCGAGGCGCACACCCTTCCTCCCGACGCTCGTCACGCTGCGCGCGATGACGGCGCGGTCGTAGCGAAGGCTGGCAGCCGGGTAGCCGTGCAAACGATTGTCGAAACTGTTGAAGCTGAAGAGGCTGAACCGATCGAGGTCGTGGCCGCTCATCCATGACATCTCGACCCGCGACGACATCACCGGGCGCAGCGTGATCGTGCGAGTCACATTCGCGCCGTATCTCTGGAAATCGCGCTGGCCGGCATCAAACGTCCCCGGCAGTCCCCACTGGCGCCACCCTTGCCGCCGCGCGGGATTCCACCAGACCCGCGCCGCCCATGGACCGCGCTCCCCTTCAATCGCCCCCATGAACCCGTGAGCCACCGAGGTCGCCGGTACGCGGAACGCCCGTGCCGTCGAACTGCCGCGATAGAAGCCGACGACGTCGAGCGAATAGCCGGCTCGAACGCGGAACCGCGCCGCGAGCGGATGCATGGCACTCACCGAGACATGCGCAGGCCGCTGCCGGATGTTCTCCGCATACCGCTCGAGGCCCGCGCGGAACACGCGGTCGTAGTAGCGCGTGGCGATCCCGAACGCCGCGCCATCGACTTGCCACCGCGTGCCGCGGATCGACGGCACGCTCCACGTCGCTTCGCCATAGATGCCGGCGAAGAACGCGCTGACCTGCGCGCCGGTATTGAACAGGTTGAGATCGATGTAACTCAGGCCGGCGAAGGGCAAGGGCTTCGAGATGTTCGGATCGAGAAACAGCCCCATGACGAGAGCCCGAATGCGCTGTCCTGCATGGATCGCCACCTGCCGCGCGCCGTGCTCGTCCTTGAGCAGATACTTCAGGCCCTGCGGCGTCTCGCGCAGCATCACGCTGGACGAGGCGTGGGCCGCGCCAAGCCGGGCATCGAAGTCGACCGGGTTCAGGTCGTAGCGCGGCAGCGCGATCGTTCGATGGATCGGGGTGCGGTAGCCGGCGCCGTCGTACAACTGAAAGATCTGCGTCCGCACCGGCAGCCTGACGTGGCGTCCCTCGACGATGAACGCGCCAAACTCCTCAATCTGCTCCGACGAGACGATGGGCCCGCGCAGGGCCGACTGGATGATCTGCAATCGGCGCAGCGAAAAGTCATCGGCGCCGATCCACGCCTGGCCTCGGGCAATGACGCCCGCCGTGATCGGCTCGAACCTGACGAGGTAGGTGCGGTCGCCGTCGATCGACTCCTCGCCCTGAAGCTCGTAGCGATACGCATCGGTGAGCGCGATGACGAGCGGCGCGGTGCCGACACGCTCGGGCTCGATGAGCGGCAGTGCAGGCGCGGCATCCGCATTCCCCCCCGCGATGGTTGAGCCGTTGACGAGCAGATTCCTGTGCTCGATGTCAGTCTGCTCTGGCCGCGTGAAGATCGTCGTGTCGGCCGTGATATTCACCGGCGCGGCGAAACCGGGCAGCTCGAAGTTCAGGACGGTCGTGCCGGACGCGATCGTCGATCGCACGACCTCGTCCTGCCGCCGCCGCTGCGCCTGGTGACGGGCGATGATTTCCTCCGCCGTGAGCGGACGCGCCGCCGTCACGTCCACCCGCGTTGCCGCACGCGACGCGAACTCCACGAGGACGCGGGGATCGACCTCTCCGAGCGCCATCACGACGCGATCAACGTTGGGCGTCAGCGAGAGCCGCACGAGCTCATCGACGGTTGGACGGTCGACGCGCGGCAGACGCCGCCATCCTTCGGCCTGTCCCACCACGGCATCGACATACGCGCGCAGCGGCTCGACGGGGATGCCAGCAGCCATCAACGCGTCGGCATCGATGGCGATGAGGAGGTTCGGACGCGCCGCGCGGACCTCGGTGACCAGGGTGCGCACCGCAAATACCGCGGCATCGGCGGTCGATGAGACAACTGGGGCGATCACCACGATCGATACGGCGGGCCCGGACGGCACCGCATCGCCCGGCCTGAGGGGGACGGCAATCCGGGTTCCTGTCGTTCCCAGGGCGTCCAGCACCTCGGCAGGGAGACTCCCGGGCTGGGCGACCTCGATGATGAGGCAGGAGGCGCAGGGCACCCCGGGCGAAGCGCCTGGCGCAGGGCCATTGCGCTCCTGGCCACGAACCGGAGCCACCATCGCGGTCAGAATCAGGCCGAGGGCAAAAACGAGGCGTATAATCAAAGGTTAGTCAATGAGGTGTCTCGCCGTCTGCCAGACCGACCTGGTCATCAGGATGCTCGACGAGATCCTCCTGCCCAGCTTCGAAGTCGACTTCATCGTCGAGAGCAAGCCGCTCGCCCGCCGGCTCCACGACGCCGGCATGAACGTCACCGCCGCGGATCCCAAGCGCACAGACACCTACCTGAAAGCGGACGTCACACCCGGCACCTGCGTCATCGTCGAAGATACCGGCCTCCGCAACCTCAAGAAGGTGCTCGAGGCGATTCGCGATGCCGGTGGGACCCTGGTCTACGTGCTGGGCGTCGGCATCCGGGACTTCCGCAAGCGCGAAGAAGAGCTGAAGGCGCAGTTCCCTGAAAACAACTACCTGGCGCTGTCCGAGCTCTTCGGTGGGCCGCTCCTGACCGAGTTCTCCCGGTCACTCACCCGCCTCCGAGTTCAGCAGTATCAGCGGTTCTTCCACGACGCCGACCGCGTCCTTATTCTCACTCACAACGATCCCGATCCCGACGCGCTGGCGAGCGCGCTCGCGTTGCGCAACGTCCTGCGCCGCACCAAGCAGACCGCCATCATTGCCGCCATCGAGGGGGTGACCCGCCCCGAGAACCTGCGGATGCTCAACCTGCTCGACATCCACATCGAGATCATCCGCCCCGAGCAGGTGTCCGAGTTCGAGCGCGTCGCCATGGTCGACGTGCAGCCGCATTACTTCCGGGGTCTGATCGATCGCGTGGACCTGGTGATCGACCATCACCCGGAACAACCGGGCTACAGTGCGGTATTCAAGGACATCCGGCCCGACTACGGATCCACCTCGACGATCCTGACCGAGCACCTGCGCGCGGTCGATGCGAACATCTCCGAGCGCACCGCCACGGCGATGCTCTACGCCATCAAGTCGGATACGTTGTTTTTCAACCGGCAGGCCAACCGCGTCGACATCGACGCGTTCTCGTACCTCTACCCGCTCGCCGACGCGGCGCTGATTCGCAAGATGGAGGGCGCGGAAATCACGATGGACCGCCTGGAGTACGTGCTCAAGGCGAAGCAGAACGGCCGAATGACGGAGCAGGTATTCTGTGCGTTCCTCGGCGCCTCGCCGCGCGAGGACTTCATCCCCTACGTCGCCGACTTCTACCTGCAGCTCGAGGACGTCAAATGGACGATCATCTCGGGGATCGTCAACGACTCGCTGATCATGTCGGTGCGTAACCTCGGCTACTCACGCAACGCCGGCGAGTTCGTGCGGAAGTATTTCTCCGACATCGGCAGCGCGGGCGGCCACCGCGCCATGGCCAAGGCCGTCGTGCCGCTGCGCGCGTTCAAGGAAAAGTTCGGCAACCTGCAGGCCGACGGCTTGACCGACATGGTGCTGAAACTCGCCCTCGAGTTTCTCCACGAGCACCAGCCCACCGACAAGAAGCTCGTCGCGAAAGCCTGATCGACAGCTCATCATTTTTCCTGCGTCCGTCCGGTGCGGAGGACAGTCGCCACGCGCCTTTCCTCGATTTCCCCCTGTTTCACGCCGGTTGTGACTATGGCACGGGCCGTGGAGTACCTCCGACTGAGCACGACACGTGCTCGACAGGAGAAATGCGATGTTTGTGACACGCGCTTCGGCATTGGTGATCGCGCTCGCTCTGGTGGTGGCCTCGGCTGGCCTCGACGCGCAAGGCAGGGGAAAAGGCAACGCCGGTAAGAAGGCGGGCAAGGGGACGAAGTCGGGCGGGCCCGCATTCTGCCAGAGCGGCGCGGGGCATCCCGTCTTCGGCATGGAGTGGTGCCGCGAGCACGGATGGAGCGGTGGCAACGGCAACGCGACCACGGCGCGGCGCGCGCGGACGGACGGGCAGACTGCGAATCCCTACCCCGATCGCTACGGCACTCGCCGGACCAGCGACGCGGCCTTCGACAACGGCTATGCCGACGGCTACGAGAAGGGGCTCGACGACGGCCAGCACGGGCGCGAGGTCAACCCGACCCGCCACGACTGGTATCGATCAGCCGACCGGAACTACGACGCGGGTTACGGCTCACGCGCGCAATACGCGAACGTCTACCGCGATGGCTTCAAATCCGGGTACCAGGCGGGCCATGCGGATGGCCGGCAGTACGGCAGGAGCGACGGCTCGTGGTGGCCGTTCTAACGGAGCCGCCCCGGCTCTGCTGATTACGACAGCGCCTGCCGCAGGTCGGCGATCAGATCCTCTGGATCTTCGAGACCGAGCGACAGGCGCATCATTCCTCTGGTGACGCCCGACTTCGCGAGCGCGTCATCGGAATACCCCCAATGCGAAGTCAGCACCGGCAGACTGCAGAGGCTCTCGGCGCCGCCGAGACTCGCCGCGCGCTTGATCAGGCGCAGGCGGTCGAAGGCGCGGCAGGCTGCCGCCTCGCCGCCCTTGAGATCGATACAGACCATGCCGCCGAATCCCGACATCTGCCGCTTCGCAGTGGCGTGGTCGGGATGCGAATCGAGCCCCGGGTAGTACACCCGCGCAACGGCCGCATGCCCCTCGAGCGCCGCCGCAACCACCATGCCGTTGGCATTGTGGCGCGCGACGCGCACCGGGAGCGTCTTGAGCGCGCGACCAAGCGCGTAGGCCGGCTGCGGATCGAGGATGCCACCGAGCTTCCGCCGCGCCATCTCGACTTCGTGCACCAGTTCCTGGCGGCCGGAGACGACGCCGGCGAGCACGTCGCTGTGGCCGTTGAGATACTTGGTGGCGCTCTGCATGACCAGATCGACCCCCATCTCGAGCGGCCGCTGGTTGATCGGACTCGCAAAGGTGTTGTCGATGACGCTGACGACGTTGCGCGCGCGACACGCGGCGGCAATGGCGCTGATGTCGACGCATCGCAGGTGAGGATTGCTCGGTGACTCGAACCAGACGATCCGCGTGCGCTCGCCGATGATCTTCTCCGGCGTTCGCATCTCGTCGAGGGTGACGAAGCGATGCGCGATGCCAAACTTCGGCAGGAAGTCCTCGAGCAGGTGATACGTTCCGCCGTAGCTGGCGGCGCTGCAGACGACTTCGTCGCCAGACTCGAGCAGCGCCAGCAACAGCGTCGAGGTTGCCGCCATCCCGGACCCGAACGTCAACGCCCGCTCGGCGCCGTCCACCGCCGCGAGCTTCTCCTCCACCGCGACCACCGTCGGGTTCTCGTAGCGGGAATAGAGATACAGCCCGCTTCCGCCCTCGTTGTAGCGGCGCACGGCATCGGCGTTCTCGAAGACGAACGTCGTCGTTTCGTAAATCGGGGTGGTCAGCGAGGCGGCGGCAGGCTTGCCTTCACCGC
>CAMCNL010000178.1 GCA_945876205.1 Candidatus Sulfopaludibacter sp. SbA3
AACGCCCCGACCCGATGCGCGCGATTGGCCCCACCAACGCATCGTCGCCGGCGTTGAATCTCTCTGGTTACACGGTGACGCCGGCGATCAATCCGCCTGTCGGGCCCGCGTCGTACGAGTCGGTGCTGATCGAGTGGACCGATTCGAACACCAGGAACGCGACGTTCGAGGGTACCGCGCGCGAGGTGATCCGCATTGGCATGAGCTATCCGCTGCATCCGATGGGCGACATGGTCTTCAACCCGCTCGCCCGCCGCGGCGATGCCGACTACGGCAACCTCTATATCGCGATGGGCGACGGCACCGCGGGAGAACGTCCCGGCGTCACCCATCCGATCCCGCAGCGGCTCGATGGGTTGACCGGAAAGATTCTCCGCATCACGCCCGACATCTCGCTGCGCGCGACTGACAAGCTGAGCGCCAATGGGCGCTACCGCATTCCATCGACCGGCGCCAATGCCAACCCGTTTGTCTCCGTGCCGGCCGCGCGTGGAGAGGTCTACGCGTACGGTTTCCGCAACCCGCACCGGCTGGCGTGGGACACGGTGACCAACACGCTGCTCGCGAACGACATCGGCCACCGCTCCTGGGAAGAGATCAACATCATCGTCAAGGGTGGCAACTACGGATGGGCGGAGCGTGAAGGTCCGGAGGCCGTGTTCATCGGCGGACCGAATGATACGAAGACCGTGAGCCAGGTCGATCAGGCGGCGCGTCCGTCACCCGACACCGTGACCGTCGAGGGGATCGACAAGCCCGTGGCGCCGATCTATCCGGTCGCGGCCTACAGCCATCGCGAGGGCCCGGCGATTGGCAGCGGATTCGTCTACCGCGGCAAGCTGATGCCGCTGCTCACCGGCAAGTACATCTTCTCGGACATCGTCACCGGCCGGATCTTCTACGCCGATCTCGCGGAGATGCGCGCGGCCCAGGGCCTGGAGTCCAAAGCCCAGAGCCCGAAGCTCGCGCCCATCCATGAGCTGCAGGTTGTCTACAAGGCACCTGGCGCCACCGCCGCGGTGAACCGGCGCATGTTCGACATCGTCGCCGACACCTTCGTGCGCAGAAACGGCACGCCGACAGCCACCGCGGTGGTGCCCGGCGGCGCGACCGGCACAGGCCGCGGGCAACTCGATCCGTACGGCCAGCCGTATGGAGGTGGCCGCGCGGACGTGCGATTCGCGCTCGGCGGCGACGCCGAGATCTATATCCTGAGCAAGAGCGACGGGATGATCCGGAAGATGACGGCCGCGCGGTAGGCTCGCGGCCGCGTGGCCTGAAGGCCGGCCGCGTGGCCTGAAGGCCACGCGCTACAGGCGATTGGTCTGCCGCCTGTAGCGCGCACCCTTCAGGGTGCGCGACGTCCTAGTTCGTCCGCGCCGTGTTCTGGACGACCTTGAGAAAATCCTCGTTGCTGCCAGTGCGGCCATGCGCGCCGACGTGCTGGCCGACATCGAGCTTCCACTTCAGCATGTTCTGGTAGAGCGTTCGCGCGGTCGCTGTCGCGGCGGGCGGCGGCGCGCCTGGCGCGGGCGGCGAGTAGAGATCCGAGTTGAACAGGATCTTCTCCTTCGGCAGGAACGCGATCAGCATGTCCTGGCTGTGATTGCCCTGGCGGTACGACGGATCGCCCAGCTCATACGACATGTCCTGCACGTGCAGGATCTGCATCATCTTCACGCCGTCCGTCACGACGTACTGAGCGGTGCCTCGCGTTTCGCCGCCCACCGTCTCGATCGGCGCCGGCCTGCGGCTGATCATGTACATCGGGTTGTAGATCGCCATCCGATCGGGCTTCAGCGTCCATGGCGCCGGGTAGAACGGAATCTCCAGGTAGTAGGGCTTGTTCGATTCGTGCGTCACGATCGTCGTGCCCTGCGAGAGATAGGTGCGGATGCCACCCATGTGATCCATGTGGTGGTGCGTGTTCACGAGGTAGCGCACCTGCTTGCCGGGCGTCAGCCTCTCGATTTCCGCGAGCACGGCCAGCGACCGCTCCTCGTTATTGGGCGAATCCACGACCGCGACGAAGTCCTTGAACTCGACGAGCATGCTGTTGTGCGTGCCGCCGCCGAGCAGCCACACGCCGTCCGCGAGCTTCTGGCTCTCGATGCGCACCGGCGCGAGGACCGCGTTCTTCACGACGTCAGGCACGGGAATCGCGGCCACCGGCACGTTCACCTTCACGTCCGAGACCTTGTACTCGTAGAAGTTGTGCGCCGGATTGAGCCGCGGGTCGCCGTGGTGGACGTGCAGCAGCATCGGAAACTTGATGCCGCCGATGTCCCTGTACTGCGTGTAGCGCATCTCGTAGTCCATGTCGCCGTACACCGGGTTCGGAATCCAGGTGTCGACCAGCTCCACGAGATTCTGATCGTTGATGGTCAGGTTCATCTTGTACCTCCCGAGGATCGGGAAGGAGACGATCGTGACCTTGCGCCCGAACTGCGACAGCCCGAAGTCGGACGCGCCGACGATCGGCAGCGTAATCGCCGTGGCGGCCGGACCGGCGGCCATCGCCGCCTTGAGCGCGCCGTGCGGCGTGAGCGCGAGCTCCAGCTGGCGCACGTCGTTCCAGGGCACGCCGTCGAGATAGAGCCGCGTGAACGGAACCGGCGTCGTGCCATTGACGTTCCACGCATATCCGCCGCTGAGGACCTGGTTCATGCGCTGGTCGGCGCGGGGCGCGCGTCCCTGCAGCGAGTAGCTGCCATCCTTGCGGATGAACTCCTCGCGCGACGACCTGGCGTCGTAGTCGATGGTGCGGACGTACTCGGCGACCTCGTAGTGCGGCCAGTCTTCCTCGAGGCCGTAGGTCTGGCCGATGTCGGACGACCAGCCGGCCGCGGAAACCTGGAGCGTCCTTGGATCGCCCATCGCCTTGACCGACGCCTGGAGGGCGGCGCGGGCATCCGTGGACTGCGCAAAGGCGGTCCCTGTCACCAGTCCCAGCAGCGCAACGAACGTACACAGGCGGCGCACCATCACGTTCCTCCTCACATCCGGTTTCCTTGGAAGTGGGCGGTAGTCTGGCACGGGCATCGCTTTTGTCAAAACGCCGGCCTCCAGGCGACGACCGAGTCGGGGTAAGATCGCCGCGCCCCAGTCGGGTTCCGAGCCTTGATGTTGCGTGTCTCCGCACTGCTCGCGCTGTGTGCCCTGCTGAATGCTCCGGCGAGCGTGGCCGGCCAAACCGCGCTCGCCCCTGCACCAGTCTTTCCCCAGACCATTTCACGAGACGAAGCCGGACACGTCGTCGTCCGCGCCATCCCTCTCACAGCGCCGCTGAAGCTCGATGGCAAGCTGGATGAGGCGATCTATCGCGAGATGCTGCCGGCGTCGGATTTCGTGCAGACCGAACCGAAGGAAGGCGTGCCGGCGACGGAGAAGACCGAGATCTGGATCCTCTACGACCACGACAACGTCTACGTCGGCGCGCGCATGTGGGAGAGCCATCCCGAGCGCATGGTCGTCAACGAGATGCGCAGGGACAGCCCCAACGTGTTCCAGAACGAGCAGCTCGCGATCGTGTTCGACACGTTCTACGACCGCCGCAACGCGGTGGGTTTCTCGATCAATCCGATCGGCGGACGGCAGGACGGCCAGATTACCAACGAGAAGTGGAATCGCGACTGGAACACCGTCTTTGATTTTGGCGTCGGCACATTCGACGGCGGCTGGACGGCGGAGCTCGCCATCCCGTTCAAGTCGCTGCGCTACCGCCCAGGCGCCGCGCAGATCTGGGGGATGAACGCGCGCCGCGTGAACAAGTGGAAGAACGAGTATTCGCACCTCGCGCCGGTGCCGAGCGCGGGCGCGGGGTCGGGCCTCTACCGCATGTCGCTCGCAGCGACGCTGGTCGGGCTCGACGTGCCGTCGGGATCCAAGAATCTCGAGATCAAGCCCTACGCGATCTCGGACCTGACGACCGATCGCAACGCGAGTCCCCGGATCTCGAACGACGTGGGCGGCGACCTCGGCGTCGACGTGAAGTACGGCGTCACGCAGAACCTCACCGCCGACTTCACCTACAACACCGACTTCGCGCAGGTCGAGGCCGACGAGCAGCAGGTCAACCTCACCAGGTTCAGCCTGTTCTTTCCGGAGAAGCGCGAGTTCTTCCTGGAGAATCCTGGACTGTTTGCCTTTGGCGGCGTCGCCGTCAATTCGGGCCAGCCGACGAGCGATGCGCCGATGCTGTTTTACAGCCGGCGGATCGGACTGAACCAGGGACGCGTGGTGCCCCTGACCGCCGGCGGACGGCTGACCGGCCGCGTCGGGCGCTACGCGATCGGGTTGATGAACATCCAGACCGGCGACGAAACGGTCTCGCGTTCGCCGTCGACGAATTTCTCCCTGGTGCGCGTGAAGCGCGACATCCTGCGCAAGAGCAGCATCGGCTTGATCGCCACCGGCCGATCCATCAACTCGAGCGGCAGCGGATCCAATTCGGTGCTCGGCGTCGACGGCGCATTCTCCTTCTTCCAGAATCTGTTCTTCGACACCTACTGGGCCCGCACCCGGACGACCGGGCGGTCAGGGGATGATGCGAGCTACCGCGGCGCGCTGTCGTATGCCGGCGACCGCTACGGCGTCGAGCTGGAGCGGCTCGCCGTCGGCAACAACTTCAATCCCGAAGTCGGGTTCGTCCGCCGCTACGACATGCGCCAGAGCTCAGGGGCGCTCAGGTTCAGCCCGAGGCCGAAGGCCAGCAAGCTGGTTCGGAAGTACTCCTACCAGGGCTCGATCAACTACGTGGAGAACCGCGCCGGCCGCCTCGAGACGAGAGACGACGAGGGACGGTTCGACATCGAGTTCCAGAACAGCGACCGGTTCACGGCGAGCTACGTGGACTCGTATGAGTTCCTGCCGCGTCCCTTCCGCATCACCTCCGGCATCACCTTGCCGGTACGCGGCTACGATTCCAGCAAGGTGCGGCTGGCGCATACGCTCGGCACGCAGCGCGTGATGTCGGGAACGGCGGCAGTGGAGTACGGATCGTTCTACAGCGGCCACCGCCTGGCGGTGGGTCTCAGCAGCGGCCGCCTCAAGGTCACGTCGCAGTTTTCGCTCGAGCCGACCTATTCCATCAACCAGGTGGATCTCGTCGAAGGGTCGTTCACGACGCAGCTCCTCGGTTCGCGCATCTACTATTCGATGACGCCGCTGATGTTCGCCAGCGCGCTGCTGCAGTACAACTCGACCAACCACCTGATGTCGGCCAACGCGCGGCTCCGCTGGGAATACGCCCCCGGCAGCGAGCTGTTCGTCGTCTACAACGAAGAACGCGACACGCTCGGAGGCCTCGCGCCGTCGCGCTATCCCGAGCTCGCCAACCGGTCGTTCATCGTCAAGATCAATCGATTACTTCGCTTCTAAGCCACGAAGGCACGAAGGCGGCCACGAAGAACACGAAAATCACGAAGCCAGAACGCCCTTTTGGGTTTCTAAATTCTTCGTGATCCTCGTGTCCTTCGTGGCTAAACCTCCGTGATCTTCGTGGTTACCACGCCCTAAAAATCCAGGTTCCAGCTGATCTTGAGCAGGCGCGCCTGCAGGATCGACTGTGGCCGCTGCCACGGCGTGGTTCCCCCGAACGCCGAATTGACCGAGAGCACCGAGCTCGAATTGAGCGCGTTGAACACATCCAGGTTGATCGACGTCTGGGCACGGCCAAACCTGAGCACCTTTCCCACGCGCAGATCGACCTGGTTGATCCGGTTCGCGACGAGCGTCCCTGGGGCGATCAGGTTGACCGTGGCGTTGGCGGCGCCGCCCGATAGTGGACGCCCGAGCGATGACTGCACGAGCGCGTTGCTGGCAACATAGGTGGCGTTGGCGATCGGGCCTGGCGTGTTCTGCACCGTGCCGCTCACCTGTACATCGATCTTCGGCACCGTGTACGCCGCGAGGAACTTCACCTGCGTGAGCCAGGGTGTCGTGGCATCGCAGAACGGGTTGAGCATCGCCGTCTCGGGAAGCTTTTCCCTGATCTCGCACGAATCCAGGCTCGTGCGTCCGGTACTCGTGCCGCCCTGCACGACGAGCCCGTTTCTAATCCGGGCGCTCATGTTGACGTCGACGCCACTCCAGACCTCCGTCTGCGTGCCGTAGTTGGAGGCTTTCGTGATGTAGGTGTCGACCAGGCCGACCTTGTTGGGGTTGAGATCGTAGAACCCGGAGATCGTGTCGCCGGCGCTCGGCAGCCGCGGATCGCCGTTCGGAGCGGTCACGCTGAATGCGGTGACGTCCGACGGCGCGACGGCGCGGTTGTCCGCGACGAAGAAGTTGCCGTACCAGCGGCGGAACAGGCTGACGTCCACCGACACGCGCGGCAGCACTTCCTGCTGGACGCCCGCGGAGAACTCCCAGTTGTACGCCCGGATGCCCCACCCGTCGAGAACCGCGGGATCGTAGGTGGACCCCCCGGTGGCCCGGCCGAAGTTCTGGTTGGCCATCGCCCCGCACTCGCCGTTGGCGGCCGGCGCGGAGAGGTCGCAATCCGGGACGTAGTTTCCGTTCCGCGGGTCGCCTGCGGGAAACGTCGTCCGGTCATTCCACGACCGCGTCGTGGTGTTGCCGACACGGTTGATCGGGTTGAGCACCGATCCGAAGAACGCGTTGCCCGAGCCCATGCCCTCGACGTACTTGTTCAGGCTGACCTTGAGCGCCGTCTTGCCGTTGTCAAAGACATCGTAGGCCGCGCCCAGCTTCGGCGTCAGATCCTTGAACGTGACACCGTCGGCCGCCGGGAACGTGATGTTGCGCGTCGGCAGCAGGGACGTTGGCCCCGCGGTGGTGTCGGGCGATGAGTTCTTGAAGTGGTCGAGCCGGAGGCCGTAGCTGGCCGTCAGCCTGCCGATCGTCCACTTGTCCTGCACGAACGCACCCGAGTCGGAGTCGGTCGTGTAGATCGTTCTCAGCGGATAGCCCTGAATCGTGATCTGGTTCGGCACGCCGTTGTTGAACCGGTAGGCCACCTGCTGCGAGCCGGGCAGCGGATTTCCGAGATCGTTGACCTCGTTGCCGTTGCCGAACATGAAGCCCGCCTTGAAGACGTGGCCGCCGGCGATGTACGACACCGACGACCGGATGAACATCGTCGAGAAGAAGGTCACACGCAAGTTCGGGTTGGCGCCCGCATTGTTCACAGTTCGGTAGACCAGGTTGCCCAGGGCCTGCTCGGTCACCGAGATCATCAACGGGTTGGAGTTGATGGCCGGCACGTCGCGCCGCTGATCCTGGTGCCGGTTGATGAACGCGCCCTCGACCAGCAGCCGATTGGTCAACGGTGCCGACCAGTCGCCCATGATGTTGCGCTGCTTGACGCTCTTGCGATACAGCGCCGCCTCGGGCGCGGTGGTCGCATTGATGCCGTCAGTACACGCGCAGTAGCCCGATTCCTGGTGGCTGTAGCCAACCTTCAGCTTCGGGTGCACCTGCCACGTCAGCCGGCCATGGAAATCCGTTCCGTCGACCACGTTGAACGGGTGGCTGTTGAGATCCGCGGCGTAGGTCCAGGCATTGGGATCGTTCGCGTTGAGGTTGGTGAACGCGCCCGCCGGATAGTATTCGTTCTTCTGGCTCTTGTAGGCGACGTGGAACCAGAGCCTGTCCTTCAGAATCGGGCCGCCGCCGCCGGGGTTGTAGTCCCACAGGCGCTTCACCGAGTTCGGCGTGCCGAGGCCCGCGGCCTTCAATTCATCCGTGAAGTTGTCGCCCTGCATCGACTCGTTGCCGAAGCCTGCGGAGACGGTGCCGGTGAACCGGTTGCCGCCGTCCTTCGGGATGTAGTTGACGCGCACACCGCCGGTCGGCAGCTCAGCCGACACCGCACCGGTGTCGATGGCGATCTCCTGGTAGGCGCTCATGTTGGTGGCGACGATGATGTTGTTCGCGCCGTTGGCGGTGATGGCCAGCGAGACGCCATTCTGCGTGAGGCGCTGATCGACGCCGCGGCTGCCGTGCACGGTGAGCTGCGACGACACCTGGTCCGCCGTGCCGCCGACGTCCTGGCTGACCGCGCCGGCAATCGAGACGCCGGGGATGAGCGTCGCGAGGTTCTTGTCGGTCTTTCCCGTCGGAATGGCGTCGATGACGTCGTGGCCGAGCACGCGCTGCTGCGTCGTGTTCTGCACGTCGACGATCGGAGACTCGCCGGTCACGGTCACCGTTTCCTCGAGCGCGCCGACCCGCAGGTCACCGTTGATGGTGGCGGAAAACGATCCGGTCAGCTCGACCCCTTCGCGCTGGACGACGGCAAACCCAGCCAGCGTGAAGGTGACGGTGTAGGTGCCCGGCCGCAGGTTCTCGATCCGGTACTGGCCGGAGTCGTTGGTCACGGCCGTCCGAACCTTCTCGATCAAGGCAGGACTGGACGCTTCGACGGTGACGCCGGGCAGCACCGCGCCGGACGAGTCGCGAGCCACCCCGGTGATGGACGCCTGCGCGAATGCCAGCGCCGGCACGAGCGAAGCGATGAACACGAGCGCCGCGATCCGTCCGAGACTCCGTACATGCATGTTCCGGTCTCCAGGGAAGTTCGTTACCGTGTGGTATCGCATCGCGTCGGCATCCACTTCGAGCCGTCGCGTTCCTGCTTGAAAT
>CAMCNL010000179.1 GCA_945876205.1 Candidatus Sulfopaludibacter sp. SbA3
GATTCACCCGCGCCTGCTGGAGTTGATTCGCTCGCACCAGTCGACGCTCCTCTTCGTCAACAGCCGGCGGCTCGCCGAGCGGCTCGCCGGTGCGCTCAACGAGCTGGCGGGCGAACCGCTCGTGCGATCGCATCACGGCTCGCTCGCGCGCGAGGCCCGCAGCGAAGTCGAAGATCTGCTCAAGGCGGGCCGCATCAAGGCACTGGTCGCCACCTCCTCGCTCGAGCTCGGCATCGACATGGGCGCAATCGATCTCGTCATTCAGATCGAGGCGCCGCCGTCGGTCGCCAGCGGCCTGCAGCGGATCGGGCGTGCCGGTCACCAGGCGGGCGCCGTCAGCGAGGGGGTGATCTTTCCAAAGTTCCGCGGCGACCTGCTCGCCTCCGCCGCCGTGGCTCGCGCGATGCACGACGGCGCGGTCGAATCCACGCGCTATCCCCGCAATCCGCTGGACGTGCTCGCGCAGCAGATCGTCGCGATGGCCGGCATGGATACGTGGCCGGTCGACGAGCTCTTCGCCGTGATTCGCCGTGCCGCGCCCTTCACCGATCTCAGCCGCCGCATGTTCGAAGGCGTCCTCGACATGCTCTCGGGCCGCTATCCGTCCGATGAATTCGCGGAGCTGCGCCCCCGCGTCACGTGGGACCGGGTGCACAACACGCTCGCCGGGCGCGAAGGCGCCAAGCGCGTCGCCATCGCCAACGCCGGTACGATTCCCGACCGCGGCCTCTACGGCGTGTTTCTCGCCGGCGCGGATCGGCCCACCAGGGTCGGCGAGCTCGACGAGGAGATGGTCTTCGAGACGCAGGTCGGCGAGACATTTACGCTCGGCGCCTCGACATGGCGCGTCGAGGAAATCACGCACGACCGCGTGCTGGTGTCGCCGGCGCCAGGCGAACCGGGCAAGATGCCGTTCTGGCACGGCGACCAGGCGGGCCGGCCGGTGGAGCTGGGATACGCGATCGGCAAGCTGGTACGAGAGCTTCGAGGCACACCGCGCGGCGCGGCGGTCGATCGCCTCGTGCGGCTGCACGACCTCGACGCGGCTGCCGCCGAACACCTGCTTCGCTACCTCGACGACCAGGCCGCGTCAGGCGGCATCCCCGACGACAAGACGATCGTCATCGAGCGCTGCCTCGACGAGCTCGGCGACTGGCGTGTGTGCCTGCTCTCGCCGTTCGGCAGCCGCATCCACGCGCCGTGGGCAATGGCGGTCACCGCGCACATCCGCAACCGCACGGGCATGGACGTGGAGGTCATGTGGGGCGACGAAGGCTTCGTCGTCCGCTTCCCCGAAGTCGAGCAGCCGCCGGATTCGCAGATGCTCCTCCCTGATGCCGACGAAGTCGAAGCGCTGGTGCTCCGTCAGCTCGGCTCGACGTCGCTCTTCGCTGCGCGGTTTCGAGAGACCGCTGCGCGCGCGCTGCTGCTGCCGCGGCGCCGGCCGGGGATGCGGACGCCGCTCTGGCAGCAGCGAAAGCGCGCGGCCGACCTGCTGGCCGTGGCGTCGCGGTTTGGATCGTTTCCGGCGCTGCTCGAGACCTACCGCGAAGTGCTGCGCGATCACTTCGACATGCCGGCGCTGGTCGAGACACTGCGCAAGGTCTCGGCCCGCACGCTTCGCATTACGACGGTAGACTCGCGCGTGCCGTCGCCGTTTGCGGCGTCGCTCCTCTTCAGCTACGTCGCCAACTACATCTACGACGGCGACGCGCCGCTGGCCGAGCGGCGGGCGCAGGCGCTCTCGGTCGACCAGGCGCAGCTGCGCGAGCTGCTCGGCGACGCAGAGCTGCGCGAGCTGCTCGATCCGGACGCGCTCGATACCGTCGAGCGGCAACTCCAGCAGCTCGATGAGAAATACAAGGTCAAGACGCTGGACGGTGTGCACGACATGCTGATCCGCATCGGCGATCTCACGCTGGCGGAGATCGAAGCGCGCAGCGCGCTGCCGTCGGTCGCGGCCGGCCTCCAGGACCTCGCACGCGCGCGGCGCGTCGTCACGCTCACCATCGCCGGCGAGCCGCGATACGTCGCCGTCGAGGACGTGTCCCGGTATCGCGACGCGCTCGGCGTGCCGCTCCCGCAGGGATTGCCCGAAGCGCTGCTCGAGCCGGTGCGCGATCCGGCCGGCGACCTGGCACAGCGCTACGCCCGATCGCACGGGCCGTTCACCGCCGCCGACTTCGCGTCACGCTACGGTCTCGGACCGGCGGTTGCCGAGCCGCTGCTGCTGCGATTGACCGAAGCCGGACGCCTGATCGAAGGCGAGTTCCGCCCCGGCGGCACCGACCGCGAGTGGATCGATGCCGACGTCCTGCGAAGCCTTCGACGCCGATCGCTCGCGAAGCTGCGGCAGGAAATCGAGCCGGTCGACGCGGAGGCGCTCGGGCGCTTCGCCGTCTCCTGGCACGGCATCGGCTCCGGACGCCGCGGGCTCGAGCCGCTGCTCGACGCGATCGAGCAACTGCAAGGGGCGCCGATGCCCGCATCGGTCGTCGAACGCGAGATCCTGCCGGCGCGCGTCGAGGACTTTCAGCCCGCGATGCTCGACACGCTGATGGCCGCCGGCGAAGTCGCGTGGGTGGGCGTCGGGCCGCTCGGCGAACGCGACGGCCGCATCGCGCTCTATCTCACGGACCATCTGCCGAGGTTGCGGATGCCTGAAGCCGAGCCTAACAAGGCTCGGCCCACGGGCGACAAGACTCGAGATACGGGCGACACGGCTCAAGCCGCAACGACAAAGGGCAGCGGTCGCGCTGATGAAATCGTGTCCTACCTGCGCGAGCATGGCGCATCGTTCTTCAGCGCGCTGCATACCGGCACCGGCGGTGGCTTTCCGAATGAAACGGTCGACGCACTCTGGGAGCTCGTCTGGAAGGGTCTCATCACCAACGACACGCTGCACCCGCTCCGCGCCTACGTCAGAACGCCCGACAAGCGTGCAGCCAGGCGAGGGCGCGGAACGCCGTTCCGCTCGCGCCGCCTCGTGCCGCGCACGGCCGAAGGACGCTGGTCGCTGATCGATCGCGCGTCCGCCTCCGCATCGGCTTCGGCGGACGCCCGCCGAAGCGCTTCGCGCGAAGGCGGGCGCCCAATCCAGTCTGCCTTCACCGAATGGAGCGCCGCGACCGCGCAACAACTCCTCTCGCGCCACGGGGTGGTCACCCGCGAGACCGTCCTCTCCGAAGGCGTCACCGGCGGGTTCTCGCAGGTCTACCAGGTGCTCAAGGCGATGGAAGAGGCGGGACGCATCCGCCGCGGCTACTTTGTCGCCGGCCTCGGCGCCGCGCAGTTCGCGATGCCGGCCGGGCTCGACCTGCTTCGCTCGATGCGCGACGTTCCCGAGATCCCTCGAACGGTCGTGCTCGCCGCGACCGACCCGGCCAATCCCTACGGCGCGATCGTGAAGTGGCCGGAGATTGCCGGATTCGAGGAGCGCGGCCCGACCCGCAGCGTCGGCTCCCGGGTGATCCTCGTGGATGGCCTGGCGGCCGCCTACCTTCGCCGGGGAGAACGCGAGCTGCTGCTCTTCCTTCCCGACACCGAGCCTCGCCGCTCGCAGGTTGCGAGAGACGTCGCCCGCATGCTGCTGCACCTCGCGGGCGCGCGAGACGAGGGCCAGCGCGGCATGTTGATCGCCGAAATCAATGGCGCGGCGGCGACAGCCCATCCGGCATCGCGTGTCTTCATCGAGGAGGGGTTCGCCACGAGCGCACTCGGGCTCCAGGCGCGGCTCGCCGGTGGCACCGGCATTGCGGGTATGCGCCGTGGAGGCATTCACATGGCTGAGCCACGCAACAGCGAAGATGTGGAAACGCTGGATCCGCAGGAACGGCAAGAGAAGTCGATCGAGGAAGAAGGCAACGCGGTGCGCGGACGTGGCGATGAAGGCGTCGACATCGATCCCGACAGCGCCGATGCAGACATCGATCGAGACGATCTAGTCAGCGATTAGTGCCTGAAGGCGACACGATCTTCCGTACGGCTCGCACGCTCCATCGAGCGCTCGCGGGCGGTACGGTCACCAGCTTCACCTCGGTGTTTCCCGCCCTCACGCGCGTCGATCACGACCAGCCGCTTCGCGGCCGCGTCGTCCAAGGCGTCAGTCCCCACGGCAAGCACCTGCTCATGTCGTTCTCCGGCGGACTCGTCCTGCGCACGCACATGCGAATGCATGGCTCCTGGCACATCTACCGCCCTGGAGAACGCTGGATGCGCCCCCGCCACGACATGCGCATCGTCATCGCCACCGAGGATTTCGAGGCGGTTGCATTCGACGTCCCTGTTGCAGAGTTCATGACGCCGAAGGATGTCGAGCGAAGGCCAACGCTGAGAGAGCTCGGCCCGGATGTCATGGCTGAGGGGTTCGACGTCGATGAGGCGGTGCGTCGCATCCAGGCACGACCCGAGGCGGACATTGCGGACGCGCTGCTCGATCAACAGGCGATCGCCGGGATCGGAAATATCTTCAAGTCCGAGTCGCTCTACGCCTCGCGAGTGAACCCGTTCACCCCCGTGCGTGAACTGCCCGCCGGGCAGATCGCGAAGATCGTCACGGCGGCGAGAACGCTGATGCGAACCGAGCCGCGGCCCGAGCTGCGCGTCTACATGCGAGCAGGCCGCCGCTGCCGGCGGTGCGGCACGACGATCTCGCGACGGAAGCAAGGTCCCAACGCACGATCGACGTATTGGTGTGAGAAGTGTCAGCTCACCAGCGGGTCCACAAGACCCGGTTGAATCACATCAGTTTTCCGACTGGACCCAGGTCGAGATTGAGATCGTCGGGGTTGGGCTTCGCCATGTCGCTCCTATGACTGCTTGACGGTGCCCAGCATCCGCCGCACCTCGACGACCAGGTCATCGGGAAGGCAGGGTTTGGTGACGAACGAGTCGCAGCCGGCTTTCTTCGCCCCTTCGGACGCTCCCGCGAGCGCGTGCCCCGTCAGCGCCACGACCGGAATATTCTTGGTGCGTTCGTCAGCCTTGAGCACGCGGGTGGCTTCCCACCCGTCCATGCCCGGCAGCGACAGGTCCATCAGGATGAGATCGGGCTTCAGCGCGAACGCCTGCTCGAGGGCTTCGTTGCCGTTGCGCGCTTCGGCGACACGGAACCCCGAAAACTGCAGGTACTCGGCATACATCTCCCGTGCGTCCTGGTAATCGTCAACCACAAGAATCAGCGGAGCTGTGTCGGTGCTCATTGTTCTATATCCACCGGAATGGTGAGCGTAAACGTCGACCCGTGGCCAACGGTGCTGTGAAGCGCGATCCGCCCGCCCAGCGCGGTCGCAAGGCGGCGGCAGATGGCCAGGCCGAGCCCGGTGCCGCCGTACTGGCGCGACGGAGAATCGTCCACCTGGCGGAAGTCCTCGAAGATCTTCTCATGATGTTCGGACGCGATGCCGATGCCGGTATCGCTGACCTCGATCGCCGCGGTCCGCGACTGCGGGTCGAACGCCACGGCAATGTCAATAGCGCCCTGGTGCGTGCCTCCGGACCGCGCGCGCTCGCGCTTGCGGGTGAGCGCGCGCGCCCGGCGTCCCGGAGATTTCGCCAACGAGTCGGGCCGGCGTTCAAGCGAGCGAATGTGCTCACGCAGCTCGAGATTTTCCTGCAGCACCGTCTCACGGCCCGGCGAGAGGTGACGATCGTATTTCCACCAGTCGAGCCCGATCTGCTCAGCCTTATCAATGGAGCCGATCATCAGCCGGATGCGAATGGTGAGTAGCGCGACTTCAGCGCGTGAGACTTTGATGTCGCCCGCCACGACCAGACCTTTGTCGAGGACGCGATCGAGAACGTCGACAAGGCCTGTCCCGCCCCGGCTCGCGTTCCCGGTCATGTCGGTCGGCATGTAGAGGTTTGGGCGCTCATGTCAGGGCCGCGATACGCGGCCGTGCGGTTCAACCGTGCGCACGCAAAAATCGTGCGAACGTCGCAGTATATCTCGCAGGTTCACGCGCGCGCGAGCAATCGATTCAAGAATTTGCCGGAACAAACTCAGCTATTTCACCGCTGAGGTTGGTCGCGCGCAGCGACACGGAACACGACACCTGACGCACTCCGCCGTCCAGCGCCCGCACTGAGCGCGTCCGCCAACGTACAACCCTCGCTCCTTCTCGATGCCCTGATACTCGTGGTCGAGGACGAAGACGACGCGCGGATGATGCTGGAGACGACGCTGCGGCAGTACGGGGCCGAGGTGATCACGGCGGCGAGCGCAGCCGAAGCGATGGACAGGCTCGATCATGCGAGGCCTCACGTGCTTCTGAGCGACATCGGCATGGCGCATGAGGACGGTGACGCGTTGATCCGCCGCATCCGTGCGCGGTCCGCGCCGTTCGATCCTCACGAGGTCGCGTTGCTCGTCGCGCGCTTGATGCGTGCGACGACGGCCCGACCCATGTAAAATGTGCGATGCATGGCCGATCAGTCTTCGTTCGACGTCACCTCCAATGTCGACCTGCAGGAAGTCGACAACGCACTGAATCAGGCACGCAAGGAAGTCGCGCAGCGGTACGACTTCAAGGGCTCGAAGGCATCGATCGAATTCGATCCCAAGGATTCGAAGCTGATCCTGGTGGCCGATGACGACTTCAAGCTCAATGCGCTGTGGGAGATCCTGCAGACGCGCCTGATTCGCCGGAACGTTCCGGTGAAGAACATGACGCGCGGCACCGTCGTGCCGGCGGCCAACACCACCGTTCGCCAGGAGATTTCCCTGCAGCAGGGCATCCCCTCCGAAAAGGCGAAAGACATCATCAAATTCATCAAGGACGCGAAGCTGAAAAAGGTGCAGGCGTCCATTCAGGGCGATCAGCTGCGCATCACCTCACCCTCGAAAGACGAATTGCAGGAAGTGATGCGGGTGTTGCGGGAGCAGGACTTCGGCGTGGCGCTGCAATTTGGCAACTATCGCGGCTAGTCAGCCCGCCTGAGCTGATCGGCCGAGAGAGGGCCCTTCGTCGTCCGCTGACGGCTATTTCTTCTTTTTTTCGTCCCAGGCGATCTCGGTCTCGCCGCCCGGCTGCAACTGCAGGATGGCGTTGGCCACGCGATCGGTGCGCACCTTCAGCGGCAGCTGCGCTTCGTAGACCAGTTCCTTCGCACCCGCGCTGCGCAGCTCGTACTTGATGTCGTGGCGGCGGAGAATCGCTTCGATTTCTCCGCGGATCGCCCCCGGCTCGGCGGCAATCACCTTCAGCTCGAAGAGCTTGCGGGACTCGGGCTCGAAGGATTCGACCGCCCAGAGCACGCCGAGAATGAAGAGCGCCGCGAACACGGCCAGGCCGTAGACCTCCACTCCGCACGCGAGCCCGAGGGTGAGCGTCGCCAGCATCACCACCGCATCCTTGGGATCGTCGATCTTGGCCCGATAGCGGATGAGGTTGGCGGCGCCGACAATGCCAAACGCCCGCGCGAGGCTCGCGCCGACGATCAACATGACGACGGCGCCGACCACGGCGAGGATGATTTGGGTCTGGATGACCGACGCGGATCGCGGCGGCGTGCCTTTACGGCGCGGACGAAACGCGAGCGCGGCGCCGAGCGCCGCGGCGAGCGGAAGCGCGATGACCGACCGCACGATCATCTGCGCGTGCTCTTCGAGGATGTCGGGGACGTAGGCGGTGAAGTCGGGAGGAAGCTGATCGAACATCAGTTATCAGTGCCGGCGCGCACGCGACGGTCCACGCGCAGCGCCAGTCCGTCGGCGATCTTTTCTTTGATACGCGCAATGTAGCGGTCCGTTATCGGATCCGCGTAGTTGCCGGCGCGAAAGGCGTCGCGCCACTGTGCATCGGTCAGCCGCGCCATCTGCTGCGCCCCCCACTGTACGTCCGCGGGGCCGATCATAGATAGGAGTTCCTGGTGACGGCCCTTGTAGTGAAACTCGACCGTTTCGCCACTGACGCTCGTGATGAACGGATTGCGCTCGAAGGCCTCGAGCCAGTTTCGCCGCGGAAACAGCTTGCCGGTGTCGCCAAGCGCGGCGCCGACATCGCGGGCGAGGAACCAGCGCTTCGCGCCGTCCCATGCTTCCCTGGGCTCGTAGATGCTGTTGTTGTCGTCCTTGAGATCGGTGCTGTTCAACATCAGCATCACCGCCAGCAGGCCTTTGAGCTGACGGGTGCCGCTGTAGGGGTTGTCCGCCCAGAACCAGTACTCGTCGAGCCGCTTGAGGTCGTCCAGCTTGGGACGGAATCGCGCCTCACTTTCGCGGCGAGGCTTCGCATCCTTGGCATCCGCGCTCCACGAGGGCAGGTAGTACAGGGGAGGCTGGTGATAGCCGAGCCCCCAGAGAATGCGGGACATCACGACTTCGGTCTGCGCCTCGGGGCCAATCTTCGCGCTCCATCCCATCCCCTTCGGGTCTTCGACGGCGAAGCTGATGCTGAAGCCCTGGTCGTCCTTGCCCTCCACCTTATAGATGGCGGCGGGATCGGGCGCGTATTTCTGCCCGCCGATGCCCCAGAAAAGGTCGCGAGGTTCCGGTCCGGGGTCAATCCACAGCTCTGCCATCTGCTCCGACGAGATGGGCCCGCGGGG
>CAMCNL010000180.1 GCA_945876205.1 Candidatus Sulfopaludibacter sp. SbA3
AGCCCGTACTGCTCAAGCGCGGCCTGTCGGCGACGATCGAGGAATGGCTCCTGTCGGCCGAGTACATCCTGGCCGGTGGCAACAACGACGTGATCCTCTGCGAGCGTGGCATCCGCACCTTCGAGACGGCGACGCGGAACACGTTCGACATCTCGGCAATCCCCGTCGTCAAGAAGTTGAGCCACCTGCCGATCGTGGCCGACCCGAGCCACGGCGCCGGACGGCGCGACATGGTGGCGCAGTTGGCGCGCGCGGCGGTCGCCGCCGGGGCGGATGGCCTGATCATCGAGGTGCACAACGATCCCGATCACGCGCTGAGCGACGGCGCGCAGTCGATGTTCCCGGCGCAGTTCGATCGGCTGATGGCCGAGCTCCGGATCATCGCGCCGGCCATCGGACGCGGGATCTGCCTCGAGCCGGTGGCTCGCCGCGGATGGGCACGGTAACAACTCCCAATACCCAATACCCAATACCCAATCCCCAACTCCCAGGAAATCCCAATCACTTGGGAGTTGCGGAGTTGGGAGTTGGGAGTTGACGAATGTCCCCCACAGACCCTCCGTTCAATAGCATCGCCATCGTCGGACTCGGCCTTATTGGCGGGTCGATTGCGCTGGCTGTGCGCGAGCGGTGGCCGGCGTCTCGCCTGGCAGGTGTGGATACCCCGTCGGTGCTTGCCCACGCGATGGGGAGCGCCGCGATCGATCGGGCGTTCGAGAGCGTGGCCGCCCTGCCCGCGGTCGATCTGATCGTGCTTGCGGCCCCGGTGAATCAGAATATCGAGCTGCTGAAGCAGCTCGCATCCAATCGTCCGGACAAGGTCGTCATCACCGATGTCGGCGGCACCAAGCGGGCCATCGTCGATGCCGCGCGCGGGCTTCCGCTTTCGGCGACCTTTGTCGGCGGCCATCCGCTGAGTGGCGCCGAGCGCGGCGGGTTCGGATTTGCCCGGCCGGATCTCTTCGCAGGGCGTCCCTGGATCTTCACGCCAGCGGGCGCCCCGCCGCCTGGGGCCGGCGATTCACGCGACGACGCCGTTGCCCGGCTATCGCAGTTCGTGACGGGTCTCGGCGCGACGCCGACGACCATGGACGCGGATCAGCACGACCGCCTGATGGCCTTCGTCAGTCATCTCCCACAACTCACGGCAAGCGCGCTGATGGAAGTCGTCGGCCGCGCGACGCCGCCGGGCGGCATCCGGATGGGCGGCCGGGGACTTGCGGATACGACTCGGCTCGCGTCGAGCCCCGCCAGCGTGTGGCGGGACATCTGCGCGACCAACGCGGACGCCATCGGCGATGCCCTCGACTTGATGATCGCCTGTCTGACCGAAATGAGAGACAATCTGCACCGGGGCGACACGATCGACACGATCTTCGACGAGGCCGCCAAGTGGCGTGCGGAGCTGATGAAGGGCCGGGAGTAGAGACGATGAATGACACCACAGGAATGCCGCCGGCGCAGGCGGTTGCAGGACGGAAACTCGGGCTGGCCGTGCTCGTGGCGCTCATCGTGGCCGGAGTGGTGCTCGTCACCGCCGTCCTGCCTGCGGAGTACGGCATCGATCCCCTCGGCACCGGCCAGGCGCTCGGCTTGAGCAATCTCGGCGAGATCGAGGCGGAGCCGGAGCCGGCGGCGGCGGTCGCGTCAGCCGCCACTCCGGACGCGACCATCATGCCGGTCCTCGAAGCAGGAAAGGCAGGCGAGGCCCCCAAGGTCAAGGGCGCGTTGATCGCACGACCGAGCCGCTACCAGGTCGACTCGAGGGAGATGACGCTCGCGCCCAAAGAGGGCATGGAAATCAAATACACCATGAAGACGGGGAGTGGACTCGTCTATTCCTGGGAAACCAGCAGGAACGTCCGCTTCGAGTTCCACGGCGAGCCCGATGTCACGCCGCCCGGCGGCGGGTCCGATTACTTCGAGAGCTACGACCTCGACTACGGCGACGGCAAGAGCGAGGGGCACGGCACGTTCGTCGCGCCGAGCACCGGCGTCCACGGCTGGTTCTGGGAGAACACGAGCGATCAGCCGGTGACCCTGCGCGTCACCACCGCCGGCTTCTACGACTGGATCTTTCACAACCGGGACGAGAAGCAGACAGCGCTGAAGCCGATGGACCCCTACACGCTGCCGAGCCATCCCACCGTTCCCGACGTGCCGCTGCAGTAGCGGATTACGGTGATGCCGGAGCGGGCGTAATCACCCGGACGTGGGGCGCCGCCTTCTTCCGCTGATCGGCGTCCCATGTCGCCAGCGGAAGGCGAAGCGCGTGCGCGAGCGCCACGTACATGGCGTCGGATCCCCGCAGGCGGCGGCCGGCCGCGCTCTCGATCGAGAGCGTCCACAGCTCCGCATCGGGGATCACGATGATGACATTTGGCAGCTGTTCGATCGCGGCGACGATCTGACGCGCGAGCGTCGGGGAGCCGGTTCGCCGCGACACGGCACCAGCTGTTTCCACGAGTCCCAGCGCCGGGCTGACCAGCGTGACGCGGGCCGACAATCCGGCCAGCCAGGAGCGGGTTGAGTGATGGTGGGCATCAGCGGGAATCGACGCGCTGACCCAGATGCTGGCGTCGAGGACGATGCTCACAGGTCTCGTCGCCAGGCGGCGCTGCCCTTGACCTTGGGCTTCCGGCCCTTGGTCCGCTTCCCGATCTCCCGAACCACGTCGTCGAAATGCTTCCAGGCGGTCGCGAAATCGCCGTAGCCGCGGGAGTCTTGGGCCGGGGTCAGCCTGGCGACGACCGTACCGCGATAGGTAATTTCCACGCTTTCGCCCGTTTCACGAACTTCGCGGATCACCTGGGGGGCGCGCGCCTTGAGATCCCGAATCCCAATCTTCATGACAACCTCGATGTGGCTACAATTGTAGCCGCATGAGCGGAATGCCTCAAGCAGCCGACAAATACCAGCTGCGACCGGGAGGAGCGCTTCTCATCACCGACTGGTGCCGCGATGACGCGACCATGCGCGCCTGCAGCGCCTGGGAGAGCGTCTCGAGCCCGATCCGGCCTCACGTTCGGCCGGTCGCGTCACGGCGTGTCAGCAGCATGCATGTCCTTCGGATGCGCCGGAGTCGAGCAGATGGTCCCGCGACCTATAATCAGCTGATGAACAAGGTGCTCGAGAGCGCCGCCGCAGCGGTGGCGATGATTCCCGACGGGGCGTCGATCATGGTCGGCGGATTTGGCGTCTGCGGCGTGCCCGAAAAACTGATCAACGCGCTGCACGCCCGCGGCACCAAGGATCTGACGATCATCAGCAACAACGCCGGCATCGACGATTACGGCGCCGGCGTGCTGCTGTATGCGAAGCAAATCAAGAAGATCATCGCAACCTACGTCGGCGAGAACAAGGAGTTCGAACGGCAGGCGCTGAGCGGGGAGCTGGCGTTCGAGCTGGTGCCGCAGGGCACGTTTGCCGAGCGCATCCGGGCGGGTGGCGCCGGCGTCGGCGGGTTCTTCACCCCGACCGGCTACGGCACCGTCGTCGCCGAAGGCAAAGAGACGCGCATGATCGATGGCCGGCCCTACATCCTCGAAGCGCCGCTTCACGCCGACTTCGCGTTGGTCAAGGCGTATCGAGGTGACCGGCTGGGCAACCTCGTGTACCGGAAGACCGCCAGGAATTTCAATCCGGTGATGGCGACCGCGGCCACGATCACCATCGCCGAGGTCGAGCATCTCGTCGAGCCCGGCGAGATCGATCCCGAGACCGTGGTCACGCCAGGGATCTTCGTCAAACACATTCTTCATGGCGGCGCATACGAGAAGCTGATCGAGCGCCGGACCACCAGGACATCGGCGGCGTAATGGATAAACGCGAGCGCATCGTCAAGCGCGTGGCGAAAGAGCTGCGTGATGGCGACTACGTCAATCTCGGCATCGGCATGCCCACGCTGGTGGCTAACCATGTGCCCCCGGGCATCGACATCACCCTGCATTCCGAGAACGGCATGCTCGGCGTCGGCCCGTATCCGCTCGAATCGGAGGTCGATGCGGACCTGATCAACGCGGGGAAGGAGACCGTGACCGAGCTGCCCGGCACGTCGTACTTCAGCAGCGCCGATTCGTTCGCGATGGTGAGAGGCGGTCACATCGACCTGACGGTGCTCGGCGCCATGGAAGTCGATGAAGAAGGCAACCTCGCCAACTGGATGATCCCCGGCAAGATGGTGAAGGGGATGGGCGGCGCGATGGACCTGGTCGCCGGCGCCCGCCGGGTGGTCATCGCCATGGAACACACGACCAAGAGCGGCGGACACAAGATCCTCGAGAAGTGCACGCTGCCGCTCACCGGCCCCAAGGTGGTGAACCTGATCGTCACCGAGCTGGCGGTCATCGAGGTGACGTCCAAGGGCCTAGTCCTCAGGGAAATTGCCTCTGATACCACGCTCGATGCCGTGCGCCAGGCAACCGGCGCGGTGCTGCTCACGGAAGGTGAGCTCGGGACCTTCTAACCATGCCTGATTACGAACCCGCAGTCATCATCAGCGCCTGCCGTACGCCGATTGGCTCGTTCGGCGGTGCACTGAAGGACCTTTCGGCCGCCGATCTTGGAGCGGTCGTCATTCGTGAAGCGGTACGCCGCGCCGGCGTCGAAGCCAGGGATCTCGGCGACGTCATCATGGGCTGCGTGCTGCAGGCTGGCGTCGGCATGAACGTGGCACGGCAGGCGGCGCTCAAAGCCGGCGTGCCCTACGACATTCCTGCCGAGACGATAAACCGGGTCTGCGGATCCGGGCTGCAGGCCGTGGTGCACGCGGTCGAGGCGATCCGCGTCGGCTACACCGAGGTGATGCTGGCGGGTGGCACCGAGTCGATGAGCAATGCTCCCTACATCCTCACCGGCGCCCGCTGGGGCTACCGGATGGGCAACGCCCAGCTTTACGACACGATGGTCCAGGAAGGCCTGACCTGCGCGATCAACAGCTGTCACATGGGGATCACCGCCGAGGAGATCGTCACGCGGTTTTCGATCAGCCGCGGCGATCAGGATGCGTTCGCGGCCGAAAGCCAGCGGCGCGCCGAATCGGCGGTCCGTGACGGTTCCTTCAAGGAGGAGATCGTCGCCGTCGACATTCCGCAGAAGAAGGGCGATCCGATTCGCTTCGACACGGACGAATACCCACGAGCGGGGACGACCGTCGAGAAGCTTGCGGCGCTGAGACCGGCATTCAAGAAGGACGGCAGCGTGACGGCGGGCAACGCCTCGGGCATCAACGACGGCGCCGCCGCGCTGGTTCTCACCACGCCCGCGCGCGCCCGTCAGATCGGCACCAAGCCCCTGGCGCGCGTCCTGTCGTTCGCGACGACCGGCGTGGATCCCGCGATCATGGGGATGGGTCCGGTCGAGGCCACCCGCAAGGCATTGAAGCGCGCGAGTCTCGATATCGCGCAGATCGATCTGTTCGAGCTGAACGAAGCGTTCGCCTCGCAGTCGCTTGCCGTGGCCCGTGAGCTCGGGCTCGACCTGGCGAAGGTGAATACCCGCGGCGGCGCAATCGCGCTCGGCCACCCGATCGGCGCCAGCGGCGCCCGCATCCTGACGACGCTGATCTACGCGCTGCGGGCAAGGGGCGGCGGGAAAGGGGTCGCCGCCCTCTGCATCGGCGGCGGCATGGGCATCGCCATGGTCATCGAGGTTGACGCCTGAAGGCGCCGTGCGAATCCGGGCTGCCGCACTCGAGGCAATCGTGGCCCATGCGCGCGCGGAGCGCCCGCGCGAATGCTGCGGGCTGCTCATCGGGACAGGCGACCTGATCATCGAGGCGGTCGCCACCACCAACGGCGCGGCCGATCCGGTCCGGCATTTTGAAATTCCGCCGATCGAGCACATTCGCCAGATTCGACGATGCCGAACCCTGACCGGCGAGAGTGGCAAGCCGCATGACGTCATTGGCGCCTACCACTCGCATCCCAGAAGTGCGGCGGAACCGTCGCCGACCGACATTGAACAGGCGTTTCAGGATTTTGTCTACGTAATTGCCGGTCCCGCGGACGCTGACAACGTCGTCACGAACGCGTACCGGTTGACCAATGATGGGATGACACCCATCACGATGGAGGTGTGTTGATGCGACGTGCAGGACTCGTGATTGCGGCAGCGATGGTGATCGCTTCGTGCGGACGTACTGAAACTCCAGCCCCTGCGGAAGCACCCGCCCCAGCCCCCGAGGCGCAGGCGACTCCGGCTGCTCCCCAGGCGATGTGGACCGTGACCGAGGGAATCAAGACGCCCGAGAGCGTGTATTTCGACCCCGCCTCGGGATTCATCTTCGCGTCGCAGATCGACGGTGCTCCCGACGGCCGTGACGGCAATGGGCGCATCGTCAAGCTCGATGTCAGCGGCAAGGTGGTATCGGCAACGTTCACGACCGGTCTCAACGCGCCCAAGGGGCTGCGTGCCGTCAACGGCACGCTCTGGACGGCGGACCTCGATGAGGTCGTCGGCATCGACATCACCAGCGGCAAGGTGACATCCCGCGTGAAGATTGCAGGGGCGAAGGGCCTCAACGACGTGGCTACCGCCGCTGACGGAACGGTCTATGTCTCGGATATGCCGGCGAACCGGATCTATGCCATCAAGGGCGGCAAGGCGGACGTGTTCATCGAGGGCGACCAGGTCGAGCATGCGAATGGTCTGCTCGTGGATGGTAATCGTCTGATCGTAGGCGGGTGGGGCAGTGAGCCGAAGGCCGATTTCACCACGGACGTACCAGGACACCTGTTTGCGATCGATCGGCAGACAAAGCAGAAGACGCTGATCACCGCCGAGCCGATTGGCAACATCGACGGTCTCGAGATGGACGGCAAGGGCAACTACCTGATTAGCGACTACCTCAAGGGACAGATTATGCGGGTGTCGGCGGACGGCAAGAGCGAGGTCGTGGCGCAGTTCAAGCCAGGCTCCGCCGACTTCGGCGTCATGCCGGGCCACATGATCGTGCCGCATATGAATGAGAACTCAATCGGCGCGTACATGCTTCCATAGCAGCACTGCGATCGTGGAGGCGAGTCTGAACGCTCGCCTCCGCATGTGCTGTAATCGCACGTTGGCGCTGCCGTTTTGTGGCGCTCCACCGACATTGATTGGCACACCGCAAGACGCATCGGCTGTTCACGACACGAGCAGCGCTTCGACCTTGGCCAGCACGGTTGGCCATCGGTACTCGCGCTCCACGTAGGCAAGTCCCTGGCGGCCGAGCGCGTCGCGCTCGGCCGCGTGGGAGAGCAGATATGACAGTGCTTCGTCGAATTCGGCGGCGGACCGATACGAGAGTCCGCCGTCGGCGCGCGAGACCTGGCCTGCGAGCACTTTGCACCGGCCGTTGACCAGCGCCGGCACCGCATGGTTCCACCCCTCGAGCAGCACGATGCTGAGACTTTCATACGGCGACGGGACGATCAGCGCCCGCGCATGCGTCAGAAGCGTCCGCCTGGCGTGGTCGGACACGTAGCCCAGCGCGCGAATGCGCGGGTTCTCAGGGATCTGCATCTTCGCCGGACCTGCGAGCACCAGCGTCACGTCATTCGCCGTGTGCGCTTCGAAATATTCGAGCAGCGTGTCGCAGCCCTTGTTCCGATCGACGCGACCGAGATAGAGGACGTAGTCGCCTCGGATGCCGAGCTCGTCCAGCGCGGCCCGCGACGTCGCGGCGGCCGGCTCGGGATCGAGTCCGATGCCAATGGTCGCCGACGGCGTCAGCGGCCGGCCCGCGCGGCTCGACACGAGTGCTTCTTCCTCGGGGGTGAGAAACAGGTAGCCCGCCGGTCGCTCGAAGAACTCTGACAGCACCTTCAGCGTGATCGCCGCATCCTCTTCCGCGGTGGGAACGAGGATCGCGCGATCGGCCACGAGCGGCAGCCCGAAGTAGGAGGGTGCGTAGCGATAGGTCCAGAAGAGGATGCGGTCGTAGGTGGCGCCGTGGCTTCGCAAGTGATCGAGCAGCGCCGGCGAGTCAGGGCCGTTCTCGAGGAACCAGCTTTCCTCGCGCTGGCGTGACGCGCCGCCGTCGAACACCTCATCGCTCACATCCGCGAACGCCTTGAGACGCCGCGGATGCGCGACCGGGAAGCGGACGACGCGCACACCCTGTTCGACCGTCTCGCCTGCTGGATACTCGTTCTCCCAGGTCACGTAATCGCGAGCGCAGGTTGTCAGGATCGTGAGGTCGTGGCGAGGGGCAAGCCGCTCGGCGAGTTGCCGGCAATGTCCTTCGGAGCCGCCGGCAATGGCGGCGCCGTATCGCTGGACGACGAACGCGAGCTTCACTTCGCGGAGAGCCGGCGGACTTCCTGCCGGAGGCGCGCGGTCTCGGCGGCCAGCTCCTGCACGCAGGCGAACATGACGTCGTTGACGCGGCGCTGCCTCTCGAAGTTGTCGCGGCTGTACTCGAACAGCCAGCGCAGCACCGGCATCAGCACCCGCTGTTTGAAGAACAGGATCAGCGAGGCGGCGCCCGCCGATCGATGGGAGTGATAGGGCGGCTTGGTGCTGAGCCGCCAGGTCTCCGGG
>CAMCNL010000181.1 GCA_945876205.1 Candidatus Sulfopaludibacter sp. SbA3
GTAGACCGCCGCCGCCCACGGCAGAAAAGGAATGTGAGGCTCCGACTTCGCTCCGCCGCGTCCGCCGCCATCGCCGCCACCCGCCGGCCCGGCGCCGCGGCCGCGCGGCTGCGCGCCAACCGCGCGGTCGGCCATGTTCTGGATGTAGGGGACGCTCCAGATGCCCTTCTCTCCCGCGACGCGCCCGAGGTTCGGGGTGCCGTCCGCCAGGCGCGGCGCCGGCGCGGATGCGGGCGCAGCCGCCTGCTGTGCGGAGATCGCCAGCGACGACGCGCCAGCGATCGCAGCTACGACGACGATCGAACTGAGAAGGGTGCTTCGCACGTGTTTATGGTGCCGCACTCGACGCGGCGAAGAGCCGTTGCCCGGTGCTTGCGAGGATCACCGAACGCGCATTCCCGAGCGGCTTGCCGCTTCGGGCCAGGCTCCCGTCCACCGTCACGACATCGCCGACCTTGAGCGTGTTCCGCGTCCATCCCTGGTTCATCAAGCCGTTCGGGCTGCCCATCTCGAGCGCCCAGTTGGTGACCTTGGTGGTCGCGGTGTCGGTGACGTCGATGTAGAAAAACGTGTGCGGGTTCTGCCACTCGACCTTGGTGACGACGCCCGTGAGCTTGAACGTCTTGGCGGCATCGAATTCGGCGGCAAAGGAATGGTGTGCGAGCGCCGCCCGTGCGGCGATGAGGAGAAGCAGGGCGAGGCACACGGCGATCGTGGCGGACCGGCTCTTCATGGGCATATCATCCCACGCATGGCTGAATTCTCATCGCATGTTCCCGGCACGTTTTCCTGGGCCGAACTGGCCACCACCGACCGGAAGGCCGGCGTCGCGTTTTATACCTCGCTCTTCGGGTGGGAGGTCAGCGACCGGCCGATCGGACCGAACGAAATCTATTCGATGTTCATGATGCGGGGCAAGGAAGTGGCCGCCGGCTACTCGATGATGTCCGACGAGCGGCGAATGGGGATCCCTTCGCACTGGAATCTCTACGTGACGGTCGAGAGCGCGGATGACGCCGCGAAGCGCGCCGAGGGGCTCGGAGCAAAGGTGCTCGCTGCGCCGTTTGACGTGATGGACGTCGGCCGCATGGCGGTGCTGCAGGATCCGACCGGCGCCGCGTTCTGCGTGTGGCAGGCCAAGAAGCACATCGGCGCGCGCATTCTCAGCGAGCCAGGCGCGCTCTGCTGGAGCGAGTTGACGACGCGCGACCCGAAGTCCGCTGAGACGTTCTACACGCAGCTCTTCGGCTGGAACGCAAAGCACGGCGCGGCGAGCACGCAGATGGACTACACGGAGCTAGGCCTGCCGGATCAGCCGTCGAGCGCCGGCATGATGAAGATGCCCGACAACATGCCCGCGCAGGTGCCGTCGTACTGGATGCCGTACTTTCAGGTGGCCGACGCGGACGCCAGCGTCGCGAAAGCCAGGACGCTCGGCGGACATCTGATGGTCGGCCCCAACGACATCCCGAAGGTCGGCCGCTTCGCGATCGTCCAGGATCCGCAGGGCGCGATCTTCGCAGTCTTTGCGAGGTAGCTGGGTAGCTAGGTAGTTGGGTAGCTAGGGGGGTGGCTGGGGCTCTTCGTCCCCAGCAACCCAGCCACCGAGCAACCCAGCTACCACATTACAACGTGCTGTAGACGATCCCCACGAAGACGTCGGGCATCATGAAGCCCTTGCCCCACGTGGCGTCGAACGCGGCGCTTGGCTTGGCGGCGACGACCTGCTCCATCGTCCGCCCCGCCGATTTCAGCTTGGCGACGCGGTCGCGCACCGTCACCAGCATGTCGCGGTAAGTGGTGAGCGCCGCGCGGTTGCCCAGCGGCCCGTGGCCCGGCACGATCCTCGTCTGGGCGTTCACCATCTTCAGCGCCCTGTCGGCCCCCGCGATCATCCCGTTGACGCTACCGCCAGTGCTGGCGTCGATGAACGGATACGCCCCGTTAAAGAACACGTCGCCCATGTGCAGGACGTTGGCCTTGGTGTAGAGCACCGAGATGTCGGTATCGGTGTGGGCCGGCGCGAAGTGAGCCAGCTCCAGGGTCTCGCCGTTCACGTCGACTTTCTGCGTATCCGCGAACGTCAGCGTTGGCAACGCATCGGCGGGTGCTGGTGGGAAATGCATCCCCAGTAGGTCATGCGCCTCAGACAGCCGCTTCTTCGTGTTCTCGTGCGCGAGGATCTCGGCGCCCGCCTTCCGGAAGTTCTCGTTGTTGTCCGCGTGGTCGAAGTGCCAGTGGGTGTCGATCAGGAGCTTAATCGGACCGGTGCCTGACCTCGCGGTGTGCTCACGCAGCTTCGCGAAGGCCGGCTGCACGAACGAGTCGACCACGACCTTGCCTTCCGGACCTGAGAGGATCACGACGTTGCCGCCCGGGCCCATCAGCAGTGCGAGGTTGGGGGCCAGCTGCTGCCGCTCGATCGGCGTCGCGCCCATCCCTTGACGCGTCGCCGTGAGCGGATCGACCGGTGCGGCAGCGGGCTGCTGCGCGTAGGCGGCGAGCCACTCCGGGTAGAGCCGCGCGAGCGCCACTCCCCCGGCAACCATCGTCCCCGCGCGAAACACCTCGCGCCGCGTCATGTTGGTAGTGCGTCCTGCAGGCATCAGCTGTTATCCTCCGTCATCGTTGTCGGCATTCGGGAATGCGCCGTGATCTTACCGCGACCGGACACAAAGGGGACTCGATGAACACCCACCGCAGCGTCAATGGGAAGGACATACCAGCGCCGATGGGGCCGTACTCGCCCGCCACGGTCTTCGAGGGTCTCGTGTTCGTGTCGGGCCAGGGCGCCCGCGATCCGAAGACGGGTGTCCTGGCCGGCACCGACGTCGAGACGCAAACCGAGCAGTGCCTCAAGAACGTCGAGGCGATCCTCATCGCCGCCGGCTCGAGCCTTCAGCACGTCCTGCGCTGCGGCGTGTTCCTGATCGACATCGGCGAGTTTTCGAAAATGAACGACGTCTACGGCCGCATGTTCGGCGACCATCGTCCCGCACGCACGACCATCCAGGCCGCGGCGCTCCCTGGCCCGGGATTGCGCGTCGAGATCGACTGCATCGCTTACATCCCGTAGGAGGCGGGGCGGCGCGGCGAGCCGTCCGGCGCCGACCTCAGGTACTGCACCGGCCACGACATTGACTGCCCCAGCTCGCGCGCGGCGCGCAGCGGCCAGTAGGGATCGCGCAGGAACTCGCGCGCGATCAGCACCGCATCCGCCAGGCCGGTGCCGACGATCTGATCGGCCTGGGTGGGAGAGGTGATCATGCCGACGGCGCCGGTCATGATGGCGACCTCGCGCCGAATCCGCTCGGCAAACGGCGTTTGATATCCGGCGCCCACCGGGATCTTCACGCCAAGCACGTTGCCGCCCGACGAACAATCGATCAAGTCCACGCCCATCGTCTTGAGCGCTCGCGCCGCCTCGATCGAGTCTTCGACATCCCAGCCGCCCTCCGTCCAATCGGTCACCGACAGCCGTACGAACAACGGCAGGCGCTCCGGCCAGACCGAACGGGCGGCCGCGACGACCTCGTACAGGATCCGCGTGCGGTTCTCGAACGAGCCGCCGTACTCATCGGTGCGGTGATTGCTCAAGGGCGAGAGGAACTCATGGATGAGATATCCATGCGCGGCGTGGAGCTCGATCACCTGAAAGCCCGCGGCCAGCGCCCGGCGCGCCGCAGCCGCGAAGGCGTCCACCACCTGCCGGATGTCCTTATGCGTCATCTCCTGCGGCATCGGAAACGATTCATCGAACCGAATGGCACTCGGCGCCGGCACCTGCCAGCCGCCAGCGTCTTCGGGAATCGCGCCCTGTCCGCTCCACGGCCGGTAGGTGCTGCCCTTGCGGCCGGCGTGCGCCAGTTGCATCCCCGCCACGCTCCCCTGCTCGTGAATGAAGCGGACGATGCGCGCGAGCGGCTCGACGTGGCCGTCGTGATAGATACCGAGATCTTCGGGCGTGATGCGTCCTTCGGCCGTGACCGCGGTGGCTTCGGTGAAGACGAGGCCCGCACCGCCGACGGCGCGGCTGCCGAGATGCACGACGTGCCAGTCGTTGGCGTAACCGTCGACGCTCGAGTACTCGCACATCGACGAGACGAATACGCGATTCGGAAACGTCAGATCGCGAATGGAGAGGGGATCAAACAGGCGGGCCATGATTCCTACAGTACTAGACGTGAAGCGTTTCTACCTCGCGCCCGAGCGCGCGATCGACGGCCGCGGCGAATGCGCGCCGGAAGATGATGCCAGCAAGGTGACGCTTGTACTCGACCGATCCGCGCGTGTCGGCGAAGGGCTGGGCCTCGGCCTGAACCAGTTGCCCGGCTTCAGTCAGAAGCTCTGGTGAAGCGGCGCGGCCCAGCAGCAGCGCTTCGGCGGCGCGCGCGCGCGTCGGCATCGCGCCAAGGGCGCCAAGGCTGATGGCGATCGAACGGCACTGCCCGCCCTCGGCGAGCTCGACCTGGACGCCCACGCTCGCGACCGCAAAGTCGCCGGCGCGCTTCTCGAACTTCACATATGCCCCGCCGCTTGGCGCCTTGGGGAGCTGAACCGAGATTTCGGTCACCATCTCGATCGGACCGAGCTGCGTCGTGTAGGCGTCGACGATGAACTCACTGAGCGGGACGGTGCGAAGGCCGTCGCGGCCCGCGATCGTGACGGTGGTGTCGAGCGCGAGGAGCGCCGCCGGCCAGTCTCCCGCCGGATCGGCGTGCGCCAGGCTCCCGCCGACCGTGCCGCGATTGCGCACCTGGACGTCCGCGGTCTGGCTGGCGGCATCCGCCATCAGCGGCAGGCGCAGGCGAACGAGTCCCGATCTGCCGACCTCGGCATGCCGGCACAACGCGCCCATCACCAGGCGATCGCCTTCCTGCCTGAGACCCGTCAGCGACGCGATGCGATTGACGTCAATCAGAAAGCGAGGGCTGGCGATCCGCAGCTTCATCATCGGGATGAGGCTCTGGCCACCTGCAAGGATCTTGGCGTCCTCTCCGTGACGCGCCAGCAGTTCCAGTACCTCGTCAACGGTGCCCGGCGCGAAGTATTCGAACGCTGCGGGATACATTACGTTTTCGACTCGTGAATCAGTCGCCACACGCGTTCGGGCGACAGGGGCAAGTGACGGACCTTCACGCCGAATGGCGTCAGCGCATCCTCGACGGCGCCGGCAATCGCGGCGGGCGATGGGATGGCGGCGCCTTCACCGGCTGCCTTCTGGCCGAGCGTGGTGAAGGGATCCGGTATTGGGTAATGCTCGATCTCGACATGCGGCGTCTCCAGCGTCGTCGACTTCCCGTAGTCGAGCAGCGTGAGGGTCAGCAGCTGGCCATCGGCGCCGTAAACGAATCCTTCGCCCAGCGCGACCGAGATGCCGTGCGCGGCGGAGCCGTAGATCTGTCCATCGACGACCGACGGATTGATCAGCGTTCCGTTGTCGCTGACGATCACGTAGCGCAGCACGCGGACGCGGCCGGTCTCGGTATCGACCTCGACGACCGCGGCGTGCGCCGCCGACGAAAACGTGTACTGCGCGCGCACGCGGCCGTGCGCGTCGGGAATCATCAGCGGGTTGGCGTGTGGATGGCTGTGGTAGTAGGTCTGCTCGAGCCCCGGCTCGAATCCATCCGGTAGAAGCGCCTGGTTGCCGTAGGCGATCTTGCCGAGCTGAGCGAACGTGATGGAGTCGTCCTCGGCGGATCCGCTTCGCGGAACGCGGCCGACGATCCCATTCTCGATGGTCAGGCTGGCCTTGTCCGTCTGCAGGAGATGCGCCGCGAGCGTCAAGACCTTCTCGCGCAGGCGCGTGGCCGCGCCGTGCACGGCGCCGACGTCGTAGAGGTGAAAGTTGTTGCCGCTATTTGATGAGGACACGCCCCACGGCGAGAGGGCCGAATCAAACGTGCCGGTAATCGAGATGCGCTCCGGCGCGACGCCAAGGACGTCGGCGATGATCTGCGCGGCGGTCGTCTCGTGTCCCTGTCCGCAGCTCGGCGAACCGAGCGTGAAGGCGACGGAGCCGTTCTTCTCCAGCTTGACGGTCGCGCCCTCTACTCCCCCGGCGCCCGGCATCTGCTTCGACTCGGGAAAGATCGCCATGTCGCGAGCCGCGTTGCGGCCGCCGGGCTCGACGCCGATGACGACGCTGATCCCGATCAGACGATTGGTATCCCGCGACTGTGCCTGACGTTTCCGCACCTCGTCGTAGTCAATGTTCTTGATAGCCCTGTTCAGAAGCTCCTGGTAATCGCCGCTGCCGTGGATGTTGCCGTTGGGCGTCGTGTATGGAAACTGGTCCGCGCCGATCAGGTTCTTGCGCCGGACCTCGATCTGATCGAGCCCGAGCTCCTGCGCGATGCGGTCCATCATGCGCTCCCAGATGAAGCACATCCCGGGCTTGCCGATGCCGCGGTTTGGCACCACCGGACACTTGTTCGTGAGCACCGACCGGCCTTCGAGCCGGAGATGCTGAACCTTGTAGGTGTTGAACAGGTTGTTCAGCTTGTTGGTGAAGTGAATCGTCAGCGTGCTGATCGATCCGCCGACGTCATCGGTGTCGCGGATGATGACGCCGAGCACCTCGCCGTCGGACTTCACCGCCATCTCGACGTCGAACTCCTGGTCGCAGGAGTGGCCGCCGGCCATCATGTGCTCGCTGCGGTCTTCGATCCACTTCACGGGACGGCCGGTCTTCACCGCCATCAGCGCCGTGAGCACGGCGTACTTGCGAATCAGGTGAATCTTCTGGCCGAAGCCGCCGCCGATGTCGGGCACGATGACGCGGACGTTGTCGATCCCCAGCGCCTCGGTGACCGCCTCGTAGACCACTTCAGGCGCCTGCGAATTGCACCAGATGTTCAACCGCTCCGGCGTGTGCTCCGCGATGATGGCGAACGGCTCGAGCGGCGTCGAGCTGTAGCGGTGAATCTTGAGGTTCTCGCGAACCACGCGGTCGGCGCCGGCGAACGCCTGCTCGACATCGCCGTACGAGACCTGCCCCTGCCACGCGACGTTGCTTCCGAGCTCTTCGTAAATCAGCGCCGCCGATGGATCGGCCGCCGCATGTGTATCCGTCACAGCCGACAAAGGCTCGTAATCGATTTCGATCAGCTCGAGCGCGTCCTCGGCCTTCGCGCGCGTCTCGGCCGCCACCATCGCCACCGGCTCGCCGACGTAGCGCACTTTGTCCACGGCCGACGCGTACTCCGGGATCGGCACTCGCAAACCAGCGGCATAGCGTCCTGGCTTGAACGGGCGCGATCGCCGCTTCACATCGTCCGGGATGATCACGCCGACCACGCCCGAAAGCTGTGTCGCCTCGCCGGCATTCACCGCGCCGATCCTCGCATGACCGTACGGGCTGCGCAGGATGCAGGCGTGCAGCATCCGCGGGAGCACCATGTCGTCCGCGTAGCGGCCTCGGCCGGTCACGTGGCGCGGCGCCTCCTTGCTGCGCGTGCTCGCGCCTATGTATGTGTTTTGCGCCATTCACCCAGCCGCGATGCGGCCTCTTTGACGGCTTCGACGATCTGCACGTAGCCGGTGCACATGCACAGGTTGCTCGACAGGTCCTGTCGAATCTGCTCTTCGGTCGGATTCGGCGTGCGTTCGAGCAGCGCGTGACTCGCCATCAGGAAGCCTGGCGTGCAAAAGCCGCACTGCATCGCGAAGTTATGCACGAACGCCTCCTGGATGGGATGGAGCTTGCCTCGCTGCGCCAGCCCCTCCACCGTCGTCACCTCGCATCCATGGGCCTGGACCGCGAGCATGAGGCACGACTTCACGAGCGCGCCATCGACCATCACCGAGCAGGCGCCGCATTCGCCGACGACGCAGCCGACGTGGGTGCCGGTGAGGCCGAGCCTCTCGCGGAGGAAGTGGACGAGCAGCGTGCGCGGCTCCGCCTCCTCTTCGTAGGCCTGGCCGTTCACACTCAGATTGACCGGTAGCTTCACAACGCAACTCCAAGTTGGGTCAGCAGCACGCCCGCCGGCAGCGGCAGGTGCAGCAGACGATCGAACAGGCCGTAGACGAATCCCCAGCAGGCCAGGGCGTAGGCACCGGCCATGAGCGGCGTCTCGCGCGACGCCATCAGCAGATACGCCACGGTAAAGAGCGGCACGGTCACCAGTGCCCCCAGCAGCCACAGCATCAGGAAGAACGCCGCCATCCAGCCTACCGACGAAATCCACTCGGCGCGCGATGCCGTCGCCAGGACGTCCGGCACGTCTTCGCCTTCCGCCTCGACCACCTTCGCCGGCAGCTTACTGCCCACAGTAAGATTAATCACCGCCGCCGCAAACAACACCGTCCCGGTGACGAGCGGAAACACGCCCGAGCGGAACGGCCACCCCCGTGCCGAGACCAGCACCACCCCCGCGAGCACCAGAAAGCCCCCGCTGATCGCCCGGTCTGGGGTCAGACCCCATTGACGAGGAGACTCAACAGA
>CAMCNL010000182.1 GCA_945876205.1 Candidatus Sulfopaludibacter sp. SbA3
GCTCCAGTTGAGGAACAAGTCCAGGTACTTGGCCCCCCACACCACGGTGATCACATGGAACACCGAGGACGCAGGCCGAGTGAACTTGTCGCTTGCCACCATGCTCAGGCCAGCCGCAGTCGTCGGCGAATCCGCTTCACTCGAACGCCAGCGGCCTTTGACGCGCGATGCAGGATCAACTTGATCGGCCGTTGAAATTGTTTGACGCGGAGACGCGGGCGCCGCCATTCCAGAAATTGCATCTGGCGAGCGGCCCACTCCTGAATCGGCGCGAGGTTCACCCGCCGGTGGCGGCGCACGGCCTTTTCGTACGCGCCCAGCCGTTTGCCGAATTTCCCGCGCCACTTGAACCAGAAATCCGCGAGGTACGCCTGCCGCTTCTCGTGCAACACCCGGCGCGCGAAGGTCTCGGCTGTCGCCGCCGTCCGGTCCCACTCCTCGCCAAAGTCGCTCCCGTGCAGACGAATCGGGTGGCATTCCCAGAAATGCAGCTGCAGCGCGTCACACCGGTCGGCGACGATGGCCGCGCGCCAGGACGAGAGTCCGCTCCTGGTCACACCAATCACCTGCCGCTGCGCCGTCGTGATCTCGAACATCTGAAGTTCGTCCGAATCGGCCACCACATGCACTCGCGAGAAATCGGGACAGGCCTCGGCGAGATACGGACCGTCATTGGTGCCGGTATGCAGCGGCACAGGTCGCGTGGGGTCGACCATCAAGGGATGCAGATGGAAGCAGCGCGCGAGCAGGCCATCCTCGCCGACTCGCCAATAGACCGCGACAGGTGATTTGCTGAACCGACCCGAGTCCGCGAACATCGATTGGGTGTGTGGATGCAGATGCGGCATCGCCATCCGCACGAGGTCCCGCGAAGAGAGTGCGTCGAGAGGGACGCCTGATGCCTTGAGCGCGGGGAAGAAAGACTCCGCCGCGAGTCGCAGCCCGGTATTGACCACCGCCCGGTACCCCTCGCGATGACGACGAACAACCGCAGCCAGCGTGTTGTCCGACAGCACGAAGTCCGCGGACAGCATGATGATGGCGGCGTCGGCCTCGAGGATGTCGGCAATCGCTCGTTGATGGCACGCGATCATCAACTCGGTCCCAAACGGGCCATCGGCGAACCGATCGAGCGCCTCGATGACGATGATAT
Source organism: Candidatus Sulfopaludibacter sp. SbA3 (assembly GCA_945876205.1). GTDB lineage: Bacteria > Acidobacteriota > Vicinamibacteria > Vicinamibacterales > UBA2999 > CANNDT01. The sequence goes on from CAMCNL010000182.1 coordinate 1,154, forward strand.
CGACCGGAATCGCGCGACGAAGCGCCTGCACCATGGGGTGCGCGTCGATCTCCTCGACGTGGCTCGATCTCGTCAGGATCCGGTAGCGCGAGCCGGGCGGCAGCGACGGGACGTTACCAGGCCCGAGCTGATTCGGGATGCACACGTTGAGGAAGACGTCGAGATACGGCCGTCCCCAGACGTGCGTCACCGCATGAAATATCCGAGACGCAGGTCGCGTCGCGTCGCTCGTCATGCAGCGCGAAACAGGCGCGTGCGCCGGCGCATGCGCTTCAGCCCGAGTCTTCCCGCCTTGGCGGCCCGGTGATACACCAGCTTCGTCGATCGCGCGATTCGCTTGAAGACCCACTGCGGCTGAAACGCCTTGCTCATGGCGCGCGCGTACGCGACGCGTCGACGGAGCGGCCGGCGGACCGCGCGCAGCAATGAGCGAGCCGCATTCCTGATCGTCCAGCGGACAGTCCGAGCCAGACCGGCACGGCGGCGGCGCCATCTCTTCAGGGAGCGATAGAGGATGGCCGCCACGGGACCAAGGGTCCTGTACCTGGCAAATGTGCGCGCGAACTCGATTGACTGGCCTTCAGCGGCCGCCCACCGGTCGTCGAGCTGGCTCGCATGCAACCGGATCATGCGATCCCACTGCAAGCGCTGGTGCGCGTCGCATTTGGCGGCGACCGCGAGCAGTCGAAACAGCGAGACGCCGTGCCGTCGATTGTGGTTGCCAACCACGCGACTCGCCGGCGTCAACTCGAACGCTATCAATTCGTCCGAATCGGTCACGACGACGGATTGACCCGGCGACGGACACGCAACGGTCACGTAATGGCCGTCGATCGTCGTCCTCGGCAATTCCATCCTGTGCACGGGATCGATCAGCAAGGGATGGAGGTGAAACGCCCTCACGAGCAGCCCGTCCAATCGATCCTCGGCACGCACAGGCCAGTACACGGCCGTCGGAAAATCATTCGTGCTGGCCGCATCGACCATGCACGATTCGGTGGCAGGATGCAGATGACGCATGGCGAGCGCTACGAGATCTCTCGGAGCGGGTGCCGGCTGCGTGCGGGCCTGTTGCGCCCACTCGGAAAGAAAGCTCTCGCGCGACAGCCGCAGATTTGCCGTCATGACCGCGCGCGCGCCCGCGCGGTGACGAAGCAGAAGCGCCTCGAACGTACCCTCCGCAACGATAAAGTCGGGTGACAAAAAGATAAGGGCGGCATCGACCGGGGCGGCATCCGCGACGGCACGGCGATGGCAGGCCGTCATCATCTTGTAGGTGTTCGGGTTTGGCTGGGGGTCGAGTTCAGCGAGGTCGACCTCCACCACGTCGACCGGCAACACACGTCGCACTTCATCCAGCCTCGAGGTTGTCGCGAGCGCCGCATGGTCTGCACTGCCCGTGAAGATGCGATACCGGGATCCGGGAGGGAGCGCGGTGAGATTTCCCCTGGACAGCTGATTCGGGACACAGACATCGAGAAACAGCTCGATGAATTCGCGGCCCCAGACCGCAGTCACGGCGTGGTACGTCGTGGCGCGCGTCTCGCCCGTCACCGCAACCTCCTCACAGCAAACCCACCCGACGCCGAAGCCGCTTCACGCTGACCCTGCCGCCCTTGGCGGCACGGTGCACGACGAGCTTTGCCGCCCTCGAGATCTGTTTGGATGTGAGCGGCGGTCGCAGTTCCTTCGGGAGATGGCGGGCGTCTGACACCGTTCGCTGCAATGCCTTGCGGATGTCCCAGACGTACCCGCGAACCCGACGGTAGGTTCGGCCGTACGCGGCGCGACGCTGACGCGACCATTTCAGAAGACTGAATGCCGTCACCACGAGAGAGCCGAATGGGCGGTACCGCTCGACCCGCCGCGCCAATGCGGACGAGTCGCGCTCGGCCGCCGTCCATCGCTGATCGAAGTCGCCAGCATGAAGCCGAATCGGCTGCTGCCAATGCGACAGTTGATGCCCATTGCAGCGCGCGGCGACGCCCGCGAGGCGCAGGGGCGACACGCCGAGTCCCGAACGCTCGTTGCTGATCGCACGGCCCGTGGGCGACAACTCGAAGATCACCAGTTCGTCCGAATCATCGACGACGTAGCACTGCGCAACGTCCGGGACGCAGTCCCTGACGTAGTGGCTGTCGATCGGTCCGCCAGGCATCGCCGTCCGCAGGACCGGATCGACGAGCATGGGGTGGAGATAGAACGTCCGCACCAGGAGGCCTTCTATCTCGCCCCTGGACAGGACGGGCCAGTACACGGACGTGGGATTGTCGCTGGTGCTCGCGGCGTCCGCGACGAGCGACCTGGTCCAGGGATGGAGGTGACGCATCGCAAGGCCGACCAGCGCTCGGGGCGCAAGAGCCCTGGTTCCCAACGCCGCGTGCGCGCTGACGAATTCGGCGCGCATCAGCCGGAGGTTTGCCGTCAGGACGGCGCGCGCGCCGGCCGCATGGATCCGGACGAGACCCGCGATGGTCCCTTCACCCAGCACGAAGTCAGGCGCGAGATAGATGAGCGCCCGCTCGTCGCCTGCCGCATCGGCTGCCGCGCGTCGATGGCAGGCAATCATTCGCTTGTGTGTGTTCGACGGCCGCTTTGTCTGGGCGTCGGCCTCCGTGAGGTCGAGCTCGACGATGTCGACGGGCAACACGTGTCGCACCTCGTCGAGACGTGAACTGTCCCTCAGGCGGCGCGCATCGGTCGCGGTCGTGAAGATGCGATATCGAGATCCTGGCGGCAGCGCAGCCAGATTGCCGGGCGACAACTGATTCGGGATGCAGAAATCCAGAAACAGCGTGACGAACTCCTCCCCCCAGACCGCGGTTACGACGTCGTAACGGGTCGCTGGCGCTGAGGCGTGCTCCACGCGGGACTTCATGAACGATGGCGGCTGGGCAGAATCTTGACGACCGATCGGTTGCGCCGCATGCGCTTCAACTGCAGCCTGACGGTCTTCGATGCGCGATGACCAAGCAGTCTCGCAGGCCGAACAATCTGCTTCGACGTCAGGCGCGGCAGCGCGTGACGGACGGCGCGCGCGTATCGCTCACGTCGCTGACGCGCGATGCGCAGCCACCGATAGACCGCGAAGAATGCGGAGCCGTACGGAAGATACCGCTCGAGATCGTGGACCAGCCGGCGCGAGTCGGCGTCAACCGCCTCCCAGCGCGCATCCAGATCGCCGGCATGCAGCCGCACCGGCCGCTGCCAGTGAGCCATCTGAAAGCGATCGCAGTGGCTCGCCACCGCGGCCAGGCGCGAGAGCGATACGCCGCCACGGCGGCCGTCGTTTCGGATGTTCCGTTCTGAAGGCGTCAGCTCGAAGACGACGAGCTCGTCGGAATCCTCGACGAGATGACACTCGCGCAGTTTGAGACCGCAGCGCATCAGGTAATGGCCGTCGATCGTCGCGCGCGGCAACTCATTCCGGCGCTTAGGGTCGAGCAGCAGCGGGTGCATGTGAAGAGACCGCACGAGGATGCCCTCGAGGTCGCCGTGCTCCGAGCGGACGGGCCAGTTGACCGAGGTCGGGAAATCGTTCGAGCTGCCGCCGTCGACCATCAGCGATTCGGTGGCCGGATGCAGGTACTTCATCGCGAGATTTACGAGTTCTCGCGGCGGCACCGCCGGAGCCCGCCCCGCCAGCGCGGCAATGAACTCATGCCGCGCAAGACGAAGATTCGCAGCCAGCACCGCGCGGCTGCCGCCCGCATGAATCCTGACGAGCGTCTCGATCGTGCCTTCCGCGAGGACGAAATCAGGGGCGAGAAAGATCAATGCCGCTTCGACCTTCGCGGCGTCCGCCACCGCGCGGCGGTGGCAGTCGGTCATCATCTTGTAGCGGTTCCGGATCTGTCCGGGCTTTCCCGCTTCACCGGCGTCCGGATCGACTTCGACGATGTCCACCGGGAGAATTCGACCTACGTCGGCGAGCCTCGCACTCGCCGACAACCGCGGCACGTCGGCGCTCTTGGTGAACACCCGGTACCGCGACCCTGCGGGTAGGGCGGGCAGATTACGGGACGACAACTGGTTGGGAATGCAGACGTCGAGGAACAGATCGATGAACTCGGTGCCCCACACCGCCGTGACCACGTCGTAGGTGGTGGCGGGCGCGGCGGACATCTTCACGCGAGCATCTCCACGCCGAGCTTCTGCCCGAGACCGTTGAGCACGCCGTTGATCCAGATGTCGTTGTCGATGTTGGTCACGCCGCCGCGCGCACAAAGCCGGCGGAAGTGGTCGTACTCGATCGCCCACGTCGGGTCTTTCTGCTCGAGCGTGTCGACCGATTCAGGTGGCCTGCCACTCGGGAGTACGCGGTCGCGAACGATCAACGACGAGGGGCCCCACTTGCAGAGACCGGTCACGTGGATGCTGCCGCGCTCGCCGATCACATCGAGGCCGAAGGTATTCCGCCAGGACAGGAGCGTGCCTTCTAGCTTCAACATCGGCGACGACTGCGGAAATCCCATCAGGAAGTAATCGAACGCCGCGTTCTCATAGCGCTGCGTCGTCCAGATCTCCGGCTCGCCCGCCGGACGCCCAAAAAAGAACAGGCATAAGTCCAGCATGTGCGACGCGAGGTCCGGGATCACCCCGAGTCCGCGGTCGCGCCACACGGAGTTGCGGACATCGCGTGCGGTGCCGTTGCCGTAGAACATCCGGCAGTGATACACGCGTCCGATGCGCTCGGCGTCCAGCAACTGCTTGACCGTCACCAGGTGCGGCTCGAATCGATGGTTGTAAGCCGTGTAGCAGACGGCGCCGGTGCGCGCCGACAACGCCTTGAGCCCCTCGAGCGCGGCATCGTCGCCAGCGACGAGCGGCTTCTCGACCAGGACATGCTTGCCGTGGCCGAGCAGGTAGGTGAGCAACTCCACCTTCGGCTCGTCCGGCGTGCACACCAGCGCCGCGTCGTACGAATCGAGCGGCACCTCTTCGATGCGCAGGAAATCAGCACCAGGGATCACGGGATCGACCGTGCCTGCCGCCTCATCACCCGCGAAGGCGAGCCGCTTCTTTCCCTGGATGCCGAGTCCGACGATGACGGCTCTCACGCGTAATGAATCCGCTTCTCGACCGCTGCGAGCTTGTTGAGTACCTGTTCAGGCGTGACGGGCGTATTGCCATCGTGCTCGCAGGCGACGCCTGCCGCCATCGTGGCGAGGATCGACGCAATCACCGGGTTGCCGGTGGCCCGAAGCGAGAGCGTGCTGTAGGCGAGCAGCGCATCACCGGCGCCCACCGGATCGATCACCGGATCGGCGAACGCATCGATCGTGAAGAATGCGCGTACGTTCTCCGACGCTGCCCGGTAGGTGATGATGCCGCGCGCGCCCATCTTGAGGATGAGCACTTTGCATCCGGCCCGCTTGTAGAGCTCGAGAGCAAGCGGCCGCACGATCGAGTCCTGATCGGCCAGCGAGAAGCGTGCCTCCTTCTCGTTGGGCGTGATCAAGTCGAAGCCGTGAAAATCGGTGATGTTGCCCCATCGACTGGCGACCTGGCTGTCCGCAACGCGCAGCGGACCTTCGCGCAGCGCGCCAATTAACTCGGGAATCGTCCCCTTGCTGAAAAGCCCGTGGCGGAAGTCGCTGAAGACGTAGGCGTCGACGTCGGTCGCAGCAAGCGCCTGGGAGAACTGGTGCACGGTCTTGTCGGTGATCGGCCGGTTATCCACGCGATCCACTTTCAAGAGCCGGTAGCCGTTGGCGATGTACGCCGCCTTCTCGGTGGTTGGACGGGTCGGGTCGATCACCGGCAGGCACTTGATGCCGTGCTTCTCCATTTCAGCCAGCACGAAGTCTTTGCGCGCATCCTCGCCAAGCACCGTGGAGAACGTCACGTCGGCGCCCGCGGCACGCAGGTGTCGAGCGACGACCGCCGCGCCGCCGGCAAAATCGACCTGCTCCTCGAGCTTGACGCTGAGCGTCGGCGTCTTGCTCGTGCTCGAACCGATCGGGGTGCAGTAGACGTACGCGTCGACGATCGTGTCGCCCAGCACGTGGACGCGCAGGCCACGACACTGGTCGAGCGCGTGGCGGAGCGCCTCGAACGTCACGCCTTCGGCTTCCATCAGGGCCAGCAGCTTGTCGGCGGCGATCCTCGGCGGCTCCTCTTCGATGAATCGGGAGGAGGAGAACACGACGTCGCCGGGCGTGAAGATGATCTCGCCGCCGTAGGCATTGAGGGCGTTGATCTCTTCCTGGGTCTTGATGGGAATCCCGGCACCGGTGTATTCGTAGCCCTTGGCGAAATAGTCCGGCTGCAGAAACGCGATGTTGTCGAGCGGCTTGGGCTGCTCGTCGACGATCACGTAGTCGACCAGCTCGAGCGCCGCGAGGTTCATCGCGCGCAGCTGCTGCGGGACAAACGGTCGATAGTTCGCCTTGCTGATGTGGGCATCGGAGGTGAGGCTGGCGATGAGAATGTCGCCCTTCCCCTTCGCGTACATCAGGTGCCGCACGTGACCCGGATGCACCAGGTCGAACGCGCCGTGGCACATGATCACTTTCTTCTCGCGGGGCCGCGGTCCGATGATCTCGCGGAGCTGATCGCGCGTCTTGATCTTCCGACGGTAGCTATCGTGCCCCCCGTCCTTGGGCTCCATCATGCTCGTTCTCCCGACAGCATCGTGAACCAGGTTTTCGTGGCGCGCTCAATCGAGGCCGGATCCCACACGGGCGCCTCACGCCAGTAGTCGATGCGCTTGACCATTTCGGCGACGCCGTCCTCGAACGACACCTGCGGTGCCCATCCGAGCTCCGCCTGAATCTTCGTGATATCGGCCCACGTGCAGTCCGGTTCCCCGGGCCGCTTGGGCACATACACGACGTCGCCTCCGAGCAGCTCCACCAGCCGATTGACTGGCTGTGGGTTGCCCGCGCCGACGTTGTAGATTTCCTGCTGCCGCTCCGACTCCGCTCCCGCCAGAAACGCGCGCGCCAGGTCGGTGGCGAATACGAAGTCGCGCCGCTGCGTGCCGTCGCCGACAACCGTGAACGGCTTGCCTTTCAACTTCTGCGCGAGGAATACGCCGAAGACCGCGCCGTACGCACCAGTCGTCTTCGAACGCGGACCGTAGGCGTTGAAGATGCGAATCGATACGACAGGCAGGTGATAGACCTGCCCCCAATGCAACACCGCCTGTTCGCCCTGGAACTTACTCAGCGCGTACGGGTACTCGGTGTTGATGACCGCGTGCTCCGTCGTCGGCAGCTCGCTGGCGAGCCCGTAGCAGGAAGAAGAAGCGGCGTAGACGAACTTCTTCACCCCCGCGGCGCGCGCCGCCTCGA
>CAMCNL010000183.1 GCA_945876205.1 Candidatus Sulfopaludibacter sp. SbA3
GCTACAACGGTTGTGTCGTCGGCCGAGGCGCCGTTGTCATCGATTCGTGATCTCGTACATGAATCTGAGCGCGGGGATCTTGTTGCCGGGATGGTCCTCGGCATAGGTGAGCTGCGGCTTGAGGTAGAGCAACTGCGGCTCGGTGGCCGGTCCCTGGTAGATGCCGGGATACAGGTCGATGATGTGCATCCCCGGGGTGCCGGTCGCCTTGAAGTTGATCACGACGTCGCCCGCCGAATTGAACCCGCAGACGTAACCCATGTACGTGTTGTCGTAGGTCGCCGCATACAGGTTGTCGTACTCGGTCCAGCCGACGCCCTTCAGGTGAATCGTCACCGGCGTGCCGACGGGACCCGAGGTCGACGAAATGCTCACGATGCTCGTCTCGGTCACAAAATAGACGCGCGCGAGCAGTGCGTCGCCGCCGCGCAGATCAATGGCGTGCAGGCCACCGAGATCGTCCGGTATTTCGATGGGCGAGTCGATGCGGCCGTCACGGCCGACCGTGAGCGTGCCCAGCGATCGCTCGCTCGGGCCGTATCCCTCACCCGAGACGCGACTGCCGACCGCCGTCTGCCAGACGATGTCCACGCGCGCGCCCGCGGTGAATCCCTCGCCGCGCAGCATCGCGCGCGTTCCCACGGGACCCTGAGTAGGACTGAGCGCTGCGCTCGCGTTGGCCGCGAGTACTTCGGTCTTCGGCACTGGTTGCTTCTGATACGGCTCGGCGTAGGCGTCGGTTGACGCTGGCCGGCCTGGAGTCGTGCGGAACGTGAAGGTCGGGCGCGGGAGGTAGGCGTTGGGCGCCTGCTCGTGATTCAGGTATCCCTGGCCCTGATATCCCGTCAGCACATTCACGATGTGGGCGCCCGACGGTCCAGACGCTCGAAGCCGCGCCACGGCCGAGCCCTTCGAGGACGCGGCCGACACGAAACCCACCAGGCTGTTGTCCCAGTTCACCACCCACACGCTGTCCATGAGGCGGTAGCCGATCCCGGTGACCTTGAGCTCGATCGGCGTGCCGACCGGACCCGAGGCCGGGGTCATCTCGAAGCTCTGTGTGACCTCGAGGCCCTTCTGCGCGACCGTCTTGCCGTCGATGACCGCAAGCACTTCGTGCATGCCGCCGTAGTCTTCAGGAATCGCGAAGCGCGCGTCGAGCCGGCCATTGGCGTCGACAGGGAACGTGCCGAGGGACGTCTTCGCGGCTTCGTACTTCTTGCCCTTGAAGCTGTAGTAGCCCTCGATCACCCATCCGCCGGTCACCGTCTCCCAGATCAACTCGACCGTCTTGCCAGCCGGCAAGCGGTCGGCCGTAACCCGTACCTCGGCGCCGACGATGGGGCGATCGTTGACGAACGTCAGCGTGACGGGAGGAGAAGCGGGCGATGGAGCAGGCGATGCTTCGGCGACGGCGACCGTCGACTCGGAAGGGGCCGCGACGCCGCCCGAACAGGCAGCGAGCGCCGCGGACGCGAGCGTGATCGCGAGAAGACGAAGGGATGCGCGCCAGCGTCGCACTGGTGCACCCACCTCAGTCGACGATGTAGGTTTGCGAGCCGACGTCCGGGAAGATCCTGAACGAAGCCGTCCGGCCGAAGCTGTCCGTCGCCGTCATCGTGTAGGAGATCATCCCGGTCTCCGCGTCCTCCGGCACGACCCAGAAGCCGGTCCAGAGTTCCAGCGGCACGCGCAAGTAACCAACCGGGGCCGGGGCATTCGGGCCCGCGCCGCCTCGCCACCGCATCGGGATGTCGACCGTCAGCTTGCCCTTGGTCTTGCTGTTGTAGGTCAGGTGTCCGGTGATCACCGCGGTGTTTTCTGTTTCACCGGTGCCACCATCGATCGCCGTCATGCGGAACCCGAGGCGCATGCCGCGCTTGAAGCGGCTCATGAGCAGGCAGTTCTCCGGGTTGAGCCGGCCGTCGAAGAGCGCCGTATCACCCCAGATGACGAGCTTCCCGGTTCCGTGGCCGGGCTGCCGTGCCGGCGGAGGCGGTGCCCCGCGCCCTCCCCCCGCAGGGGCCGCCCCCTGCGCGGGCGCCGGTGCCGGGGCCTGCGCAAACACCGTGGCGGCGACCAACGTCAGGGCGAAGAGAGAGACCAGTAGATATCTCATCGACGGACACCTCGTACTGCGCGGACGTGGAAGGAGAACGGCTGACCGACGTTCAGCGGAATGTCACTGCCGAAGATGACGTACCAAGGGATGGCGGGTCCCAGTGCACGGCGAGATGACGACCAGTAGGGCCCCGCGGCGTTGCCACCGAACATCGCACTCACCCGCGTGGGGTTGGTTTCCACGATTGACTGCAGCTCCGCGAGCGTCGGCACACGCCAGTCGGTATATCCCGCAAACCCGCCGTCGCCGGCGTTGGCGATCAGCCGGCCGTTCATCTGATCGATCCAGTCACCCATCGCCTGGTCCCAGGTGTAGGTGTTATCGACGTCGCGAGGGTCGCGGAGATTCGGCCCGCTGCCGACCGCCGTCGTCTTCTTCTCCCACATCAGCCCGGTCTGGGCGTCGGTGAGCGTGTCGTTGCCGTTGTCGACGAACTGCTTTGGCGCGCTCGGGGCCTGCGGCTGGGCGACAGCCGGTCTCCAGGCGAGGAAGAGCGCCAGCATCACGGCGGCAGCGGGGAAGAGGGTTCGTGAATTCATTTACCGGCGCTCTCCAGCAAGATCTCGGTGTACGTCGAGTTGTCGCGCACCGAGCAGTTCCAGGGGCTCTGCATGAAGGGAAGGTTCGAGCGCGCGAACGATCGCTTCACCGAGATCGGCTTGGTGTAGTTCACCGGGTCGTCGAGCAGGACTTCGTAGTCGAGCCGGTCCGCGTTGACCCGCGTGTAGCGTTCGATGATGTGCATCTTCTCGGAGGTCGGGTGCCCGGACTGCGTGAGCCAGGTGCGTCCGTTGAGGCCGACGATGTCGACGACCAGCGTGTCGCCGTTCTCATAATGGCCAATCGCATCGCCCCAGTAGGTCGGGTCGAGGTCGTCGAGCGGCGGGTGCGTGCCGTTCAACCGGACGATGCGGAACTGCTGCATGACTTCGTGCAGGATCAGTACTCTGTCAGGGAGCTGCACGAAGGAGGTCCGGCCGGGATGCGCGTAGATGCGCACTGGCCCGTTGGACTCGCAGTACTTGACCCAGGGATCCGTCATCTTGTCGGGCTGACCGAAGGGGCCCGTCGGCGGGACCTCCGCCAACAGTCTCGCCCGGCCGGCCGGCGTATAAGAGATGTCATCTTCGTTGCCGCGCTTTTGCCCGCCGGGATCCGTGGTGCTGATGCTCATGAACGGTGGGCGGCCAAGCCAGTTGCCTGACAGATCCGGAACCCTGGAATCTCCCTGCGCCTGGGCACCGGCGGTGACGGCCGCCCCGAGCAGGATGCAGGTGAAAAGAAGGGCGCGATGGGGCATAGTGCGCGTAGTCTACACCGATGTCAGGAGGCAATTGATGTCAAGCGCACGTTTTCACCGCCGGGCATTCCTGGCGTCCGCAGTCGTCATCCTGAGCGTCGCCACCGGCTGGGGTCAGACCCCTCCGACGCCCAACTCTCAGCCCAATCCGTATGAGGGAGGCGCGAAGTTCGGCCAGCTTCCGAGCGGACGCATCTGGGGCAACAACAGCGCCGTCGACGTCGATGGGCAGGGGCACGTGTGGACGGCGGACAAGTGCGGCGCCGCGCTCTGTACCGATCGCACTGAAGACCCGATCATGGAATTCGATGCCTCGGGCAAGCTGCTCAGGAGTTTTGGCAGCGGCCTGTTGATTTCGCCGCACGGCATCCACGTCGATCGGGACGGCAACGTCTGGGTGACCGACAACGGCGACGTGAACGGAAAGGGCCAGCAGGTCTTCAAATTCAGCAGGGACGGAAAGCTGCTGATGACGCTCGGCAAGGCCGGCGTGAAAGGTACCGACTCGGAGACCTTCGATCAGCCGACCGACGTCGCGGTCGCGCCCAACGGGGACGTCTTCGTCTCGGACGGCCATGTCAACGCGAGGATCGTCAAATTCTCCAAGGACGGGAAGTTCATCAAGGCCTGGGGCAAGAAGGGCACCGGCCCCGGAGAATTCGATCTGCCCCACGCGCTGGCGTTCGACTCGAGGGGACGCCTGTTCGTGGGCGACCGCAGCAACAGCCGCATCCAGATCTTCGATCAGGAGGGAACCTTCCTGGCCGAGTGGCGTCAGTTCGGACGCCCGAGCGGCATCTTTATCGACCGCAACGACACGATCTACGTCGCCGACTCCGAATCGAATGCGAACCGGAATCCCGACTACAAGCGTGGACTGCGGGTGGGCAGCGCGAAAGACGGCTCGGTGAGCGTGTTCGTGCCGATTGTCGGCGCCGACCCGAACTCGGCCGCTGGCGGCCCCGAAGGGATCGCCGCTGGTCCGGACGGGACGATCTATGGCGCCGAGACGGGCGGTCGGGACCTCAAGGTGTACACCAGGAGGAGAAATTGACGCCGGGACCATGGCCGAGACCCTGATTCACTTGATGTGGACGATGCCCCGCCGCAGCGCCACCTTCACGGCGGCGGTGCGGTCGTGCACATCAAGCTTGGCAAAAATGGTCCTGAGGTGAACGCGGACGGTCTCCTGGCTGATCGAGAGCGCGTCGGCAATCTCCTTGTTGCGGTCACCCTCGAGCACCAGCTCCATGACTTCTATTTCACGCTTCGAGAGCGTCGGTCGCGCGGCGGTGTCGTCGAGGCGCGCCTGGACGTCGGGAGGCAGCGGCCGTTTGCCGGCGTGCACGTCACGGATCACGCCAACCAGATCGTCTGACAGGGAGTGTTTGAGCAGGTAGGTGGTCGCGCCCGCTTCGAGCGCGCGCCTGATGTCCTCGTCTCCTTGGTACATCGTCAGGACCACGATCGGGATCGCGGCGTCGCGCCGCCGCACAGCGCGAATCGCCTCGACGCCCGACATGCCGGGCAGATTGAGATCCATGAGGATCACCGATGGTCGAAGGTGATTCAGGAGCTCGAGCGCTTCTTCGCCAGTCGCGGCCGCCCCCACCACGGTCATGTCCCGCTCGCGTTCGATGATCAGCGCCAGGCCGTCGCGCAGGATGCGGTGGTCGTCCACCACCAGGATGTCGATTGGTGCAGCGGTCACGGCAGACATCGCTCACGCGCTGAGCGGAAATTCCGCCACCACCTGAGAGCCTCCCCCGGGTGTGGATTCAAACGTGCACCGTCCGCCGATTTCCGCGGCGCGCTCCTGCATGCCGATCAGGCCGTAATGGCGCCCGTTCGCGGCGCTGGCCGCGGCCGGGTCGAAGCCCTGGCCGTCGTCAGACACGCAGAGGCGGAGCGTGCGCTCGCCGAATCCGACGTCCATCTGCACCTGCTTCGCCCGGGCGTGGCGCACGGCATTGGTCACGGCTTCCTGCGCGATGCGCACGACCTCGGTCCGGACCTTGGATTTGCAGGACCTCGGCGTGCCCGTCACGTGCACAGCGAACCGGACGCGGCCTGACGTGATGCGCTGGCCGATGCTGCGAAGCGTGGCGACGATGTCGCGCTCGTCGGCGCCCGCCGACCGCAGGTTCCAGATCGATTCGCGCGTTTCCTGGATGTAGTCTTCGAGCTGGCGCCGCATCCGGACCATGGCGATGCGCATCCGCGACGACGCGCCCGGATCGCTCGAGATGACGTCAAGCTGCATCGCGACGCCCGCCAGGCTCTGGAGCAGCGTGTCATGGATCTCGCGGCTCAATCGGACGCGCTCATGGTAGACGACGGCAAGCTCCTTGCGGACTTGGCGCACGCGCAGCCGCCACAGCGCGACGACGGCGAGCGCAGCGGCGAGCAGGCACGCGCCGAGGAACCAGCGAGTCTCAAAGAAGGTCGGGGCGATCGTGAAGGCCCATGCCGTTTCAGGATCGTCCCACGTCCCCGTGCTCGTGACCTGCACGCGGAAACGATAGTCTCCCGGTCCGAGGTTCGTGTAGGACGCCTGGCGACGGCCGGTGCCGTCCACCCATTCCGTATCCACGCCCTCCAGGCGATACCTGAATCGAGCCTGGTCGAACGACGCGAGGTTGACCTGCGCATAGTCGATCCGCAAGGCGGTCAACCCCGGCGGCAGCGTGGGGTGCGGGCGAGCCCGATACCACTGCCCATCGGCGGTCACGCCTTCGATGCGCGGCCGCGTTGCGTCGATATTGCGGTCCTGCTTCAGCGATCGCGGATCGAAAATCGTGACACCGCGACCGGTCACGAACCACAGCCGTCCGTCCTGGTCGGTGGCCACTCCATTCCCGCTGAAGGTGTCGGGCGCCCCCGCGATGCCGTCCGACGACGTGTAGACCGCGTAGCGCAGCCGGTACGCCGGGTCGCTCAGCGCCCGCGCGATCTCCGCCGGATGCAGTCGAATGAAACCGACAACCGCCAGCCCCATCCAGAGGTTGCCGTCGCTATCGCTGGCGATCTGCAGGACCCGCTCGCCCGGCAGGTTTCGTCCGTTCAACGTTTCAAATCGTCCGTCCACGAAATGGCTGAGCCCCTGGTCGCCACCGGCCCACACGCGGCCGTCACCGCTGTCGTGAATCGTGAAGATCGTCGCGTGTGGAAGTCCTTCGGCGCGTCCAAACCGCTGCTCGATCCCGTTGTGGATCATCCGGAGCGTCCCGTCGGCGAATGCCACCCACAGCCGGTCCTGTGAATCCACCTGCACGAGCGAGGGCCGTCCGGAGAGCTCGGACATGTCCAGGCCCGCACGAGCCACACGGTCCCCGGTCACCGAGACCAGTCCCTCGACTTCGTCGCATACCCAGACCGTACCGCGCCTGTCCGACGCCATCGCGTAGACATGCGACAACCGAAGTCCGTTGGCGCCCACGGGGACGAGACGACCGTCGCGAACCCGATACAGTCCGGAGTCGGTGGCCGCCCAGACCACGCCGTCCTGGGATCGGTGCAGGGTTCGGATTTCCTGAGTGGAGACGATGCGGCGCTGTTGGCTGCCCCCGCCGCGGGGCACCGTCAGCGCCATCAACCCAGCGGTGCTGCCGAGCCATGTGGTGCCGCGGTCATCGGCGGCCACGCCGTGCACCACGCCGACATCGACGAGGGAGACGGCTTTGTTCGGCGTGAGCCGGTGCAGGCCAACGTTGGCGCCGACCCAGAGGTTGCCGTCGCGGTCTTCGAGGAAGGCGCTCAGCTCGTCGCTCAACAACCCGGCGTCGACCGTGGCGCGTGCAATGCTCACCGCGCCGTGCTGGCCGGCGCCACGAACCTTCCACAGCCCTTGTCCGAAGGTGGCGACCCAGAGGTTGCCTTCGTGATCGAAGAAGATGTTCATGCCGCGGCCGGCAACGGCGCGGTCGGCTGCGCCATCGGCGGGTCGGAATCCGTGGACGAAGTCGGTGACCCAGACGCGGCCGGTCGGATCCTCACTGAGGCTCACGGTGGATACCGAATCGGTGATGTCGAGGAATCGTTCGAACACGCCGTCTGGTGTCCGGCGATACAGGCCGGTCGCCGCCGACACCCAGAGCACGCCGGCACGGTCCTCGTGGACGTCGAACACGCGATGATCAGGCGTCGGGTACGGCAGCGTCACCGGTTCGACACGATTGCCGCGTACGAAATGCAGGCCCTCGTCGTGCGCGATCCACACGACCCCGTGCCGATCCTCGGCAATCGCGTTCACGAACCCCGTAATCCGATTCTGGAGGTAGGTTCCAATTACCTCTCCGTCTCGAATCCGGTAGACGCCACGGCCCGACCCGTATCCGACCCACAGCGCTCCATCGCGGGCGAGCGACACCGTGCGGCTCGGCACGGAAGGAAGTTCTGCGCCTTCGACGATGCCCGTGGCGGAGAAGCGGACACCATCGAAGCGCACCAGGCCTGCGCTCGAGGCGAGCCAGAGGTAGCCGTCCTTGTCCTGCGCGATCTGGCGGACGTTGCCGAGCCTCACGCCATCGCCCCCGGACCACGATTTGATGCGGTAGCCCTTCAGCGGAACGACGGACGGTGCGGCGCCGAGCGGCCGCCCGAGCGCCACGACAACGAGCGCGGAGATGAGCGCGACTGCGTACCGGTTCATGACTTTCGGTGGATTGAGCGATTATATGTGGCCGCATCGCATTTCGCCGCTACCACGCTTGTGGTATTGCCCCGGTTGCTGATTCCGCGTTCAATGCGTGGGATTTACCTGCGGTCAACCATGTCTCTGGAGGAAGCTGCACATCATGAACGTTCAACGATCCGTGGGGCTGGTGATCGCCCTGTGTCTCCTCTTGATGCCGAGCCAGGTGTGGGCTCAGGCATCCGGCGCCATCGCCGGGACGGTGAAAGACGCTTCAGGGGCCGTGCTGCCCGGCGTGACGGTTGAAGCCGCCAGCCCGGCCCTGATTGAGAGAGTGCGCTCCGTGGTCACGGATGAACGAGGGGA
>CAMCNL010000184.1 GCA_945876205.1 Candidatus Sulfopaludibacter sp. SbA3
CAGGCACGCCGCGGCGTCACGGTGCCCGCCGGCGCGCTCGTACACCGGGGCCAGGTCACATCGGTCTTCGTTGTCGAGCAGGGCGTCGCACGCGTCCGGCTCCTGAACGTGAGCGGCACCGAAGTCCTGGCCGGCCTGTCCGGCGGCGAGACGGTGGTCGTCGCGCCGCCTCCTGCCCTGACCGACGGGCGACACGTCACGACGGGCGGGCGCTGATGTCCACCTCGTACGGCATGGCTGGACGGCTGGCGGCGGCGTTCATCCACTCGAAGCTGACACCGCTCTTCATCGCCGGCTCACTGGCACTCGGTGCGCTGGCGGTGCTGGCGCTGCCACGCGAAGAAGAGCCGCAGATCATCGTCCCGATGGTCGACGTGTTCGTGCAGATGCCGGGCGCGACGCCAGCCGACGTCGAACAGCGCGTCACGCGGCCGATGGAACAGCTCCTCTGGGAGGTGCCCGGCGTCGAGTACGTCTACTCGACGTCGAGCGCCGGGCAGTCGATGGTGGTCGTCCGCTTCACGGTCGGTGAGCCCGAGGAAGCGGCGCTCGTCCGGCTCAACCAGAAGCTCGCCGCCAACGCCGATCGCATCCCGCCCGGCGTGATCGGCCCGATCGTCAAGCCCCGGTCGATCGACGACGTGCCGATTCTGGCGGTGACCGTCTGGTCGGCGCGCTACGGCGACGACCAGCTACGGGCCCTGGCCGCGCAGTTGCGCGACGCGATCGCCGAGGTCACCAACGTGTCAGAGGTCACGCTGGTCGGCGGACGGCCGCGCCAGGTCCGGGTGGACGTCGATCCCGCACGGCTCGCGGCCTATGAGCTCGACCCGCTGGCGGTGCAGCGCGCGATTGGCAGGGCCAACGCACGAGGCACCGCGTCAGGGCCGGTCATGGGCGGAGCGATCACCGGCCTCGAAGCCGGCAACCAGCTGCGGACCGCCGGCGAGGTTGGTCGCGTGGTGGTCAGCGCCTCCGGAGGCCGTCCGGTGCTCGTGAGCGATCTTGCCGACGTCGTCGACGGTGATGCCGAGCCGACGTCGTACGTCACCTATCAATCACGCGAGGGAGGCGCCCAGCCGGCGGTCACGATCGCCGTGAGCAAGCGCAAGGGCACCAACGCCACCGAGGTGGCGCATCAGGTGATCGAGAAGCTCGAGACGCTGAAGGGGACGCTGGTGCCCGCCGACGTGCACCTCGCCATCACCCGCGACTACGGCGAGACCGCCGCCGAGAAGAGCAACGAGCTGCTGTGGCACATGCTGCTCGCGGTGCTGTCGGTGTCGCTGCTGATCTGGATCGCGCTCGGCCGGCGCGAGGCGGCGGTGGTGCTGATCGCGATTCCGGTCACGCTGGCGCTGACACTCTTCGTGTTCTTCCTCTACGGTTACACGCTCAACCGCATTACGCTCTTCGCCCTGATCTTCTCCATCGGCATTCTGGTGGACGATGCGATCGTGGTGGTGGAGAACATCGTGCGGCACGCGAAGCTCGGGACGGGCGAGTCGAGCGGGCTCGCCGCCGTGACGCTTCGCGCCGTGGACGAAGTGGGCAACCCCACCATCCTGGCCACGCTCGCCGTGGTGGCGGCGATCCTGCCGATGGCCTTCGTCGGCGGCCTGATGGGCCCCTACATGCGGCCGATTCCGGTCGGCGCGTCGGCGGCGATGATCATCTCGCTGGTCGTCGCGTTCGTGGTGACGCCGTGGGCGTCGGTGCGGCTGCTGAAGCCGGCGGGCCATCACGAGCATGGCGACGAGGATCGCTTTACTCGCCTCTACCGGCGCGTGATGGGCCCGCTCGTCGCGAGCGGCCGGATGCGGGCGCTGTTTCTCACGGGCGTGGCAGTCCTGCTGCTGGCGGCGATGGCGCTCGTGCCGCTGGGGCTGGTCACCGTCAAGATGCTGCCCTTCGACAACAAGAGCGAGTTCCAGGTGATGGTCGACATGCCGGAAGGCACCGCGCTCGAAACCACCGCGCGGGTCACGTCCGCCCTGGCGTCGGCCACGCTCGAAGACCCGACGGTCGTCGACGTGCAGCAGTACGTCGGCACGTCGGGGCCGTACAACTTCAATGGGCTGGTGCGTCACTACTTCCTGCGCCGGGCGCCGCACCTGGCTGACCTGCAGGTGAACCTCGTGCCCAAGGGCGAGCGATCGGAGCAGAGCCACGACGTGGCGCGGCGCGTGCGCAACCGGCTGCTGCCGATCGCCAGATCGTTCGGTGCCACGCTGCAGGTGGCGGAAGTGCCGCCGGGACCGCCCGTCCTGCAGACGCTGGTCGCCGAAGTCTACGGACCGGACACCGCGAGGCGGACGGCCGTCGCGGCGCAGGTCAAGGCGATCTTCGACGCGACCACCGGCGTCGTCGACACCGACTGGTACGTCGAGGCGCCACAGCCGAAGGTCACACTCGCGGTGGACGGCGAGAAAGCCGCGGCCGCGGGGCTGTCGGCGGCCGACGTGGCCTCGGTCGTCCGAATGGCCGGCTCTGGCGAGGTCGCCGGGTTGCTGCACGACGACCAGGCGCGCGAAGACATCCCGATCGTCATCCGGCTGCCGCGCACCGGCCGCAGCCTCGAGGCGATCCAGTCGCTGCGGTTGAGCGGCACCAGGCCGGTGGCCATCGGCGAGCTGACGCGGGTCGCGCGCACGCAGGAAGAGCCGAGCCTGTACCACAAGAACCTGCAGGCCGTGACCTACGTCACCGGCGATCTGGCGGGAGCGAACGAGAGCCCGGTCTACGCCATCCTCGAGATGAACAAGGCGATCGCGCGCCTGACGCTGCCCGAGGGGTACGGGCTCGAGGTGTTCAACGCGTCGCAGCCGTTCGACACGTCGAAGTACGCGATGAAGTGGGACGGCGAGTGGCACATCACCATCGAGGTGTTCAGAGACCTCGGCCTCGCGTTCGGGGCGGTGCTGCTGCTCATCTACGTGCTCGTCGTCGGCTGGTTCCAGTCGTTCAGGACGCCGCTCCTGATCATGGCGGCCATCCCCTTCTCGCTCGTCGGCATCCTGCCGGGGCACGCGGCGATGGGCGCGTTCTTCACGGCGACGTCGATGATCGGCTTTATCGCGGGGGCCGGCATCGTCGTGCGCAACTCGATCATCCTGGTCGACTTCATCGAGCTGCGGCTCCGCGACGGGGTGCCGCTCGAACAGGCGGTCATCGACGCCGGCGCCGTGCGGTTTCGTCCGATGGCGCTGACCGCCGCGGCGGTGATCGTCGGGGCCGGCGTGATCCTGTTCGATCCGATCTTTCAGGGCCTGGCGATTTCGCTGATGGCCGGCGAAGTGGCGTCGCTCCTGCTGTCGCGCATGGCCGTCCCTGTTCTGTACTACATGGCGAAGCGCCACGAACGGACCGAACGGCACACCGCGACAACCCCAATCAAGGTGGCGTCATGAGCCCCGTATTACCAGTGGCCGTATGGCAGTGTCCGCCCAGGTCGGTACTCGTGGCCGTGGACTTCGGCGACGCGTCGGCGCGTGCGCTGGCGATCGGCGGAGTCGTGGCGTCGGCCTTCGACGCACGACTCGGCGCGCTGCATGCCGAGCGGTTCGAGCCGCCGCCGTACTTCACCCTCGAACAGATCTCCGAGCTGGAAGCCGAGAGGCGCGCGGCACAGGCGGCCACCACCGATCACCTGGCACGCTTCGCCGCCCAGGCTTCGGGATACCCGATTGAATCCAGCGTCGTGGACGACACTCCCGTCGAAGCGATCCTTAACGGAGCGGCGACAGCGGACCTGATCATCGCCGGCACGCATGGCCGCCGGGGGCCGGGGCGCTGGTGGCTCGGGTCAGTGGCCGAGCGGATCGTCCGCGCCGCCACGATTCCGGTGCTCGTCACACGCGCGGCAACGACCCCCCCGCGCGCGGTCTTCGAGCGCATCGCGCTCGTGCAGGACGAAGAGCATGTCGAGCCGGCCGCACGCCGGTACGCCGAGCGGCTCGCGACGATTTCCGGTGGCAGCATCGTCGAGGGAGGTCCGGTCGCGCAGTGCGAGGCCGGCGTCATGCAACAGGCGACGCTCGTGGTCATGTCGACCCGAAGCGATCGCCCATCATGGGGCATCACGGATGCGGTGGCCAGGGTGCTCGGCACCTGCCAGCGGCCCGTGCTCTTCATTCCAACGCACTGAACACACGTGAGAGGGACATCATGACTGTTGAACGTTCGCTTCGATTGATTGCGGGCGGCTTCGTGGCCGCGAGCGTCCTGCTGGGGATGTACGTCAACGTGAACTTCCTGTGGTTCACGTTGTTCGTGGGACTGAACCTGTTTCAATCGGCATTTACGAACTGGTGTCCGATGATGGCAATTCTCCGGAAGGCCGGCGTCCACGGCTAGAAAGGTTCCATGCATAGGCGCGATCTCCTTCGCTTCCTGGGCCTGACCGCCCTCGCCGGAGCCGCCGGCTGCGGCGGGCAGCCCGCCAGCGCGCGTCCGTCCGCATTGTCGCGGCAGACCTCGCCAGGCGCCGGGTTCGTGCCCGACGTCGAGTTCAGCCTGACCGCAGCGCCCGACGAAGTGGCGTTGCTCGCTGGCGAGCCCAC
This sequence comes from Candidatus Sulfopaludibacter sp. SbA3, assembly GCA_945876205.1. Taxonomy (GTDB): domain Bacteria; phylum Acidobacteriota; class Vicinamibacteria; order Vicinamibacterales; family UBA2999; genus CANNDT01. The sequence continues at coordinate 4,563 of CAMCNL010000184.1, forward strand.
GCGCGTGTGGCGCTTCACGGGCCGGTTGATCGCGGGCCCGGCCGGCACACTCCAGACACTGCCCGGCTCGTACCTGGGCCCGGTGATCCGTCTGCGGCGCGGCCAGCGGGTCCGCGTCCGTTTCGCCAACCAACTCGCCGAAGACTCGATCGTCCACTGGCACGGCCTGGACGTGCCCGAGAGCGCCGACGGTCATCCGCGCCTGGCCATCGGCCCCGGGCGGGAATACGTCTACGACTTCGAGGTCACCAATCGCGCGGGGACCTACTGGTACCACCCGCACCCGCACATGCGGACCGGCGCGCAGGTGTACCAGGGCCTGGCGGGGCTGCTCCTGGTGAGCGACGACGACGAGGATGCGCTGGGGCTGCCTTCGGGCGAGGCTGAACTGCTGTGCGTGCTGCAGGACCGCCGCTTTGACGCGCGCAACCAGCTCGTCTACCAGGGCGGCGGCATGATGGAGATGATGAACGGCTGGCTCGGTGACCGGGCGCTGGTGAGCGGCGAGCCGCAGCCGACGCGGGAGGTGGACGCCGGGTGGCACCGCGTGCGGCTGCTGAACGGATCGAACGCCCGCATCTACAAACTGGCATGGAGCCGCGACCTGCCCATGACGATCATCGGCGGCGACGGCGGACTGCTGGAACGCCCGGTCTACCGCCGCGCGCTGACACTGGCGCCAGGCCAACGCGCGGACCTGTTGCTCGATCTCACGGGCCTTGCGGCCGGCACGGAGGTGCACCTCGAAAGCCAGGCCTTTGCCGAAGCTGACGCCAGCGCGGGTGGCATGATGGGCATGGGAGGCGGCCGGATGATGGGCGGGGGGCGCGGCCGGATGATGGGCATGACGAGCGAGATGTCGAGCGTGCCGAACGGAGCGCCGCTGCGCCTGATGACCCTGCGCACGCGGGCACGCGCGGGTCGGGCCTTCGTGGTGCCCGACCGCCTGCCATCGTTCGATCCCTCGTGGTCGTCACGCCCCGAGGCGAGCATCCGGCACGCGCCGTTGACGTTTCAGCGGATGCAGTGGACGCTTGCCGGCCGCACGTTCGCGATGAACGAGGTCGCCCAGGACGAGACCGTGGCGGCCGGCTCAACCCATGTCTGGGAGTTCGTGAACCAGCCGGGCGGCATGGGTATGGGGATGGGCATGGACATGGAGGCCGCCCATCCCATTCACATGCACGGCCGCCAGTTTCGTGTGCTCGATCGGACGGGCGGACGCACCACCAACACCCTGAGCGCAGGCATCGTTGACGACGGGTGGAGGGACACGGTGCTGGTGCTGCCCGGAGAGACCGTTCGCGTGCAGGTGACGTTCACACGGCACCCCGGGCTCTACCTCTACCACTGTCATATCCTCGAGCACGAAGACATGGGGATGATGCGGAACTTCCGGGTGACATAGCACATGAAACCATTTCCCCATGAGTACGACGTCCACCTGACCGGTGGCTCCTCCGGCTACGCCGTGCTGTCGACCCACGGCGTCCCGGACCTCCGCGCGGAGGCACCCGCAGACTTCGACGGCCCGGGAGACGCCTGGAGCCCCGAGCATCTGCTGCTCGCCGCCGTGCAGGCCTGCTTTCTGCTCACGCTACGCTCGATCGCGCGGGCCTCGCACGTGGACTTCATCAGCCTTGACGTGGACACCTCCGGCACCGTGGATCGGCAGGAGGGTGTCACCCGCTTTACAGAGATCGTGCTGCGTCCACGCCTCGTGATCGCCCGCGGAACCGATCCGGAGCGCGCCCTGCGCATGCTCGACAAGAGCGAGAAGCATTGCCTGGTGTCGGCATCGCTCTCCACGCCCATTCGCGTGGAGCCGGAAATCACGGAACGCTGAGGCACATCATGGACCAGAGCCCGTACGGAATGAGCGTCACGCTTCCAGTCGCCTTCGACACCGCCGTGGCGGAGACCACGACGGCGCTGAAGGCTGAAGGCTTCGGGGTGCTGACCAGCATAGACGTGCAGCACACGCTGAAGACGAAGCTGAATCGGGACTTCCGGAAATACGTGATTCTCGGCGCCTGCAACCCGGTGCTGGCCGACCGAGCGCTGCATGCCGAGCTCGAGATCGGGCTGCTGTTGCCGTGCAACGTCATCGTCTACGAAGCGGCAAGCAGCCAGAGCGTGGTCGCGGCCATGGCGCCGCTCGTCGCGCTCGGGATTGTTGGCGCAAATCCCGAGCTGCAGGACGTCGCGAGAGAGGCGGACCAACGCCTGCGGCGAGCGTTGGCCGCCCTCGAGTCAGCGGTCTCGAAGCCACAGGGCTGAGGAAAGAACCGGAGTAAAGGAGGGACAGCATGTTCACGCTACTTGGCGTCTTGGGCGGGTGGCTCGTTCTGCAGTTGTGGGTCCTGCCACGGCTCGGCGTGCCTACGTGAGCGGTGCCTCACCCGCGCGTGCCGCGGGAATCGAAGCCCAATCGGACAGAAGACGACTCGATCGAATCGAGGAAGACCTGATATCCCCCTCAACGGGGATCCGCGCACCATCAGGCTGACGGCTGGATCCACTCCGCGCAGAGCAGCTCCGCCTGCATCAGCACTGTCTTCACGGCCTCTTCCTGCAGGTCTGGCGGATAGCCGTACTTGTTCAGGATCCGCTTGACCAACACGCGAATCCTGGCACGGGCAGATTCGCGCAGGTTCCAATCGATGGTGACGCTCTTGCGAACCTGCGTGATGAGCTCAGTGGCAATCACCTTCAGCTTGTCATCGCCCATGGCCTGGACAGCCGAGTCGTTGACCGCCAGCGCCTCGTAGAACGCCACCTCGTCGTCAGTGAGACCCAGGTCCTCGCCGCGCCTGGTCGCCGAGTCCATCTCCTTCGCCAGCCTGATCAACTCGTCGATGACTTCCTGGGTGGCAATCGCGCGGTTGTGATACGCGTTCAGGGTCTTCTTCAGTTTCTCGCTGAAGAGGTGCGCCTGAACGAGGTGACGCTTCGAGCGCACCCTGATTTCGTCCTTGAGGAGCTTTTCCAGCAGCGCGGCGGCAACGTTCTTGTGCTTCAGGCCGCGCACCTCGGAGAGGAACTGCTCGGACAGGATGCCGATGTCGGGCCGGGGCAACCCGGCGGCCGTGAAGACGTCGATCACCTGCCCATCGGTCGTGATCGCCTGGGACACGAGCTGACGGATGGCCGCGTCGATCTGCTCGGGAGTCTTTCCGTTGCGCGTGCTCTGCTTGGTGAGCGCCGCCTGCAGCGCCTGCACGAAGCTCACGTCATCGCGGATTCTCATCGCCTCGTCGCTCGCCGCGCACAGAGCGAAGGCCCTGGATAGTTCGGTCACCGCCTGCACGAAGCGCTTCTTGCCATCCAGCTGCTCGAGGATGTGCTCCTGCCCAGCGGGAATGAGGGCGAGACGCTCGGCCGGCGTGCCCGTCGTCCACTTGCCCCAGTTGAGGCCGTGCAGCATGTCGCAGGCGATGCCGTGTTTTTCCAGCATCACGGCGATGGCCTGGGCGGTGTCGTAGGTCGGGTCGCCCTGTCCGCCGCTTTCGGTGTAGGTGGCGAGGGCCTGCTTCAGTTGATCGGCGAGGCCAAGGTAGTCAACCACCAGGCCGCCAGGCTTGTCGCGGAACACACGGTTCACGCGGGCTATCGCCTGCATGAGGCCGTGACCCTGCATCGGCTTGTCGGCATACATCGTGTGCAGGCAAGGCGCGTCGAAGCCGGTGAGCCACATGTCGCGAACGATCACGATGCGGAACGGGTCGGCGCTGTCCTTGAAACGGTTCGCAAGCTTCCGGCGCTTGTCCTTGTTGCGGATGTGCGGCTGCCACGCCGGGCCATCGTCCGCACTGCCTGTCATCACCACTTTCACGACGCAACGTCTG
>CAMCNL010000185.1 GCA_945876205.1 Candidatus Sulfopaludibacter sp. SbA3
GGGCGGGTCCTGGGGACCCGCCGCGTCAGGCTCGTCCGGCGAACTCGCGGGTCTCGGTGTGAACCTTGACCCGCTCGCCCTCCTTCACAAACAACGGGACCCGGATTTCGAGTCCCGTCTCCAGCGTGGCCGCCTTGGTCACGCCGCCACTCGCCGTGTCACCGCGAACCGCGGGTTCTGTACTGGTGACAGTCAGCTCGACGTGCGGCGGGAACTGCAGGCCGATGGGACGGCCGTTGTATTTCTGGATCTGCACCATGACGTTGTCGGCGAGGAGCTGACGATCCTCGCCCACGACGGCGAGACCCAGGGAGAGCGTTTCAAACGTCTCCTGGTCCATGAAATTGAAACTGTCGCTGTCAGCATAGAGATACGAAGCCGTCTCCACGACGAGATCCGGCTCCGTGAACTTTTCTCCAGCCTTGAAGGTCTTGTCGAACACCGCACGGGTCAGCAGGTTCCGCATCTTGATGCGGACCAGAGTCTGGCCACCCCGGGCCGTGGGCTTTGAGATGTCGACGTCGAGGCAGTGGTATGGGGCGCCTTCATATTCGAAGAACATCTTGCGCTTGATGCCGATCGCTTCGATGACGCTTGCCATGCCTGCGTGTGGGGGGCGACTACTCGGGCTTTACGTTTTCGGCGCGCGGACCCTTCGGCCCCTGACCGACGGTGAAGGACACGTTCTGGCCCTCCCGCAGATCGTCGAAGCGAGTGCCCGTGCAAGCGGACTGATGGAAGAAGTACTCAGTACCATCGGCCGTCGCGATGAATCCGAAGCCCTTGTCGGTGATGCGTTTGATAGTGCCCGTCGTTGATGCCATAGCGTCGTATCCTCTGAAAAGCCCGGCTCGTAGCTCGTAGCCGCAGCGGTTGCTCACCCAGCGGGTGATCGTGTGATGGTACATCACCCTGCACCGCCCCCGCTGGCTTATTCTTTCAGGCTCAGCAGGAGCCGTCCTGCCGGGGAAATCACGGGTTTTACCACCCGATCGCGAGGCCGTCCTTACGGGGATCGGAGCCGCCCATCAACACCCCGGTCCCCGGATCGATCATTACGGCCTGATATCCACCCATCAGACCCCGCCCATCGATCAGCTGGTGGCCCCGTTCCCGGAGCGCCGCGCGGACGCGTTCGCCAATCCCGCTCTCGACCGCCAGGCCCTCTTCCCCATGCCGGACGCGGGCTGCGTCTCCCGCCTCCTGGACGTTCATGCCGAAGTCGACGAGGTTCACCACCACCTGCACGTGCGCCTGCGCCTGGTTGTCACCGCCCATCACGCCAAACGGCATCAGCGGCTTCCCGTCTTTCATGATGAACCCCGGCACGAGCGTGTGGAGCGGACGCTTGCCGGGCGCGAGCCGGTTCGGGTGGTTGCGCTGCAGCGTGAACCCGCTGCCGCGGTTGTGGAGCACGACGCCCGTGCCGCGCGCGACCACGCCCGAGCCGAAGCTCCCGAACAGCGAATTGATGAAGGAGATCGCGTTGCCCTGGCCGTCCGCCGCCGCGAGATAGACGGTATCGCCGTGGTCGCGGCCGTCGAACGACCCCGGTGACGGATGCGCGGCGGCGCGCCGCGGATCGATCTCGCCTCGTCGCGCCGCGGCATAGTCTTTCGAGATCAGCGCCGCGAGCACCGCCGGCGGGACGTGCGCGGGGTCGGCCAGGTAGGCCGCGCGATCCGCGAACGCGATCCCCTTCGCCTCGACGAGCAGGTGCAGGTACTCGGCGCTGTTGTGCCCCATCGAGGCGATGTCGTACCCCTCGAGGATGTTCAACATCTCGAGCGCCACGAACCCCTGGGTGTTCGGCGGCAGCTCGCACACGTCGTAGCCGCGGTAGCTGGTCCGAATCGGTTCAACCCAATTCGCCACGTGGCTCGCGAGGTCGGCCTCGGTGAGAAAGCCGCCACGCTCGCGGACGGCGGCGACGATCGCCGCGCCGACAGGACCCGTATAGATGACGTCGCGGCCTTCCGCGGCGATCTGCTCGAGCGTCCTGGCGAGATCGGGATTGCTGAAGATTTCGCCGTGCGCCGGCGCGCGGCCCTTGGGAAGGAATACCGCTCCGGCAACGGGATCGTCAGCGACGACATCAATCGCATCCGCCCATTGGCGTGCCACGATCTCGGCCACGGGGTACCCGTCGCGGGCATAGGCGATCGCCGGAGCCAGCGCATCCCTCAGGCCGATGGTGCCGTGGCGCTCGAGCAGCTCGGCCCAACCCGCGACGGCGCCGGGCACGGTCACCGCGCGCGCGCCGGACGAGGGCATCTGGGTCACGCCGGCCGCGAGAAGCGCGTCGGCATCCGCTCCAGAGCCCGCGCGTCCGCTGGAATTCAGCCCGCGCAGTGTCCGTGTTTTCGCGTCGTAGACGATGGCGAAGACGTCGCCACCCACGCCGGTCATCGTTGGTTCGACGACCGCCAGGACGGCGGCCGCGGTCACCGCCGCATCGATCGCGTTGCCGCCCCGTCGCAGGACGTCGAGTCCTGCAGCCGACGCGAGCGGCTGGCTCGTGGCGATGACGCCGCGCCGCGCCAGCACGGCCGAACGGCTGCCGTTGATGTTGCCGGTGGGCCGATCGGCCCGGCCGAATGAATCGCTCACGCGCTCAGCGCACTTCGACTTCGACGATATGCGCGTCGCCCGTGCCCGCCACCACCATCTCGTGTGTCTGGGCCGCCGGTATCAGGACCCACTTGCCGGATCCGCGCACGGGATACGGCTCCTCGCCGTTGCTGCCCTGGTTGGTGATTTCACCGCTCACCAGCACCGCCACGGTCGGCAGGTCGTGCGAGTGCGAGGTGCTCGGAGTGGCGGCGTCGAGCTTCACGTCGTAGACCGCGAAGGACCGGTTCTCCTTCGCCAGCGTCGTCGCGGCTCCGCTGGTCGTCTTTCTCGTCGGCCAGGTGCCGGTGCGGTAGTTCTCGACCGCGATCAGGTGGTACGGCGTCGTGTCGGGGTTCTCGACCATGTGCACGGCCGGCTTGCCTGTGTATTCGACCATGTCGGGGCTCGCGACCGGACGAAGGCGCGGGGCGCCCCAATCCTCCCCGGGACGCTTCGTGCGGGTCGACGCGCTGCCGAGCGCCACCGTCGCGATGTCGAATTCATGCCGATGGTCGAGCGTCATCTCGCCGGGGTTGACCGTGATCTCGAGGATGCGGAAGAGCAAGGTGTCGAGCATCACCTTGTGATGCGGCTCCTTCTCGACCGGCACAACCTGGGCGGAAACAACGGCCACGCCCGCGACGAGGGCCAGGACCACAAATAGAGCAGACAGTCGCTTCATGCCCACGGATTCTACCCGACCGGGCATCCGGCTTGACAGGCCAATGCAAGCGGCTTGACAGGGTTGGCGTAGATGCTAGAGTTCACAACTGAGGGAGCACATCATGAGAGCCAAATCATTTCTTCTTGCTGCGGTGGCGGCGTTTGTCGTCGCGTCGCAGCCCGTCTTCGGCCATCACGGCGGCGCGGCGTTCGACCAGAGCAAGACGGTCACCTTCACCGGCACCGTTACCGAAATGAACTTCGCCAACCCGCATGTCCTGGTGTACTGGGATGTGAAGGATGGAGAGGCCGCCGGCGCCAACTGGTCAGGGTGGCTCACCGCCCCGAATAAGCTCGCGCGCGCGGGATGGACGAAGCGCACACTTAATCCCGGCGACAAGATCACCGTGACCGGCGTACCGCACAAATCCGGTCAGCACATCCTGCAGATCCGGAAGCTTGTCGGCCCCGACGGCAAGGAACTCCCGCTGTCGGAGAACCAGTGACGCAGAGGAGGCTCGACGTGCGAAGGAACGTCGTTGGAGCCGCCCTCGCGGTGGCGGCAGTGTTCGTCGTGTCTTCGGGCCTCCTGGCGCAGCGCGGCGGCGGCGCGGCGGCGGCCCCCGCGGCGCCTGCGGCGCCGGCTCCCAACCGCGACATCAGCGGCGTCTGGATGATGAAGAATCCGCCCGGCAGCAACCGCGGCTTCACCAACTTCACCTACACCGACCCCAAGCTCCAGCAAGACGGCAAAGGCACGCCGGCCCTGACCGCGTGGGGGCTCGAGCAGTTCAAGCAGGCGAAGGACTCCAACGGCGGCAACTATCGTCTCGATGAGACCAACGACCCGGTGCTCACCAAGTGCTACCCGCCGGGCGTGCCGCGCGTCTACTTCCACCCGTATCCGTTTGAAGTCATCCACACCCCGAAGCAGACGCTGCTGGTCTACGAGTACGACCACTGGATGCGGCGCGTGTTCACCGATGGCCGCAAGCTGCCCGACGATCCCGACGCACTCTGGATGGGCACCTCGGTGGGACGCTGGGAAGGCAATGACTTCGTCGTCGAATCCAACGGGTTCAACGACAGGACCTGGCTCGATCGGATCGGTCACGCGCACACCGACCAGTTGAAGGTCACGGAACGCTTCCGCCGTCTCGATCGCGACCACCTCGAGCTCGACATCAGGATGGAAGACCCCAAGGCGCTCGCCAAGCCGTGGGACGCGACCTTCTATTACGAGCTGCGGCCGAACTGGGAGCTGGGCGAAATCTCCTGCTCCGGCGACTACCTGGACTATACGGCGGTCGAAAAGCCGCGCTAGCTCTCCGCGCAATCAAGGCGGGTCCGCCTTCGGCGGCACCCGCCCTACTTACTTCCCCCCTCCCCCCTCCCCCTAGCCCCTATCCCCTAGCCCCCTACGGTTTTTCCCCCTAACCGTCCGCTAAACTCGTCGTAGTGCTCCATGTCGTCGTAAACCTGGGATCTGGCGGCCGCGATCACGGCGCCATCGCCGGCGAGATCGCGAGCGCGTTCGCGGCCCACGGCGTCGAAACGTCGATCGCCCTGGTGACCGGGCGTGAGGTGGCCCTCGCGACACGCCGCGCGCTCAAGGAGGGTGCGTCAGTGGTGATCGCGGGGGGCGGCGACGGCACCATCAGCACCGTCGCGTCCGTGCTTGCGGGCAGCGGCGCGACGCTTGGCGTGCTGCCTCTCGGGACGTTGAATCATTTCGCGAAGGATCTCCGCATACCGCTCGACATCCCCGGCGCCGTGGCGACGATCGTGGCGGGCCACACGATCGCGGTCGATGTCGGCGAGGTGAACGGGCTGCCGTTCATCAACAACTCGAGCATCGGCTTGTATCCGCGCATGGTGTGGGAACGGGAGAAACAGCGGCGCGGCGGCCGGCGCAAGTGGCTTGCGCTGGTCGTGGCGATCGGACGGATCTGGCGTCAGTACCGGCGGGTGCGCGTCGTCCTTCAACACGACAGCGAACACCGCGTCGTGCACACGCCGTTCGTCTTCGTCGGCAACAACCAGTACCAGATCGAGGGGCTGAAGCTCGGAGGACGGCAGCGCCTCGACGCCGGCGTCCTGCATGTGACAATGGCCCCCGGGATGACTCGAGCGGAGCTGGTGCGCGGGATGGCGGCGGCGCTCGTGGGGCGACTGCATGACGCCAGACACTTCGAGTCGCTCTCAGTGAAGGCCGTGACCATCCAAGCACGCCGCAAGCGGCTGGACGTGACGCTCGACGGAGAGCTGACGGTGGTGAGCACGCCGCTCTTCTTCCGGACCCACCCCGGCGCGTTACGCGCGCTGGCCCCGGCATCATGAGGACCCTCGTCCATGTCTCGGACCTGCACTTCGGGCGCGCCGATCGCGCGGTGGCGGACGCGCTGTCCCAGTTCCTCGGACGTCTGAACCCGCACGCCGTGGCGGTGTCCGGCGACTTCACCCAGCGCGCGAGGCGCGCGCAATTTCGCGAGGCACGAACCTTCCTCGAATCACTGCCGCGCCCGCATATCGTCGTACCCGGCAATCACGACATCCCGCTCTATAACCTCTTTGCCAGGTTCCTCAATCCACTCGGCGGCTACCGGCGACACATCACCGACGATCTCGAGCCGCTGCACGCCGACACCGAGTTCGCCGTGATCGGCATGAACACGACCCAGCCGAAATCGCACAAGGGCGGCGCGGTGAGCGACGTGGATCTGCAGCGCGTGTGCGGCGTGCTAGGTGGCCTGAGCGAGGACGTCGTGAAGGTGGTCGTTGGCCATCACCCGTTCGATGACAGAGCGGCCGTGGAGCACATGGTGAAGGCGGGGGCGGACGTCTTTCTGACCGGTCACCTGCACGTGACCTATGCCGGGCACACCGCCGAGCGCTATGACGTCGGCGGCCGTTCGGCGATCGTCGTTGAAGCGGGCACCGCCACCTCCACCCGCATGCGCGGCGAGGCGAACGCCTTCAACCTCCTGCACATCGATCGCGAGCAGGTCGTCGTCGAGTGCTACGGATGGCAGCCGGCGGAGCAGACATTCGCGATCTGCGACGTGACGCGGTTCGCGCGAACACCGGGCGGCTGGTCTACTTCACACCGTCCCTGACCTCACGAGGGCGGTGGCTTGTCGCGTTCCTCTTTCACGTGCGTGATCGGTTCGGTTCGCTGCTCCACGAGCCAGCAGATCGACGCCCACGCGAATCCGAGGATCCACCCGCCGAGCACGTCGGATGGGTAATGCACGCCGAGAAAGACGCGACTGATCCCCACCAGCAACGTCAGCATGGCCGCGACCGCGAGGCAGTAAATCTTCGTCAGCGGCCGTTCCGCGATGCGCATCAGCATCGCTCCCAGCGTCAGGTAGATGATCGCCGACTCCATCGCGTGCCCGCTGGGAAAGCTCGTCGAGACGACGTCCCGGAGATGCGGGACGATGGTCGGGCGGGGCCGCATGAAGGCGCTCTTCAATGCGTAGTTGGCGAGCTCTCCGCTCGCGGCGGTGACCAGCACGACCAGCGCGGCGCGGTAGCGCGTCTGCAGCACCAGGAATCCCGCAACCGTGAGGACCACCAGCCCGAGCACGGTGGGGCCGCCGAGCGCCGTGAGATCGAGCATCGCGTACTCGAGCCACGCCGGGCCAATCGGTGTCGACGGATCGCTCGCGCTGCGAAGCGCACGGAGAATCCTGGCGTCGAACGCCTGGGTGTCGCCTTCGAAGACTTCGCTTGCGAGCCTCAGGAAGACAAAGAGAAGCACGCAGGCGCCGAGGCCGACCAGCAGCCACGTAATCTCCTTCTTCTCCAGCGTGCGCAGCCGGTGCCAACGCCGCGCAACCGTCACGGTTTTGGAATGCGCAGCGTCGCGCTGATCATGGCGCTCCCGCTCGCGACATAGATCAGCGACAGCGGGTGCAGCAGCGCCGGACCAACCTGGTAGGCGCCGAACCACAGGTCGCTCTCGATCCGTCCGAGGCGCAGGGCAATCCCCAGCAGCACGACGATCACGATGCTCGTCGGAATGGGCGTGCCCTCGAAGTACTTCACCTTGCCGGTCACGGCGTCAGAGAGCGCCGAGGCGGTCACGTTGAAACGCGCCAGGCGGCTGACGCCGCACACGACAAAGTAGGTAAGGCACAACATGTCCCAGCCGCCACGCAGCCCGAGCGTAAAGCCGAGCACAGCCGGAGCGACGCCGAACGAGATCACGTCGGCCAGTGAATCGAGGTCGGCCCCGAGCAGCGATTGACGCTGCCTGTTGAGCCGAGCCACGTAGCCGTCGAGCACATCGAATGCGAGCGCGCCCGGCAACAGGACGAACGCGATCCACACGTAGCGGGACGTTCCCGTGGCCAGGTAATCCAGGCACAGAAAGATAGAGATAGTGCCGCAGCTCGCGTTGCCGATCGTCAGGAGGTCGGCCGGTGTGTACGACCGAAGCATTGAAAGGTGGCGCGTCGTCATGTCCTTAGTGTGCCCCTTCTTAGGAACCAGGAACCAGGCAGATCGGGCCTGCCTCTTGCACATTAACCGCTCCACATGAGCCGTTCACTCGCCGTCCTGGTTGCCGCAGCGGTATTGCTGCTGTCGGCAGGACCGAGAGCTCAACAGGCAACCTCCCTCGATCCCGCCGCCCTCAGCGCCGCTATCGAGCGCGCGCTCGCCGTGGCCCCGCGCGGACTCGAGGCATTGCTCGTGCCGTCGCAAGTTGGCGTCCGGGTGCTCGATGTCGACGTGGAGCGCATCTCGACGTCATCGCAGCGGATCACGATCGACCTGAGCCAGAAGACGCTCACCTACGATCCATCCGGCAACGTCGAGGGCCTCCTCGATCAGGTGCTCCGGAGCACGGCCGCGCTCACGGCGGGCGCCGGGGATGTGCAATACCGGCTGCTCGTCGACGGCCTGCCGCTCGAACGGTTTCTCCCCCGTCTTCCCGATCCCGTCTCCCGGCCGCGTGCGCTTGGCAAGGCCGACCGCGTGGTGGTCAGCGCGGGTCACGGCTGGTATTGGTATGAGCCCGCGCGCGCGTGGCGCCTGCAGCGCGACTACTACT
>CAMCNL010000186.1 GCA_945876205.1 Candidatus Sulfopaludibacter sp. SbA3
GCCAAGGCCGAGTTGTTCGACTACCTCGAAGTGTTCTATAACCAACGGCGGCGGCACTCATCGGCTGGTCGGATGAGCCCCGCGGCGTACGAACGCAAGATGACTCACGCAGCGTAACTAAACCGTCCACCGAATCGGATCAAGCACACACTTCCGCGGGGGTGTAGAACTGCCCCTTGCTCTTACCTGACTCAGTGGCGAAGTGCCGCATCAGGTATTCGTAGGCATCGCCAAGGAGATCGTCGCCTTCGGCGCGGTTGGCGCTGAAGTCGAGGTTCGGGCTATCGAAGATCGCGACGAGGTTGGAGAGGCGATCCACCATCTCCTTCCCCTTGCCGAGCTTGTCCGGGTCGTTAAAGTCGGCGACGTCGATGACGCCCTTCAGGTCGTTCGCCTCGGCGAGCTTCGAGATGATCTTGTTCATCTTCTCGCCGATGTCCTTGTCGCCCTTGAGCGCGACCATGTCGGCGAAACGACCGCCTCTCGGCACGTCGAGGAGTGCGTTCTTTTGTCCGGCGTACTTGTCGGAGACGTACTTCACGAATAGGAGGACGAGGACGTAATCCTTGTACTGCGAGGCGTCCATGCCGCCCCGAAGCTCGTCGCAGCTCTTCCAGATGGAAGAGTAGAGTTCAGACTTCTTGATGGGCATATCGGATTAGAAAGTTCTCACGCCAAGACTAGGCTCGCGGTCGCACGGCGCAACAGCTTACCAGCGGCGACGACGCCGGACATCATAGCGAACGGAGCAAACGGCTTTCTCTGTGTCTCTGTGCCTCCGTGGCTCGTGATCGTTGGGCGTCGTCGCTACACGTCCAGTTCCCCCAACAGCGCAAGGAACTCGGCCAGCACCATCGCGGTAGCGCCCCAGATGTGCGCGTCGTCGAGAGCGAAGTAGGGAACGTCCATCAGATCGTGTGGAGGCAGTGAGCGCGTGCGCTGCTCCCATCGCACGAGATCTGGATCCTGCAGCCGGGCGACAGGGACTTCGATCAGCCGCTCGACCTCGGGCTCTGCCACCAGAAAGGCTGGACGCTGCGAAGCCAGCCCGAGGACTGGGTGCAGCAGGTGTCCGCTGGCGGCGATGGGAACCGGTGTGAGCTGGCGCAGGACCTCCACCGTTGCCGGATCGATCGCTACTTCTTCCTGCGCCTCGCGCAACGCCGCTCCCTCTACCGACTCACCGGGATCGATCCGACCACCGGGCAGCGACACCTGGCCGGTGTGATGACGCAGCCGCGACCCGCGCAGCGTAAGTGGCACGTGCCACAAGCCGTTGTGCGGATAGACCAGCAGCAACGCGGCAGCCGAGCGCAGGCCGTCCAGCGCCTCGTCTGACGGCTGTGGCCTGAAGCGCGGAGCCATCCGAAGCTGCGCGTCGAGCCCAGGCAACGGCCCGGCCAGAGCCCGCCGCAATGCATCGGGAAGTGCGCCCATCTAACTAGCGGCAACCTTCCTGAGACGGCACACCGAGGCACCGAGACATCGAGGCCTTTTTGGCAAAGACGGTGATCACTGACTGGCCCTCTTCCTCGCCTGCCATAGCGTCACGCTCTGCGTCGACAGCTGCAAGGCCAGGGCGAGAGCGATCGCAGTCGCGAGGTTGAGCGACTCGAGGCCCGCGGCGAGAACGACGCAGAAGAGGCCGAAGCTGACGAGGGCCGGAAGAAAGCCGCGAAAGAACGCGATCACGGGATCGACCCCGCGCTGCGTGTGCGTGAACGCCGCGATGATCGCGATGGCCACCGGGAATGGCGTGAGGAGCCCCGTAAGTGCGGGGCCCAGCCTGTCGGCCAGCGCGGTCAGGAGGAGAATCAGGCCGGCCGCCGACACCATCCGCATCGGCAGATCCCAGGCGGAGTGGTCAGAAGCGACAGCGAGTGTGCCGTGCGCGGGAAGCGACACGTAGCAGAGCGCGCAGCTCGCCGCGAGCATCAACCAGGCGGCGGCAAGGCCGGGATCGAGCCACTTCAGGATCACGATGCCCGCCAGAAAGGTGGCCCAGCCGGCAGGCAGGCCGAATAACCAGCTCGTTTTCCTGCTGGCATACACGTACGCGACGCAGAAGAACGGCACGGCGACGAGCCCCACGAGCGTCGCGTGGGCCGCGCGCGCGGCAAACGCGTTGCCCTGCTCGAAGGCGTAGAAGCACAGCGTGGGACCGGCCACCGTCGGCAGGCCCGACAACCATCCGCCGACACGCGGCCCCCAGCGGCGAGCGCCAAGCGTGACCAGCGCGATCAGCGTGGGAACGAGAAAGATCTTGAGAAGGAGGAGCATTCAGATCGCCGCAACCTTCGCTGAGACGACACACCGAGGCTCCGAGACACCGAGGCCTTTTTGGCAAGAGGTTCTCGGTGCCTCGCTGCCTCGGTGTGTCGTCTCAGTGATTGTCGTTCCCGATGTTGGCGATCTCCTGATAGAGATACGCGGACGCAATGATCCCGTTATGGAAGTTGCCCAGATCCAGCTTCTCGTCTGGCGCGTGGGCGTTCTCGTCGGGCAGGCCGATGCCGAAGAGGACGCTGGGCAGTCCCAGTTCTTCCTGGAACGTCGAGACCACCGGGATCGAGCCGCCTTCGCGGTTGAAGACCGGCGCCTGCCCGAAGCCCTGTTCGATCGCGCGGCCGGCGGCCCGCACGTACTTGTTGTCGAACTCGGTCATCCACGGCTTGCCGCCATGCATGCGCGTGATCTTCAACTCCACCGTCTTCGGCGTCACCTTCTTCAGGTACGCCTCGAACAGCTCCGCGATCTTGTTGGGATCCTGATCGGGCACGAGACGCATGCTCACCTTCGCCATCGACACGGCCGGCAGCACGGTCTTGGCGCCTTCACCGGTGAATCCGGAGAGCAGCCCGTTGACTTCAAAGGTCGGCCTCGCCCAGACACGCTCGAGCGTCGAGTAGCCGGACTCGCCAAACAGGCGCGGTGCGCCGAGCTCCTTGCGGTACTTCGTCTCGTTGAACGGCAGCTTCTTCCACTCGGCTCGCTCGGCATCGCTCAGTGGCCGCACGTCATCGTAGAAGCCGGGAATCTTGATCCGGCCGCCGCGGTCTTTCATCTGCGCGAGCACCTGCGCCAGCACGAACGCTGGATTTGCCACCGCGCCACCAAACGAACCGGAGTGGAGGTCGCTCTTGCTGCCGCGCAGGTCGATCTGGAAATACGTGAGGCCGCGAAGCCCGTAGCAGATCGATGGAATGCCCCGGTCGAACATCGGCGAGTCGGAGATGACCACCACGTCGGCGCCGAGCTCCGACTTGTGCGCCTTGATGAAATCATCCAGGTGAGCGCTGCCCACCTCCTCCTCACCCTCGATCAGGAACTTGATGTTGACCGGCAGCGCACCCGTCTTCTTGATGTGCGCCTCGATCGCCTTGATGTGCATGAACACCTGGCCCTTGTCGTCGGCCGAACCGCGCGCGTAGATTTCGCCGTCGCGCACGGTCGCCTCGAAGGGCGGGGTCGTCCAGAGGTCCACTGGATCGACCGGCTGCACGTCGTAGTGGCCGTAGTAGAGGATGGTCGGCTTTCCCGGTGCGCCCAACCAGTCGCCGTAGACCACCGGATGCCCGGGCGTATCGATGAGCCGCACGTTCTGCAGTCCGGCAGTCCTGATGGCGTCCGCCGTCCACTCCGCCGCCTTCCGCACGTCGGCCGCATGCTGCGGCAGCGCACTGATGCTGGGGATGGCGAGGTAGTCTTTCAACTCCTCGACGTAGCGGTCGCGATTCATGTTGATGAAATCAACAACGTCATTCATGGCTCAATGATATTCCACGTCAAAAGAAGACTTTGAGCCGGGTGTAGACAAAATCGCGGCGTGTCAGGCGGCCAAACGTGTCGAGCGATGAGCCGGTGAAGACGCCAGCCGAACCTTCAATCCAGACATCGTCTCGAAGACTCACCGCGGCGATGCCCCGCATGAAGGCCGTTCCGTCGGTCGGGTCGTAGACCGCAAGCATGCGGACGGTGCGCGTCTCGCGCGCGAAGCTTCGATCCGCCGCCGCCACCAGCCTCACATCGTTGCCGTCGAGGCGCTGGTGCGTCAGGAGGACGTTTGCGGCAATGCGGTAATCGCCCGCGCGGCGGTCCACGCCGATGCCGCTCTCGATCCGCTCGAGCTCGTCCTCGACAAATGCGGCGGCTTCTCCCCTCACGCCCCACGGTCCGCGGACAGTCTCGAAATCGCCGCCAATCATCGTGAAACGGGGAAAGGATTCGACAAGGCGCGGAATCGCGACGGTGTAGGTCGGAAACGAGTTGAAACCGCGATACGCGGACAGGGCCCAGTCGATGCGTCCGGCTGTCGACGTGAAACGCGCGCCACCCTGTACGTTGCGCAACGCCGCCTCGGGCTCCTGGCGATCGCGGGTAAGAAGACGACAGGGCCCGAGGCCTACTGGCGGACAAATCACGTTGGCATTAGCCGCAAGGTTGAACGGTGACGTGCGTTCCTCGAGCTGATCGAAACGGCCCGCGCGGAAGACGGGAACGATGATTCCTTCAAGCGTGGACGACCCGGGCAGGAACACGCGACCGCGCACCAGTCCGACCGGAAGCCTGGCCTCGCTGCGGCCCTCCAGCAGGAATCTCGTCAGGTCGATCGGGTTGACGACATCCGTCGGCTGGAATTCGTCGAGGCGGCCCCAGACGATGCGCGAGGCGCCGACGCGAAGATCGAAATGCGTCGAGAAGAGCTCCGCATACAGATCGTTCGGCCTGACGACGGCGTCGGACGATATGCCCGTCCCACCGGATGCCTTGCGATCGGCGACGAGGCCGTCGACATAGCCGGACAGGTTGACTCGGAAGTGAGAGCCGACGTCCTGCTTGCGCTCGATAAACACCCGCGTGCGCAGCTCCATGACGGCCGCCGTCGCGCAGGCTGAAGCCTGCGCGCTACAGGTGTCGCCGACGGACGGCAGCACATCGAAGAGGACCGAGACATGGCCATCGACCTGAGCCTGCGCTGGTTCCACTGCAAAACAAGCCACAGAGACACAAAGACACAGAGAAAGACCAAATATGGCTCTGTGCCTCTGTGACTCTGTGGCCCGCTTCAAGCGGCGCTTTCGAGCCTGGAGAATCTGCGCGCATCGAAGAGTCTCGGCAGAAGGATGATCACGGCGGGAACGACGAATACTTCCGTGAGGAACGCGACCGCCATCGTCAGCGCGAGCAGTCCTCCGAACCAGGCGGTCGGCTTGTACGACGAGAACACCATGATCCCGTAGCCCAGGCTGTTGATGATGGCGGTCGTCAGCGACGCACGCCCTTCGTGCATCGTCGCCAGCTCAATTGCCTCGGTCGTCGTCGCACCGGCGGCGGCCTCACGGCGGAAGCGGCCGATGAAGTGGATCGTGTCGTCGTCGACCACGCCGAGAGCGACGCTGGCGACCATCACCGTCGCAACGTTCAGCGAAATGCCAAGCCATCCCATCAGGCCGAGCACCGCGCAGACCGGCAACGCGTTGGCGATGATGCCGAGCAGCCCGAATCGCCACGAGCGGAAGACGATGAAGATGACGCCGAAGACCGTCACGAATGCAGTCGCAAAGCTGCTCAACTGCGAGACGACGAGATAATGATCCAGCGTGCTGAAGATGCGTCCGGATCCGGTGACCGTGGTCTTGATGCCCGAGCCCGCAAATACCGCAGCCGCCTCCTGCTCGGCGCGGCTGATTTGCTCGAACACCAGGTCAGAGCTCATCGAGGCCAGCCGTACCGACATCTGCGACCGCGAGTAGTCGCTGGCAACGACACGCTCGAGCTCGGCGCGCCCGTCGTCTGAGAGCTCGAAGACGAATAACTCCTGCGCGATCGCTTCGCGGCTGGCCGGTACGGCCTCCGCCGCCGGATTGCCGTCATTGAGCTCGCGATTCACCCGCTTCACGTAGTCGGCCACCGAGACGACTTTCCGAACGAACGGCAGCTTCTGTACTCGCGTGCGCAACTCCTCCATCCGCCGCAGCGTGTCGGGCGACTTCATCGAGTCCGGCTCACCCTCGAACAGGATGTTGAAGTTGTAGATGCCGGAGAGCTCGCGGTCGATGAGGTCGGCTGACTGATGAAGCGGGTGGTCGTCGGCAAAGAAATTCACGTGATTGGTATCGACGTGCAGCCACGCCATCCCGGCGCTCGACGCCCCTGTCACGAGCAGCGCGACGAGCATCACGGTTTTGGCGTTTCGAATCGAGAACCGCGCGACCCTCTGCATCGGCCCGACCAGGTATCGCTCCTGCGGCGCCGTGCCGCTCTCCGGCTTCAACAGCATCAGCATCGTCGGCACGAAGACGAGCGACATCACGAAGTCGACCATCACGCCGACGGCGGAGCCGACGCCGAACGATCGGACGGCGACGACGTTGCTCGTCGCCAGCGACAGCAGGCCCAGCGCCGTCGTGCCGCTGGCGCCAAGCAGCGGCACGAACAGATGCTGCACGCTCGACTTGAACGCGTGCTCCTTGCTGCCGCTCTCGCGCAGCTCGTGGTTGAAATGCTGGACGATGTGCACGTCGTCCGCGATGGCGAGAATGATGATGAGCGGCAGCAGCATGCTCGCCAGGATGTTGTAGGTGAACCCCATCAGCACGAAGAGGCCCATCGTCCAGACGGCGCTGACGATCACGGCCACCACCAGCAGGCCGGTGATCCGCCACGACCGGAACATCATGAAGATGGCGCCAACCGTCAGCGCCAGGATCGGCGGCGTCAGCTTGATCGTGTTCTCGAGCGTGATCTGGTTGTAGGTCTCGCTGATCTCGAGGCTGCCGTTGTAATACGCCCGCATGCCGGCGGGAAGGCCGGAATCAACCAGGTCGTGGATGCGGCCAATCACCTGGCTTCGCACCGAGTCGATACGGTCTTCGTCGAAGCTGACGAGAATCGCGGTGACCGTGGCGTCGTTCGACACGAGATCGCCGCGTAGAAGCGAGTCGTCCAGCGCCTTCCGCCTGACTCGTTCCGCCGCTCCCGGCTGATCAAAGGGTTCGTCGAGGAGGGTCTGCACCTCCAGGCCTCCGTCAGAAAGACTGCGGACGACGGTAGCCGTGGCCAGACTGTTCACTCGATCGACGGCGTCGACCCGCTTGATGTCGTCGCTCACGCGCCCGACAAATGCCAACCCTTCCGGCGTGAACAGCCGATCCGACTTCAGCGCAATCATCAGCGTGCGCTGCCCGCCGAACTCCATCCGGAACTGCTCGTAGGTCTGAAACACGGGATCGTCTTTCGAGATCCACATGCTGATGTCGTTGTCGATCTCGGTGAAGTTCATCTTCGGCAGCAGCACGACGAAGCCGGCAAGAATCACCGCGCAGAGCGGATACCGGAAGCGGAAGGTCAGCTCCGCGATCACCCGGGTCACCCCTCGACGAGGCTCGGGGTGATCCTGAGCTTGTCGAAGGATCACTGCGAGCCCTGCTCGAGCTGGCGGCGGGTGAAGTCGTTGTCGGTGAGCCCGACGTTGTAGCGGATCGAGGTGGTCGTGAGCTCGGTTCGGGTCTTCTGGATCTCGTTGCTGACGACGAGGTCGAGCACGGTCAAGATGCCGTCAACGCGATCCAGGCGTCTGACGTCGAAGATCTTCGCGCGTTCGTTCCGCTGGTTGTAGATGTCGGAGTGGCCGATGACGAACCGGTCTTTGAGCACAAGGCTTACAGAGCGGGGGAAGTCAGCGTTGCGATCCTTCGCGCGCGACTCGAGTGCCCAGGCCGGGAGCTTTGCTCCGTCTGGAGCCGTCCACGCGGCGTTCTCGTCGGCGTAGGCGTAGGTGTAGTCGGCGAGGTCGCGGCCGCCGATGTCCTCGTAGCTAAGGTCGCTGCCGACGAAGCTTTGCTGTTTCTCCTCGCCGGCGATGCGCCGCACGCGCCCGAGCGCCGGAAGGTAGAGAAACCGTTCGTCGTCGGCGTTGGGATGCTCCCAGACGAGCAGCGCGGTGCCCTTGATGTCATTCGGCGAGAGAAAGCGGATCAGGGCCTTGTCGCCCTCGCCGGCCTTGCCGCGGAGCCTGAGGATGAGGAGCGTGCGCTCGCGGACGCGGCCCTGGCGATCGTAGATGCGCATGCGCATGTCGGCGCGCGAGTCGCGGCCGAGATCGCGCTCCTGCAACCGTCGCGCGACCGCGTCTGGGGTCAGACCCCGATCCGCTTGTCCGATGGGGTCTGACCCCAGAAGAAGGAACAGGAGAGCGGCCAGGAGGACGTGAACGACGGCCACAACCCGATCTTATGCCTTGCCGCCCTCCGGATGACGTGTGATGGTCGCGATCGCTGCCGTCAGGGGGGGGGGGGGGGGG
>CAMCNL010000187.1 GCA_945876205.1 Candidatus Sulfopaludibacter sp. SbA3
GACCGCGTAACGACCAGAGCCCAAAATCACATGTTCGCCGACACATTCATCAAGCGGCCGATCCTCGCCACCGTCTGCTCGCTGGTCATTGTTCTCGCCGGCGCCCTCGCCATTCCGACGATGCCGATCGCGTGGTATCCGTCGGTGACACCACCAACCGTCTCGGTCGCCGCCGTGTATACCGGCGCCAACGCCGAAACCGTCGAAACAGCGGTCACCACGCCGCTCGAGCAGGCGATCAACGGCGTCGAGGCCATGCAGTACATGACCTCGTCGAGCACCAACAGCGGCTTCTCGCAGATTACGGTGACCTTCGACGTGACGCGCGATCCCGACCTGGCGGCGGTCGACGTGCAGAACCGGGTGAACCAGGCGCTCGGCCGCCTGCCTGCCGAAGTGCGGCAGCTCGGCGTCACCGTCCAGAAGGGCGGCGTCAACATCGTGTCCGCCGTCGCGATGTATTCGGCGAACAACGATTACGACTCGCTGTTCATGTCCAACTACGTCGACGTCTACGTGAAGGACACGCTCAAGCGCGTGCCGGGCGTGGCCGACATCATCATCTTCGGCGAGCGCAAGTACTCGATGCGTGTCTGGCTCGATCCGATCCGGCTGGCGGCGCGCCAGATCACGGCGGGCGACGTCGTCAACGCGCTGCGGGAGCAGAACGTCAACGTCGCGGCCGGGAGCGTCGGTGATGCGCCGGCGCGCGAAGGGCAGACCTACCAGATCAGCGTGCGGGCGGCGGGACGCCTGAGCGAGCCGAGCCAGTTCGAAGACGTGATCGTCAAGGCGGGCAACGACGGCACCCTCGTGCGGTTGAGGGACGTGGGCACGATCGAGCTCGGCGCCGAGACCTACGGCAACCTGCTGCGGTTCCAGGGCAAGGAGGCGATCGGCTTCGGCGTGACGGCGCTGCCGACCGCCAACGCCCTCGACGTGCAGCGGGGTGTCACAGACGAGTTACGGCGGCTCCAGGCGTCGTTCCCTCCGGGGCTCCAGTACAACATCGCGTTCGACACGACGACGATGGTGCAGGAATCGATCACGGAAGTCATCAAGACGCTGGCTGAAGCCGTTGGGCTCGTCGTGCTGGTGATGTTCCTGTTCCTCGGGAGCTGGCGCGCGACGATCATTCCGGCCCTGACGATGCCGGTGTCACTGATCGGCGCGTTCGCCTTCGTCAAGCTGTTCGGCTTCTCGATCAACACGCTCACGCTCTTTGCCATCGTCCTGGCGACCGGCATCGTCGTCGACGACGCGATCGTGGTGATCGAGAACATCGAGCGCCACCTGCAGCAGTACAAGAAGCCGCCGCTGCAAGCCGCGTCGGACGCGATGGGCGAAGTGTTCGGCGCGGTGATCGCGACGGCGCTCGTGCTGATCGCGGTGTTCGTCCCGGTGGCGTTCTTTCCCGGCACGACCGGCCGCTTGTATCAGCAGTTCGCGCTGACCATCGCCTTCGCGGTGGCGATCTCCGCCTTCAACGCATTGACGTTGACCCCGGCGCTGTCGGCGCTGTTGCTTCGCGAGGGTCCTGCCGGGTCCGGGTGGTTCTTTGGTGCGATCGAGCGCGTGATTCACGCAGGGACCAACCTCTACGTCCGCGTGGTCAGCGGGCTGATGCGCGCACGCTGGGCCGTGGTGCTGGTGTTCATCGCGCTGCTGGGCGCGACCTACTTCATGTACAACAAGGTGCCGCGGGCGTTCGTGCCAGACGAAGACGCCGGCTATTTCATCACCATCGTGCAGGCGCCGCCGGGGGCCTCGCTCGACTACACCAGCAAGGTTGCCTCCGAGGCGGAACGCATCCTGCTCGCGACCCCGGAAGTCGAGTCGGTCTTCACGATCGTCGGCTTCAGCTTTTCCGGAAGCGCATCGAACCAGGGGTTGATGTTCGTGCTGCTCAAGCCGTTCGAGGAACGGCAAACGCCGGAGAAGCGGGTCGCGGGTCTGCTGCCGGGATTGCGCGGACAGTTGTTCGGCATCCAGGGCGGGTTCGTCATTCCGTTCGCGCCGCCGGGCATCAACATCGGCAACATCGGAGGGTTCGCCTTCCAGGTGCTCGATCAGAGCGGCAACCCCGATATTCAGAACCTGGGCGCCGCGACCCAGGGGCTGGTTGGCGCCTCGCGCCAGTCGACGCAGGTCGCCGGACTGTTCAGTTCCTTCACCGTCAACGATCCGCAACTGGCGGTGAATATCGACCGCGAGAAGGCGCAGAGTCTGGGCCTGCCGCTGAGCGAAATTACGAGCGCCATGCAGATCTACCTGGGATCGGCGTACGTGAACGACTTCGATTTCAACAACCGCGCATACCGTGTGTATGTGCAGGCGGACAAGAAGTTCAGGTCCGACCCAGCCGACATGGGGCAGTACTACGTGAGGACGAAGACCGGGCAGATGGTGCCGCTGGCCAACGTGGTGAGCGTTCGTGAGACCACCGCTCCCCAGGTGATCAACCACTTCAACCTGTTCCGGTCGGCGGAAATCAGCGGATCGGCGGCACCCGGTGTCAGCTCGGGCCAGGCGCTGGCCGAAATGGAGCGGCTCGCGGGCACGGCGCTGCCTCAGGGATTTGGCTTCGCGTGGTCCGGGATCTCGCTCGAGGAGGTGAAGGCCGGCGGGCAGTCAACGGCAATCTTCAGCATCGCGCTGCTGCTCGTCTATCTCACGCTGGCCGCGCAGTACGAATCACTCGTCCTGCCGTTCATCGTGCTGCTCGGCGTCCCCCTGGCGGTGCTCGGCGCGTTGTCCGCGCAGTGGCTGCGCGGGCAGCAGAACGACTTGTATTGCCAGATTGGTCTCGTGCTGCTGGTCGGTCTCGCGGCGAAGAACTCCATCCTGATCGTGGAGTTCGCCGAACAATTGCGCGCCAAGGGGATGTCGGTCATCGACGCGGCGATCGAGGCCGCCCGCATCCGGCTGCGCCCGATTCTGATGACCTCGCTTGCCTTCATCCTCGGCGTCATGCCGCTGGTGATCGCGTCGGGAGCAGGGCAGGAGGCCCGGCATTCGGTCGGCACGACGGTGGTGGGCGGGATGCTCTTCGCCACGTTCCTGAACGTCGTGTTCATCCCGATCCTCTACGTCGTGGTGCAGTCGATGCGAGGTAGCTCGGTGAACAAGGTCGCCATCGTGCTGCTCGCCGCGCTCCTGATCCCGGGAGCCGCGAGCGCGCAGACGATTGAGCGGGTGACGTTCGAGGACGCCGTGCGGCGTGCGGTCGCCAACCATCCGACCGTCCAGCAGGCCGCCGCCGGCATCGTCCGCGCCGAGGCCATCCTGCAGCAGACGCGCTCCCTCGCTCGTCCCTCGCTTGACGCGAACTTCAGCGCCAACGTGGTCGGTCCCGTGACCCAGTTCAGCGGCGCCAGCATCACGCCTCGAACGCAGACGGTGACGAGCGCCGGTCTCGCGGTGCCGTTGCTGACGCCGGTGGCCTGGGCGCAGCGGAACCAGGCAGCCGATCAGATCATCGTGTCGCAGCGCGCGGCAGACGAGGCGCGTCGGCAGGTGGGCGTGGCCGCGGCGCAGGCCTACCTGACGGTCATCGCGCAGCGCCGGGTGGTGGACCTGAACGAACGCGCCCGCGACAACGCCAAGGCGCATTACGACTACGCGAACCAGCGCTACGAGGGCGGCATCGGCAGCCGGCTGAATGCGCTGCGCGCACAGCAGGAGCTCTCCGCCGACGAAGCACGCGTGGAGGACGCGCGGCTGGCCGTCCGCCGGGCGCAGGAGGCGCTTGGCGTGTTGATCGCCGCCGACGGTCCCGTCGACGCCGCCACCGAGCCGGACTTCGCGGCTGCCGGAGAGCCGACCGGAAGTGAGCTGGCTCTCAGGGAATTGGGAACGCGTCTCCGGCGCCGTGCTGGTGCTGACCGGTGACCCCGGCCTCGCCGCCAATCCCGACCTTGTGGCCGGCGCGCAGGACTTCCTGATCAAGTCCGAGGTTGATCCCGAGCAGATCGTCCGGGCGGTCCGTTATGCGGCCGACCGCGAGGCCGCGCGCCAGGAGCTCATCCGCAGCCGCGCCTATTTCCAGTCGCTCATCGAACAGGCCCGTGACCTCATCACCGTCGTGGACGAGCGCGGCATCATCCGCTACCAGAGTCCCGGCACCATTCACATGCTGGGGCTGCGGCCTGAAGCCTTCGTCGGCAAGTCGCTTTTTTCATTGGTCGAGCGCGAAGAGGCGACGCGCGGACGGGAGCTGCTCGGCGGGGTGTTCGGCGGCAACGACCAGATGCCGGTCGGCGAGTTCTCGCTACGCCATCTGGACGGGAGCATGCGCCACATCGAGGTCGTGGCGTCGCGTATCGCCCCCGAGGCGGGCGTGCGGCGCGTGGTGCTCAACTCGCGCGACATCACCGAGCGCAAGCGCGCCGAGGACGCGGTGCGCGCACGCGACGAGCTGCTCGCCAAGGGCCAGAAGATGGAGGCGGTCGGCCGCCTGGCCGGCGGCATCGCCCACGACTTCAGCAACGTGCTGACGGTGGTCACCCAGGCGTGCGAGCGGCTGAGAGACCGGATCGAGGCGGGCGTCGCGTCGACGACCGAGATCGACATGATCCTGCGGAACACCGAGCGGGCCGCCTCGCTGACGCGGCGGCTCCAGGCGTTCAGCCGGCAGCAGGTCCTGACGCCGAGGCCCCTGCACCTCGGAAAGCTGGTCCACGCGGCCAGTGAGCTGCTCGAGCAGTTCATCGGCGAAGACATCCACATGTCGATCGACATCGCGCCCGATCTGCATCCGGTCGAAGCCGATCCGGTCCAGATCCAGCAGGTGCTGATGAACCTGGCGATCAACGCCCGCGACGCCATGCCGTCAGGCGGCTGGCTCCGCTTCCGCGCCTGGAACCGGACGATCGATCAGCTCTTCGCCGAAACCCATTCCCCGATGCAGCCCGGCGAATACGTCCTGCTGGAGGTGTCTGATACCGGGCACGGCATGGACGACAACACCCGGTCTCACGCCTTCGAGCCGTTCTTCACCACCAAGGATCCGGTCCGCGCCGGCGGCCTCGGCCTCTCGACCGTCTACGGCATCGTCAAGCAGAGCGGGGGATTCATCTGGATCGACAGTGTCCCCGGCCACGGCACGTCCATCAGCCTCTACCTGCCTCCCACTGACGCGCAGCCGGTCGAACCGGAGGTCAAGAGGCCCGCGAAGAAGCGCTCGTCGAAGAAGAAGCACACCACCATCCTGCTCACCGAGGACGAAGACGACGTGCGGGAGCTGCTGGACGACATGCTGACCACCCACGGCTTCAAGGTGCTGGTGGCGGCCAACGCGGGGGAGGCCCTGACGTGCGCCGGCCAGTTTCACGGCATCATCGATTTGCTGCTCACCGACGTCGTCATGCCTGGCGGCACCGGCCGGGATCTGGCGCGGCAACTGACGGCCGTCCGGCCGGAAATGCGGGTGCTCTACATGTCGGGTTACCCCGAACACGGCGCCCCGCCGGGGAGCGTTCTGGAGCCCGGCGTGCCGTTCCTGTCGAAACCCTTCACCAGGGACATATTGCTCGAAAAGATTAGGGATTTGCTGGCCTGACGGCCGTCCAGGTGTCGGTAATCCGGCCAGACTTTCGCCCCTCCGCTCGTTCAAGATCCTGCCCGGGACGACGATTGTAAATTCATGAACAGTGGTCTTCTGGACAACATGACAACTGCGGAAGCGGTGCTTCTCGCGCTCAAGGAACAGCTCGCCGAACAGATGGATCCGGCGCGACGCTTTGATGAAGAGCGGATGTCCACCTTGGTGCGCGGACTCGATGTGATGACGCTGCTGGTGAAGGATGCGGGGCGGAGAATTCAGGGCGCCCCCCCGGCACAGTTGGACGATGCGGTGCAGTCGCTGCTGGAACAGATCAGCCGCGTCAGTAACGTAACGTTAAACCAACACTGATTCGCCAGAAACTGAGGCGCGACAGCCCTTCTCTCGCGAGGGGGCCGTCGGCGCCCGATGCGGCCTTGAAGTGCCGCACCTCGAAGCGGACGCCGCTCCGCGGCGACAGGAAGCCGATCGCGCCCCCGCCAAAATTCACCGCCAGAAGATCTCTATCGATCGGAAACACGCTGATCGGATCGTCCGAGCGTGCCTGCATCAGCCCCAATCCGCCAATCAGATACGGCCGCAGCGATTCGCGGGTGAGCGCCAGCGGCGCGGCGACGATGACGCTGCCGTCCAGCGTGGTCACGCGGCTGCTCTTGATCTCGAGAAGTCCAAGCGGATCCTTCCTCGAGAAAAATCCGGGGACGTGGCCGAAGCCAGCCTCGATGCCGAGCAC
Organism: Candidatus Sulfopaludibacter sp. SbA3; assembly: GCA_945876205.1. Lineage (GTDB taxonomy): Bacteria > Acidobacteriota > Vicinamibacteria > Vicinamibacterales > UBA2999 > CANNDT01. The sequence continues at coordinate 6,297 of CAMCNL010000187.1, forward strand.
GCGGTCGCTCAACAAGGTCGCGCTGACGCCGAAGGCGGTCTTCTTGGCGACCTCTCCGGACCCGAGCACCTGAAGCGTCGTCTCGCCGGAGAAGGCCGTACCGATGAATGGGGTAATGAGCCAGTCGGCCGAGGCCGCCCGAGGCGTGAGTGCGAGCAGGAGCAGAACGAGTGAGGCCCCGGGCAATGCGCGGCTAGGGCACAAACAGCTTGAGGAAGACCTGCGCGAAGAGCGACTTCGTGACGTCGCCCTGCTCGAGGGAAAACGGCGCGCTCAGTCCGTCGCTGTTCGCAAGGATGATGAGCGTCAGGCCCTTGTCGGGCACCTTGAGGATGAGCGACGAGTAGGCATCCTTGGCGACGCCGAAGTGCCAGACGAGGCGCTGGTTGTTATACCGCTGGACGAACCAGCCGAGACCAGTCGGAAGCGACGAGCGCGCGCGTTCCCACGCGATGTTCAGCGTGCCGGGATCGACCAGCTCCGTGAGCGAGCGATCGAACTCCGCGAGATCTTCCACGGTGGAGACGATGCCCGCTGATGTGGTCAACGGCTTCCGCACATAGGTGCTCGGCGTGGCGCGGCCGCGGCTGTCGATCTTGTACGGCGTCGCCATGCGCGCCAGCACGTCGCCGTACTGCCTGAGACTGGCGGCCGGGTAGAGCAAGCGGTCCGGCGCCGGGAGATTGCGATCGTCGATGTTTTCGCCCGGAACGGTCGCCGTCATGTTGAACCGCTCGAGCAGTTGGCCGGTGAGCTTCACCGGGTACTTGCCGTTGGCGCATTGTTCGAACACGCGGCCAAGCGACTCATAGCGCGAAGGGTTGTATTCGTAGGTGCCCGACGTCGAGGCATGCCGGAGCACATCGCCGACCGTGATCTTCTCGTCGGGATATTCCGACACCCACCGGCGCACGCGATCGGTGACTTCAAGGTAGCCCTGATCGACGCACTGTCGCAGAAGCACGGTTGCGGCAAATGTCTGCGAGAGATCGGTGACCGGGTAGGGCGTATCCGGCATCGCGCGAACCAGGCGTTCGATGTTCTGAAAGCCGAAGCCCTTCTTCCATATCACCCGGCCGTCCTGCACCACGGCGGCGGACATGCCCGGGATGGCTGTCTGCTCACGAAGCGATTCGAGATATCGCTCGAGCAGCGAGGTCGTCAGATCCTGGGCAGAGCTCTGCTGTCCGACAGCGAGCGCCAGAGACACGACGACTGCGATACGGAAGGTGCGCACGTTAGTTACTACTGTTCCCCTGGCCGGCGTAGAGCGCGCCTTTCGGACGCACCGCATATCCAACCTCTCCAGATAGTAGCATCGGCTGGGCTGTGAGTGTGCTACAGTGGCCGCGAAAAGAAATGCGTTCCAATCTGGCACACCGGAATCGGCGCATGCCCCAGTCCCTCGCCCTCGTGGCGTGGTGCGGGATCGCGCTGTTTTCCCTTGGAATCAGCCTGAAAGCGGCTGAGCAGCTCAGAATTGTCCCGCTCGTGCGCGACGACAAGGTGCTGGTCACCTTCGAGCTGGCCGATGGCTTTACGGATGAAGTCAAAGCGGCCATCCACAGCGGCCTCAAGACCACCTTCACCTATACCGTCGAGCTCCGGCTCGAGGTGCCGGCCTGGGTTGACCGCACGATTGCCACGACGGTCGTGAGCAATAGCGTCGAGTTCGACAACCTGACCCGCCGATCCACCATCGTCCGCCTGATTGACGGCAGGGTCGATCAGAAGGACACCACCGAAGACGAAAATCTCGTCCGTCAGTGGATGACCAGCTTCCGCACGCTTGCGCTCTTCCGCACGTCTGCCCTGCAGGCCAATCGCGAGTACTACGTGCGCATCAGCGCCGTCGCGCGTCCCAGCAACGGCGCCTTCCTGTGGCCGTTCGGCTCTGGCACATCCGGCCAGGCCAAATTCACCTTCATCCGATAATTTCG
>CAMCNL010000188.1 GCA_945876205.1 Candidatus Sulfopaludibacter sp. SbA3
CGCGGCTTCCGCATCGGCGAGCTCCGCCTTCGCGCGCTCGAGCGCCACGTCGTAGTCTCGTGGATCGATTTCGACGAGGACCGTTCCCGCCTCGACCAACTGGTTGTCGGCCACCGCCACGTTCAGCACGGTGCCGCCCGCCCGGGCCGCCATCGGCGTCACATGCGCATCCACCTGCGCATCGTCTGTCGTCTCGCGACCCGCGGTGGCCCAGAGCCACGCGCCGGTGGCGAGCATCGCCACGACGACCACGGCCACGACGATCTGTATCCGCGTCTTCATCAGTTTCCGCCTCCGAGATATTTCGCGGCTGCTTCTTCAGCCGTGCCGAGCGACTGGGCGAGCACGCCTTTCGCGACGCTGAATCCGTACAACGCGCTGATGTACTGCTCGCTTGCCAGCGCCACCGCCTCTTGCGCCTGGATGACTTCGATGTTGCTGGCGACGCCGGCGGCAAAGCGATCGCGCGACTGCGTCAGTTGCTGATTCGCGAGCTGGCGCGCGCGCGTGGCCACCTGCAGCTCCTCGCCGATGGCCTGCAGATCGAGGAAGGCGGTCCGTACGTCGTAGTAGACCTCGGCGTGCAGGTCCTCGGCTTCGGCGCGGCGGGCGCGCAGATCGGCGTCCGCCTCGAGCAGGCGACCTTGTCGCCGGCCGCCCTGGAAGATCGGGACGTTCACCGCGCCGGTGACGGTGAACGTCGATCGAGCCGACGCCGGCGTGAGACCAATCGCGCCGTAGTCGGCGGTCACGTGCACGGACGGCAGCGCGTCTGAGACGACCGCCTGCCGGCGATCCTCGGCGGCGCGCACGCGCTCGAGCGCCGCGAGGTAGTCGGGCCGCGTGCGATACGCGCGCTCGACCGCCTGTTCCACCGTCATGTCTGGCGTCGGCAGATCCGGAACGGCCGTCGTCAGCGTGAACGCCTGCCCGAGCGGAAGGCCGATCACCCGCGCGAGCTGCAGCTTCGCCTTCTGAAATTCATTCTCGGCGGCGGTCGCGCGCTGACGCTCGGTGCTCTGGCGCACCTCGGCGCGGACGACGTCGATGCCGGCGATGATGCCGCTCTGCTTGAGATCGAGCGCCTGCGTGTGAAGCGCGGTGGCGGTCTCGAGCTGGGCACGCGCCGAATCGGCACGCGCGTTCGACGCCAGCGCCTGCAGGTAAAGGTTCGCGGTGACGAGGATCACGATCTCGCGCGCGCTGCGGCTCGACAGGCGCGCCGCCTCGACGTTATGGGCCTCGGCGCGCGTCTCCTTCAGCGCGGAGAGATCGAAAATCGACTGGCTGGCGTACAGCCGCGCGTCGAACGTGTTGAACGGACCGACGATCGACGGAAACGAATCGCCCAGCGGAAATCCGAAGACCGCGAGGTTCCTCACCTGCCGCGCCTCGGCGACGCCGGCGCTGATATTCGGCAGCAACTGACTGAGCGCGATCCGCCTCGCGCCGCGTGCGCGATCGACTCCCTGCTCCGACGTCAGGACGGCAAGGTTGTGCTCGAGGCCTCGGCGAATGGCCTCGCCCACCGTCAATGTCAGAGGTTCGGATGAGGCAGTGCCCTGCGGAACGCCGCCGAGAAATGGGCTGTTCGCCGGAAGCGACGTGGTCGGGCGCGGCTGCGCGGCCGTGGGCGCGGCGAGTACCACCACCCAGAGCAGCGCCGCACATTGTCGGGGAAAGGTAGTGAAGGTCACGGTACGACGATCGTACCTCAGGACCAATAGCGGATTGTCTTACGCGAGGATGGGGCGAGCCTGACACCGGGGTCCCCGCCGCGCTTGCGCGGTGGGGTGGCGTGGCTCGCCCCATCACGATTGAAGATAAACCTAATTCAGCGCGGCTTCGCTCAGCGCTTCGCGAACGGAGAGCGGCAACGGGTCTTGCCCTGAGCTTGTCGAAGGGGTCACCGGCATCACCGACTCGGCCAGGAGCTGCTTCAGCCGATCCGCATCCACCGACTCGGTTTCGAGCAGCTCTTCCGCCAGCGCCTTCACGGCGGCGCGCTGCCGCTCGATGATCTGGCGGGCGGTCTCGTAGCCCTTCATGACCACCGTCCGGATCTCGTCGTCCACGCGGCGCGCCGTCTCTTCGCTGAAGCCGGACGCACGCGAATCGGAATCCCATGCGCTCGACGGACGCTTGAAGTGCAGCGGACCAAGCGGCGACATGCCGAGCTCGCAGACCATCTTGCGCGCAAGCTCCGTGGCGCGCTCGATGTCGTTCGAGGCACCGCTCGTCACCTGGCGCAGGAAGAGCTCTTCCGCGATGCGCCCGCCCATCAGGATGGCGACCTGCGATTCGATGAACGGCTTCGAGTGCGTATACCGATCCGCTTCGGGCAACTGCATCGTCACGCCAAGCGCGCGGCCGCGAGGAATGATCGTGACCTTGTGCAGCGGGTCGGCGTCGGGCAGGAGCGCTGCCACCACCGCGTGGCCCGCCTCGTGATACGCGCAGGTGGTGCGTTCCTTCTCGCTCATCGCCACCGACTTGCGCTCGACACCCATCAGCACCTTGTCGCGCGCCGCGTCGAAATCGAGGTTGCGAACACACTTGCGCCCCGCACGCGCGGCAATCAGCGCGGCCTCGTTGACCAGGTTCGCGAGATCCGCGCCCGAGAAGCCAGGTGTGCCACGCGCGACCGAGCGCAGCTCGACGTCAGGCTCCAGCGCCACCTTGCGTGAGTGGACTTTCAGGATTTGCTCGCGGCCCTTGATGTCGGGATTGCCGACCGTTACCTGGCGATCGAACCGGCCCGGGCGCAGCAGCGCCGGATCGAGGATGTCCTGCCGGTTGGTGGCGGCGACGACGATGATGCTGTCGGTGTGGTTGAAGCCGTCCATCTCGACGAGCAGCTGGTTGAGCGTCTGCTCACGCTCTTCGTGACTCATCGAGTTGCCGCCGCGGTTACGGCCGACGGCGTCGAGCTCGTCGATGAAGATGATGCAGGACTTCTGTTTGCGCGCGTCGCGGAACAGACGCCGTACGCGCGCGGCGCCGACGCCGGCATACATCTCGACGAAATCGGAGCCGCTCGCGGAGATAAAGGGGACACCCGCCTCACCAGCCATCGAGCGCGCCAGCAGGGTCTTGCCGGTGCCGGGAGGGCCGACCAGGAGGATGCCGCGGGGGATGCGCCCGCCGATAGATTCAAAGCGCGCCGGCTCCTTGAGGAAGTCGACGATCTCCTGCACCTCGTCCTTGGCCTCGTCTACGCCGGCGACGTCGGCGAACGTGACGGTCGCGTCCTGCGGATCCATCGTCCGCGCTTTCTCGAAGGTCGGCACGCGGCCGGTCACCATGCGGTAGACCGCCAGCGCCGCAAACCCGAACACGAGCAGCGCAACGGCAAGGGCGCCGTAGCTGCCGGTGTGCGACGTCGCAGCCTTGCTGACGTCGAAGCGAATGCCGCGATCCGTGAGGTTGGTCACGAATGTCGGATTCGACGCGACATACCCAGCCGGAGCCGTCGTTTCGAACAAGGTGCCATCGACGTGCTCGAATCGCACCTCATCCGTTCCCGCCGTCACGTGCTTCACGCGTCCCGCTTGAACATCGCGAAGGAATTCGGAGAACGCGACCGTGGTGGGTTGGACCGTCGCCCGCGCCCGCAGCGTGAGAAACGCCGCAACCGACAGGATAACGATCAGGATGCCAGCGCCTGTCCAGATCAGGCGGGTGCGTGGAAACTTGCCTCCGAGCACAAGAAACTCCCTCAGCAGATGCGGAACGACCGATCATCCGCGAATAAATAGCGAGTAGCCAGAGGCCTTGCCGCCTCCGCGAGCGCTTGGTTGTGTGGGAACGCCTGTTGATTCTATCGGAGTGGCGTGGCCGTGTAAATAGATGGCGGACTTGGATTTATGAGCTCAGCCGCAATTTTTCCACGGCTCAGTTCAGACTACAATGCGCGCCGGCCGCCTGAGTCCCCGCAACCTATGAATGACTGGTATCTGTCTACGCCTGTCTGGGGTGATTTCTTCAGAAAGGTGTTCCTCAAGAGCGCCGTTCATTCGTATCTGGCCGCTCTCCGTAATTTAGGCACGGAGCAGGTCAAGTGGATCATTCACACGGACCAGCCTGGGTTTGCTGACAGCCATTTGGATGGCTATCCCGTCACGTACATCCAGACATCTCCAGACCCTGCTTTCTACGATGAGTTTCGCAAGTGCCATGTGTCGGTCTTGCAGGATTTCGCACAACCAGGCGATTGCGTGTCCTTGTTGAACGCCGATCTCATTGTTTCCAGCAATTTCTTCGTGAGGATCCGGGAACATCTGTCTGGCCGCTACAAAGCCGTTGTCAGTCTGGGGATGCGAACGTTGTGGAGCAAGCCACTCCCCCCCACTTCGGTTGACCCTCGAACCTTGTTGTCCTGGGGTTGGGCTCACAAGCATGAGGTCACGAGTGAGTCAGTCTGGGGGAGCGGTCATTCTCCAGCGCCCACACACATCTTCTTCGAAGAGGGCGATTCAGTGGTTGCGAGGAGCTTTCAGATACATCCTGTCGCAATCATCAAGGACTACCCTATCGACATTGCCACTTCTATTGATGGGGAAACCTTGGAGCATTTCCCTTGTGACACGATCCACGTCGTGACCGATCCTGACGATCTCGCCTTCATCGAGATGTCAAAACCCGGCAAGTTCAAACACTTCCATGGTGATCCCATCAGCATTGGTGCCGTTGCTCGTCTCATGCATTCCCACTACATGGCAGCACCTCTGTATCGCTGGCAATTTGGGCATCGCATCGTGATCAAAGGTGATGGTTCGAATGTCGGGGACATTGAGATCGCAAAGGCGATTTTGGATGCCTGAACAAAGACGATAGGATTCCCGCTTACCGACTGGAGGCCGTGCCGTGGGCCGATGTCGCCACACGCGTTGCACGGTCAGGAGGCTCGCAATGATTCGCCGGGCGCTTTGTGTCGCAATCCTCGCAGCAAGCACGGCGCTCGCGTCTGCGCAGTCTCCTACGACCGTCGCGTTTACCAACGCCCGCATCATCGACGGCACCGGCCGGGCGCCGATCGAGCGGGGCACGCTGGTCGTGACCAACGGGCGCGTCACCGCGGTCGGACCATCCGCATCGGTGACCGTGCCAGCCGGCGCGCAGCGGATCGATGCGACGGGCAAGACGATCGTGCCCGGCTTCGTCAACGCGCACGGCCACGTCGAAGCGCAGATGGGCGCGGCGCTCCCGGTGCGCGACGATCTGATTCGCCGCCTCAGGATCTACGCGCTCTACGGCGTCACCACCGTCGTCAGCCTCGGTTCCTCTGCACATGACGAGGCCGCCGGCATCAGGCTGATGCAGGAGCAGGAACGCGCCGGGCTGGATCGCAGCCGCGTCTACACCTCCGGAACGCCCGTCGAGGGCGAGACAGCCGCTCAGGCGCGGGCGGAGGTCGCCCGCCTGGCGGATCTCGAGGTCTACGCCATCAAGTTCCGTCTCAACGGCGGCGCCAACGACATGAACGAGGCCGCGTGGAGCGCCATCATCGACGAGGCGCACAGGCGTGGACTCAAGACGGCCGTGCACATCTACAACCTGAAGGATGCGCAGGGGACGATCGACAAGGGCGTCGACGTCATCGCGCACAGCGTCCGCGACCAGGACGTCACGCCGGCGTTCATCGCCGCGATGAAGCAGAAGAGCATCCCGTACATCCCGACGCTGACGCGCGAGCTCTCGGTGTTCGTCTACGAGACGACCCCGGACTTCTTCAGGGATCCGTTCTTCCTGCGCGGCAACGCGCTCTACGGGCCGCAGGTGCCGCAGCTCACCACACCCGAATACCAGGCGCGAGTCCGCAGCAATCCGACGACGGCCCAGATCAAGAAGGCGGTCGGGCAGGCGGAGCGTAATCTCAAGGTACTGAGCGATGCCGGCGTGACGATCGCGATGGGCACCGACACCGGCGCCGGCGGCAATCCCGGCCGGTGGCAGGGCTACTTCGAGCACGTCGAGATGGAGATGATGAACAAGGCGGGGATGACGCCGATGCAGGTGATCGTGGCGTCGACCTCGAACGCGGCGCGCATCTTCGGACTCTCGCAGGTCGGCACGCTCGAGACCGGCAAGTGGGCAGATCTGGTCGTCCTGAGCGCGAATCCATTGGAGAACATCCGCAACACGCGCGCGATCGACTCCGTCTGGATCGCCGGCGCCCGCCAGGCCGACGTCCCCGTCACCCAATCCCGGTAGGAGCCATGGTCGCGAGTCCGCTGGCGCTGACACCTGAGGTCGAACATTTCAAGAAGCAGTTCGAGCAGCTTTCGGCAGATGCGAACGCGCTCGTCGCGCCGCTGAGCGACGAGCAGTTCAACTGGCACCCCGCGCCAGGCGCGTGGTCGATCGCGCAGTGCATCGACCATCTGAACGTGACCGCGCGGATGTACTTGCCGACGCTCGACGAGGGGATCGCCGACGCCATCCGCCGCGGCCTCTACTCACAGGGCCCTTTCCGCTACAACTGGTTCAACCGCAGGGTCGCCGGCAGCATGGAGCCGCCGTACCGCATGCGGACGAAGGCGCCGAAGGCGTTTCAGCCGCCGCCAAACCGGCCGCGGCATGACGTCATGGCCGCGTTTCGAGCCTACCAGGTGCAGTTCATCGACCGCCTGCGGCAGGCCAACGGGCTCGACCTCACGCGCGCACGCGTGGCGTCGCCGGTGCTCACGTGGTGGCGCATGCCGCTCGGCACCGGCCTGGCCTTCACGACCGCGCACGAGCGGCGCCACCTCTGGCAGGCGCGGCGGATCAGGGAGGCGCCAGGATTTCCGCGCCACGCGGCGGCGCAATCCGCCGACTCACCCGGTCCGTAGAGATCCGCGGTGTCCACCGTCAAGCTCTCCACCGTCCTGTCTGATCGGCATGCGCATCGCGCAGGAGCTGCAGCTACCCGCCAGTGACCGATCGGAGCTCTGTCGCCTCGCGGAATAGTGCGAAGCTGATGAGCGCCTGATCGCGGACCGTAAAGGTCCGCGCGGCATCAAACAGGATTCATGCGGGGCGGGCCTTTACGGCCCGCCTCACTGTGTCAGCGCGGCCGTCCAGTTGACGATGACGGTGAGCGGGTTGGGCGCCGCGAGGTTGGTGTTCACCAGAAAGCGCTGACCGTCTCCGGTGACGGCGTAGGGATAACCGGGCTGATTCGGCGGGTTCGTCTTGAAGAGCGCCCGCGGCTGTTCGACGGTCACAGCCGCGCCAGTGCCGGCCACGGCAACCGCGGTGACGACGTTCCCCGGCGCCATGTAGTACAGCTCCCGCCCGTCGCCGCGCCACCGCGGAAAGTCGCCGCCATCGGTCGACACCTGCCACTTGCCGCTCGCCCCAGGGAATGAGGTCACGTACACCTCGAACCGTCCCGACTCGTCCGACGTGTACGCCAGCCATCGTCCGTCCGGCGAGAGCTTGGCGTTGGTCTCATCGAACGGTGTGGCGAGCACCGGCACCGGCTTGCTCTCGCCGGCCGTTGGCAGCGCCATGATGTCGTTTGCCGCCGTATCGGTGGCGACGCGGAAGAGGACGAAGCGGCCATCAGGCGACCAGTCGAGCGGATCCTTGCTGCGGCCATCGCCGAACATCAGCTCCTCCGAGCCTGCTCCGCTCGCCGACTTGCTGTAGATCTCCAGCGCCCCCGATCGGTTGGAATTGAACGCGATCAAGCGGCCGTCCGGCGATCCAATCGCTCTGCGCTCTTCGGCTGGGTCGAACGTAAATCTCGAGCGCACGCCGCGCGCCAGGTCCACCGTCCAGATGTCACGCGTACGCCGCACCGGATCGACCACGCTCATTACCGCCCGCTGGTCGCCGGGGAGCATCTCGATGCTCTGGTGCGACGCCGGTTCGCCGAGCAGCCCCAGCTCCCGTCCACTGCGATCGAACCACGCGAGCTGGTGCACGGCGACGTTGGCGCTCGCCTGATACGCCAGCACGCCGCTCGACGCAGAAAAGACGCCGAACCGATCGCCGCCACCGACCGCGCCGGCGCCGATGCCTTCCGCGATCGGCATCGGCTCCCCGGACAGCGTCAGCGTCATCGGATCGAACGGCTGCGCCACGAGCGTCGTGCCGCGCAGGAACAACAGGTGGCCCGCCGCGTAGGAGACGATCAGCGAGTCGGTCGTGAGAAGCCTGGTGCGTCCAGGCGAATCGAGCTCGGCGACGAAGACCGTGCGCAACGCTTCCGCCGAACGTGCGGTACTC
>CAMCNL010000189.1 GCA_945876205.1 Candidatus Sulfopaludibacter sp. SbA3
AGCCAGAGCGCGGGCAGCCACTTCTGGAGCGGCACGGCCGAGTCCTCGAAGATAGTTCCGACCTTGAGCGAGAACTTGGCGCGGGGGTGCTTCTCGTAGCACTTCCACACGCGGGCAGTCTCCAGATAGGTGACGTTCTCCGACCCGCAAGTGGGGCACTTCACGACGCCATCCGGCCAGCGGATCGCGGTGACGGCTGCGTGGCAGTTGGCGTAGTCGGAGAAGAAAACTATCGCGGCTTGAAGGGTCTTGGGTTCGCGGTGACTGACCATGAGTGAATCATCCCAGATACCTCACGGTCAGTCAAGTATATTATTACCGCTGCAACCGTAGACGATCCAAGGAAGTAGTGCACATGCGAATTCATGGAACGCCGCTCGCGGCGACTGCAGCGTTCGTCGCCGCATTGTCGGCGCTCCTCGCCGCGCAGGCGCCTCCGGCGGCCGCGCGAATGGAGCCGTCCGCCGCCGACCTGGCGCAGCCGAATTTCCTGCCGCTCGGTCCTCCCGCGAGCCTGAAGCCGTCGAAGGTGCCGGATCTGTCCGGCGACTGGTCGCTCGTCAATTTCGGCCAGAGTCTCAGCGCCGCCGATCCTGGCGGGCGCCTGCGCGGCAAGGAGCCCGACATTCCGTACAAGCCGTGGGCCCTCGCCAAGACGATGTCGGAATTCCCTCCGACGGGACCGGATGCCAACTTCGAGCAGAATACCGATCCGAATATTCACTACTGCGAACCACTCGGGCTCGGGCGTATCTACATGTACCCGGCGAAGACGAAGTTCATCCAGACACCGGAAGCCGTGTACATCCTGCACGAGCTCGGCCCGGCGTTTCGCGTCGTCTGGCTGAATGCGAAGCATCCCGAGGATCCGGACCCCCAGTACTGGGGGCACTCGATCGGCTGGTACGAGAACGACAACACGCTGGTGGTCGACACCGTCGGCGCGAACGACAAGTCGTGGCTCGACCAGCTCGGTCATCCGCGGACCGAGCGGATGCACTTCATCGAGCGCTATACGCGCGTGGACGCCACCTCGATGTCGCTCGACATGACCGTCGACGATCCCGGAGCCTACACGGCGCCGTGGCCGGGCAAGCGCGCCTTCAAGACATCGCCCACCGGCTTCATGCGGTATATGTGGGTCTGCTCCGTCCGGGACAACTACGAGCACTACGAGAAGGTGGGCAAGGCGGGGAACGCCGGCGAAACCAGCTTCAAGAAGTAGGGTTGGGAAAACTCCGCATTGACGGAAGTAGGTTCGCAGGAACGATAATCGGCGCGGATCGCCGATCGCTGCTCGCGACGGCCTCGAGGAGGAAGAATGGCGCTTGACTCACGTGTGGTTACGGGATTTGGACTCGCTGCGGCGATGTTCGTTGGGAGCGCCGTCGTGCAGGCGGGGCAGGCGGCTCCGGCGGCAGCACAGGCGGTGCCGCCCCCGCAGGGACAGCAGCCGGCTGAGACGGTCTTCAAGAACGTCACGGCGCTCAAAGGCGTTCCCGCGGATGAGTTCTTGGGGACGATGGGGTTCATCTCCAACGCCATGGGCCTGACGTGCACGTCGTGCCATATCGGGAACGACGGCGGCGGCTGGGAGGCGTATGCCAGCGATGCCAACCCACGAAAGGTGATGGCGCGCCGGATGATTCAGATGGTGGGCGCCATCAATAAGGAGCACTTCGGGGGGCGGCAGGTGGTGACCTGCGTCTCCTGCCACAACGGCAACACGCGCCCCAGGACCACGACGGATCTTGCCGGGTATTACCAGGACGTTCCTCCGACCGACGAGCCCACGGATATCCTCAGGCAATCACCTGGGGCGCCGACGGCCGACCAGGTGCTCGACAAATACATCCAGGCCCTCGGCGGAGCGCAGAAGCTGGCCGGCCTCACGAGCGTTGTCGCCAAGGCGACGTACGAGCCGTACGGCGTATCGGACAAACTCGCGGCAGAGGTCTATGCCAAGGCGCCTGGGCAGTTCACGACAATCGTGCACTGGCCTTTCGGAGACGTCACCGGGACCTACGACGGCCGGACCGGCTGGTCTGCGCAGCCGGATGCGCTGAGCCCGCTCGGCGTCCGCGTCCTGGCGAAAGGTGAACTCGAGGGCGCCCGGATGGACGCGGAGCTGTTCTTCCCGGCGCGGGTGAAGCAGGCGCTCACCAATTGGCGCGGCGCCGTCCCGACCGCCATCGGGGACACGGACGTCTTCGCGATACAGGGCACCAGCGCCAGTGGACTTCCCGTCAAGTTGTACTTCGACGCCGAGTCCGGCCTGCTGCTGCGGCTGGTCCGCTACGCGCAGACGCCGATCGGCCGCAATCCCACGCAGGTGGACTTCGACGATTATCGTGACGTCGCCGGAGTCAAGGTGCCCTTCAAGAGGACCGTGGCCTGGCAGTCCGGTCGGGGAGTCTATGAACTGACGGACGTCAAGGCCAACGAGGCGATTGACGCGGCGAAGTTCGCCAAGCCGGCTGCGCCTGTGCCCCCACAGTGAAAACGCTCGAACGAGGCCTTCTCCCGGCCGTCGTGTTCCTGACGGGAGCGAGCGTGTTGATCGTGGAGGTGCTCGCAGTGCGGGTGCTCTCGCCGTACTACGGCAACACAATCTTCACCGTCTCGAGCGTCATCAGCGTCATCCTCCTGGCGCTGAGCGTCGGCTATTACGCGGGGGGCGTGCTCGCCGACCGGCGTCCCTCGCTCCAGTGGTTCTTCTCGATCGTCCTCGCGAGCGGCCTGCTCCTCCTGCTTTTCCATCTTTTCGGCACGCTGATCCTGCCGGCGATCAGCGGACGACTCTCGCTCGAGGTGGGTCCACTCGTCTCGTCCGCGCTGCTGTTCCTGCTGCCGGCGCTGCTGCTCGGCACGCTCTCGCCGTACGCCGTCAAGTTGCAGAGCGTGCACGAGCCGGCGCAGGGGGTCGGTCGCGTCGCCGGCCAGATCTTCTTCTGGTCGACGCTCGGCAGCATTCTCGGGAGCCTGCTGGCGGGCTTCGTTCTCATTCCCAGGTTCGGCGTCGACCGCATCCTTATTGCCAACGGGATCGCGCTCGCGGCGCTCGGCTTCGTGCCGCTCGTGCTGCTTGGCGTGAGGGGCAAGCGGCTCTACGCGGCGCTGGGAGCCGTGATCCTGCTCTCCGCCGCGCCGTCGTTTGCCGTCGAGCCGGTGACGGAAGGGGAGACGGTCATCTACCGGAAGGACGGGGTCTACCAGAAGATCACGATCTACGAAGGCTCCTACTACGGGCGGCCCGCGCGGTTCCTCCTCCTCGATCGCAGCGAATCCGGCGCGATGTTCCTGGATTCAAAGGATCCCACCGAGCTCGTCTACGACTACACGAAGTATTACGCGCTGTACAAGGTGTTCACGCCGCGGGTCCGGAACGCGCTGGTGCTCGGTGGCGGGGCGTATTCGATTCCGAAGGCGCTGCTCGCTGAACTGCCGGACGCGCAGGTCGACGTCGCGGAGATCGAGCCGTCGTTCTTCGCTCTCGCCAAGCAGTACTTCAGCGTGGCCGAGTCGTCCCGCCTCCACAATCACGTCCAGGACGGCCGGCGGTTTCTCCAGGATGCTCCGAGACCGTACGATTTAATCTTCGGCGACGTCTACTACTCCTATTTTTCCGTGCCGCCGCAGTTCACGACGCAGGAGTTCTTCGCGCTCGCGAAGTCGAAGCTGAACCCCGGAGGCGTCTTCATCGCCAACATGATCGGCGACCTGTCGCGGCGTCAACCATCGCTCATCATGGCGGAGCTCAAGACGTTTCAGACGGTGTTCCCGAACAGCTACTTCTTTGCCGTCGAGTCGATCGACAAGGTCAACCTGGTGCAGAACATCACGCTCGTCGGCTACAACAGCGACAGGCGGGTCGATGTGAGCGCGGCAGAGGTAACGTCGGACCCGAATCCGATCGTGCGCTATCTCCACTACCGTGGGCTCGACGTCGCGCGCCGGTTCGAGCTGTCGCCCTATCCCGTGCTCACCGACAACTATTCGCCGGTGGAGTACCTGACGGCGCGCGTGCTGCAGCGGTCGCTCAACAGCCCGGACGGCGCCAACGGCGATGAGATTCGCGCGGTGATGGACCAGCAACTCCGGTACGGACCGCGGTCGTCGGGCACACCCGGACACCAGAAGGTGCGCGACCTCCTGAACGCCGAGCTTGCCGTGTTGTCCCAGGATGCCCGGACGGAAGGGAGCAGCATCGTCGGCCGCCTCTTCGCCGATGAGCCGCGGCGCGTCGCGGTGACGACCCGCTACGACAACTCGGCTGCCGGCGTGGCCGTCGCGATCGAGGTCATGCGCGCCGTGATCAGCTCGACCGTCCCGCTGAAGGTGGGCGTTGATTTCGTCTTTCTCGACGGCCAGTCGTCGCCCCGTCTCGAGGAGCTGTACGGCGAGGCCCGCCCTGAGCGCGTCCTCGTGCTCGATGATGAATACCGCGCGGAGCTGGCAACGGCGACTCCTGAAAGCCTTGAAATCGTTGCACGGAAGGTAGTTAGCTATCTGAGCGAAATCCAATGAAGGCATTGACCGGCTCGGATCGCGCACGTATAGTCAAATGGTCCGGATTCGCTGTTTCTTCCGGGACCTGCCAACCGGAACTGCCGCTGCTTACATCGCTGGGGGTGCATCGTGTCGGATGAAGAACGGGAACGCGCAGACAAGGCTTCTGTCTCCCGGCGTGCGTTTCTGAAGGGTGGAGCCGCCGCCACCGGCGCGCTCACCGCGGCGTTGATCCCGGGCACTGCCGAAGCGCAGCTTCCCGACGCGACCGAGCCGGATACGCGGCATTCGACCGTGGAAATGACCGTCAACGGGAGGCTGTACCGGGCTGACGTGCCCAACAGCACCACCCTGGCGCAGTTTCTGCGCGAGGACCTGAAGCTGACGGGCACGAAGCTGGGGTGCGACAGAATGCAGTGCGGCGCCTGCACCGTGGTGGTCAATGGCCGCAACGTCTATTCGTGCACCACGCTGGCCCTGCAGGCCACTGGCGCTGAGGTGCTGACGATCGAAGGCCTGGCCAAAGATGACGCGTTGCATCCGATCCAGCAGGCGTTCATCGAGCACAGCGGCTTCCAGTGCGGCTTCTGCACCTCGGGCCAGATCATGACCACCAAAGTCATGCTCGACCGGATGCCGAATCCGACCGAAGACCAGGCGCGGCTCGCGCTGGCCGGCAACCTGTGCCGGTGTTCTGCCTATAAGAAGATTCTCGAATCGGTCATGGCGGCGTCGCGCATGATGCGCGCCTAGGGAACAGGGGAGAGTGACAGCAATGGCTCAACAACCGACGACCCCTGGCGGCCCGCTCAACGTCATCGGCAAACGCGGCCCGAACATCGACGCGGTCGAGCGGGTGACCGGCCGCGCCAAATACACCGGCGACATCGACATCCCCGGCATGCTCGTCGCGCGCGTGCTGCGCAGCCCGCACGCGCATGCGCGCATCGCCAGCATCGACACCAGCAAGGCCGAAGCGTTCCGCGGCGTTCGTGCCGTCATCACCTACAAAGACGCGCCGAAGGTGATGATCTGGGGCAACCGGCAATATGCGCTGAACAACCCGGTCCGCTTCAAGGGCGAGGCTGTCGCGGCGCTGGCCGCTGTGGACGCCGAGACCGCCGAGAAGGCTCTCAAGCTGATCGCCGTGCAGTACGAGCCGCTGCCGTTCGTCCTCGATCCCGAAGAGGCGTTGAAGCCCGGCGCGCCGCAGCTCTTCGAGGACGGCAACCTCGAGGGCATGCCGCGCATCCTCAACCGCGGCAATATCGAACAGGGCCTCAAGGAATCCGACAAGGTCATCGAGCGCATGTATCACTGCCCGACGATGTGGAGCGGCGGCATGGAGCCGCGCGCCTGCGTCGCGCAGTGGGAAGGCGACAAGCTCACGCTGTGGGCCTCGACGCAGTCGCCGTTCCGCGTGCACGGCAGCCTCGCGGCGATGTTCGGCGTGCCGGACGGCAACGTCCGCATCATCGCGAGCTATGTGGGGGGCGGCTTCGGCACCAAGAGCGCGCCGCACACGGATGAATCCCTCGCGGCGCTGCTGGCGCGCAAGGCGCGACTTCCGGTGAAGCTGCAGTACTCGCGAGAAGAAGAGATCCTCGACTCGAACACGCGTTTCGAGACGCGCATCTACGTGCGAGTCGGCGTCAAGAAGGACATGACAATCAACGCCCTGGAGCTCAAGGCGTACATCAACCAGGGCGCGTACCATACGCGCCTGGGAGGCCTGGGCAACCAGGCCACGCATACCTACAAGACGGTGAATGTCAGGACGGAGCAATACCGCGTCCACACCAACATCCCGAACACCGGGCCGACGCGGGGCGTCGGCGATCCGCAAGAGGACTTCGCCGTCGAGTCAGCCCTGGACGAGATCGCCATCGAGATGGGCTGGGATCCGATGGAGTTCAAGCTCAAGAACATCAAGCGCAACGGCGATCCGATCGCGCGCGGTCCGGCGGGTGTCGAAGACGGCCGCCTTATCACCCAGGTCCTGGACCGGTGCATCGAGCTGGGCGCGGCGCGCATCGACTGGACGCGGCGCAACGCCGCGGCCGGCGGGCAGCCCGGACCGAAGGCGCGCGGCATCGGCATCGCCCTCACCGAGCGCGGCGGCGGCGGCGGTGTGGGCGGCGCATCCGTCAAGGTGAACCTTGACGGCTCCGCCATGGTGTTCTACTCCTCGACCGATATCGGTACCGGCAGCCGTACGACGCTGGCCATGATTGCGGCCGAGGTGCTCAGCATCCCGCTCTCGATGTTCAGGACGACGGCCGGCGATACCGAGGTGGCGCCGTACGACGGTGGCAGCCAGGGCAATCGCACGCTGCAGGGCACGGGACGCGCGGTCCAGGCCGCTGCCCGCGACGCCCTCGATCAGATTCTCGCCGCCGCGGGCCCGATGCTGGACAACACGGCACCAGCCGACCTCGAAATGCGTGACAGTGTCATCCGTGTCAAGGCGGATCCGTCCAAGAGCGTCAAGCTGGCCGACGTCATGCAGCGCCGCGGGCGCAGCGCCGTGGGCTTGGGCAACACGACCGCTCCCCAGACCGGCATGAACGTGGAGCGCACGACCGCCGCGCATTTCGCGGAGGTCGAGGTCGATCGGGAGACCGGCAAGGTCCGCCTCCTGCGGTACATCGCGGCCCATGACCTCGGGCGTCCGATCAACGTCACCGTCGTCGAAAACCAGATCGAAGGAGGAAGCATCCAGGGTCTGGCGCTCACGCAGGGCGAGGAGATGCGCTTCGACAAGCGGACGGGCGGCTGCCTCACCGGCAGCTTCCTGGATCTCAAGCCGCCGACGATGATGGACTTCGATCCGCGCCTCATCGAGGCGATCATCGTGCCGAATGAAGGCGTGACTGGGCCGTACGGCGCCAAGGGCCTCGGCGAGAATCCCTGTCATCCCGGCATGGCTGCCGTTGCCAACGCCATCTACAACGCCATCGGTGTCCGTTTGCGTGAAGTGCCGTTTTCGCGCGGCGCCGTGCTGGCCGGGTTGAACGCGCAGCGACCGGCCGGCAGCCGGACCGCGTAACCGCCGGGTAAAGGGACGTCATGGACAATTTCAGCTACAGCCGGCCCGCAACGCTCAAAGAGGCAACCGCGCAACTCGGCAAGGAGCACGGCAAGATCGCGCTCCTCGCGGGCGGCACCGACCTTCTTGGCTCGCTCAAGGATCACCTGGAGGCGCCCGAGCGCCTGGTGAACATCAGGAACCTGAAGGAGCTGCAGGGCATCCGCGCAGGCCGCGGCGGCCTGACGATCGGCGCGGCGACGCTGCTGGCCGACATCGCTGAGAATGCGATGATCCAGCAGCAGACGCCGCTCCTGGCGATGGCCGCCGGCAAGGTGGGCACGCCGCAGATCCGCAACATGGGCACGATCGGCGGCAACCTGTGTCAGCGCCCGCGCTGCTGGTATTACCGGAACAACTATCCGTGCTTCAAGCACGGAGGCAGCACGTGCTTTTCAGCCGCCGGCGAAAACGATTACCACGCGATTCTCGAGGGCGGACCGTCGTTCATCGTGCATCCCTCCGACACGGCGCCCGCGCTTGTCGCTCTCGGCGCGACCGCGCGGATCGTAGGCGGCTCCGGCG
>CAMCNL010000190.1 GCA_945876205.1 Candidatus Sulfopaludibacter sp. SbA3
CTCGGTCGACGTGCGCGCGCGCGGCGAGCGAGGGTCACAGACAGACTTTGCCGTCCGCGGAGCGAATTTCGGACAGATGCTCGTGCTGGTAGACGGCATCCGGCTCAACGACGCCCAGTCGGGGCATCACAACGCCGACATCCCGGTGCCGCTCGACGCAATCGAGCGGATCGAGGTGCTGCACGGTCCCGGCTCGTCGCTCTTTGGCGCGGATGCGTTCGGCGGGACCATCAACGTGATCACCCGCCGCGAGACGGACCGCGCCTCGGGAACCATCGAGGCGGGCAGCTTTGGCCTGGTCGCAGGACGAGTCAACGTTGGCGCGTCGCGCGGCAACGTTCGCGAGGTGCTCTCTGCGTCGGTCGACAGGTCGTCGGGCTTCATGTTCGAGCGCGGGTTCGTGAACACCGGCGTCAGTTCCCGCACCGCCATCGGCGATCGCTCCGATGTGTTTGTGTCGTTCCTGACGAAAGACTTCGGCGCCAACCAGTTTTACGGCAACGCGCCGTCCCACGAGTGGACCAACCAGACCCTGGTGTCGGCGAATCATCGCTTTGTCGCGAGAGCGGGATGGCAGCTTGGCGGCGATGTCTCGTATCGCACGCACGGCGATCGCTTTCTCTTCAACGTCCGGACGCCGGGCCTGTTCGAGAACGTCCACCGCACACACGCCACCCGCGGAGCGATGAAGGCGACGCGCGGGTTCGGGGCGGGCACGGTGGTGACGCTGGGTGCCGAAGCCGGCGCGGACTGGATTCGCTCCACCAATCTCGGCGATCACACGACCAAGCGCATCAGCGGATTCGGCGAATGGCGCCGCGCCCTCGGCCCTCGGACGCAGCTCGATGCAAGCCTGCGCGTCGATCGATACACCGAGTTCGGATCGGCGTGGAGTCCCGGCGTCGGTATCGGCTGGTGGCCCTCGACGAGGGTCCGCCTTCGCGCATCCAGCGGCCGCGCGTTCCGTGTGCCGACGTTTACCGAACGCTACTACCAGGACCCCGCGAACTTCGCCCGTCCGGACGTGGGGCCGGAGACGGCATGGGCAGGTGAGGGTGGAGCGGATCTGTTTCTCGCGAATGGCGTATCGCTCGGTGCGACGGTATTCGGACGGCACGACGACAACGTCATCGACTGGCTGCGCCCCGACACGACCGTGCAGTGGCGGACCTACAACATCCGCGACGTCGAGACGCTTGGCGTCGAGCTGACCGCGAGGAAAGCGCTGGCGGGCGGTGCGTTCGTGCAGGTGGGTTACACCAGCCTCGATCTGCAGGCCGCCGCGGTCACGCAATTGTCCAAGTACGTGCTCGACTACGCGCCACACAGCGTTGCTGCCGCCGCGGCGATTCCCTTGCCGGGCGCGCTCCGGATTGCGCCGCGACTTGAGTACAAGCACCGCACGCGGTCTACGGGCGTCAGCGACTACGCCGTATTCGATCTTCGGGTAAGCAGGGGATTCGGTGCCTACGAGATCCACGTGGACGGCACGAACCTCTTCGACGCGTCGTACCAGGAAGTGCTCAACGTGCAGATGCCTGGTGCCGCCGTCAGCGTCTCACTCGCGGCCCGCCTGCGCTAGACGTCGCGCACCCTGAAGGGTGCGCGCTACAGGAGACCAGTCAACATCCCAATCAGGTGTAGCGCGTGCCCTTCAGGGCACGCGTTGTGGTTCCTGCTGCGTGAGGCAGTGAATCGTCCCCAGGCCCCACACCAGATCCACGGCATGAATCCCGACGACGCGATGTGACGGCATCAGCTCCGCCAGTGTGTTGAGCGCAACGCGGTCGTTGGGATCGTTGAACGTCGGCATCAACACCACGCCGTTCGCGATGTAGAAGTTGGCGTAGCTGGCGGGCAGCCGTTCGCCGTTCATGACGACGGGGCGCGGAAAGGGGAGGGTGACAACCTTCAGCGGCCCGGTGCCGCTGTCGCGCGACGCGAGCTGCAGCCGGTGCAGGTTGTCGATCGATCGCGCGTGATTTTCGTCGCCGGGGTCGTCTTCGACCGCCACCACCACCGTATCGCGGCTCACAAACCGCGCGACATCGTCGACATGCCCGTGGGTGTCGTCACCAACACAGCCTTCGCCGAGCCAGATCGTGCGGCGAATGCCAAGCCATTCGCTGAAAATCTGCTCGTAGTCGTCGCGCGTGAGCCCGGGATTGCGCACCTGAACGTCGCTCAGCAGCCATTCTTCCGTCACCAGCATCAGACCGTCGCCGTTCACCTCGATGCCGCCGCCTTCGAGGACGATGCGCGGGCCCTCGCCCGCGACTCGCGGCTCCTCGCGGCGGAGGCGCGTCAGCCGCGCCATGGCGGCGCCCACTTCGGCGTCCTGCTGCCAGTTGGGATATTTCGCCCATGCGTTGAACGCCCAGTTCACGAGGACGACTTCGCCGTCTGCGTCGTGGACGCCGGTTGGCGCTGAGTCGCGAAGCCAGACGCGATCGGTCGGGACGCGGTGCAGCGAGACATTCTTGCGTTTCACGGCGTGCGCCTCGAGCGCGGTCCGCGCGCTTTCAACCACGTCGGCGTTCTGGCAGAGGATTTCGACCGGCTCGTGATCGGAAAGCACGCGCGCGATCTCGGCGTAGACCCAGGGAATGGGTCCCAGCTTTCCGGGCCAGTCAGGCTCGTGATGCGGCCAGGCAATCCACGTGGCACGGTGGGGCTCCCACTCGGCCGGCATGCGCAGGGTCATACGGCGTTCACCGCCACGGGCCACGGAGACACAGAGACACGGAGCCTTCAGGTTCCGATGTAGCGATTGAGGATCGGACCGTAGGCATCGACGCGGCGGTCGCGCAGAAACGGCCAGTTGCGGCGGACGGTTTCAATCAGCGCGGGGTCACACGTCGCGATGACGATGTCTTCGCCTTCGCCGGCCTCCGCGACATATCGCCCGAACGGATCCGAGATGAACGAATGGCCGAAGAACGTGATCCCGTTGGTGCCCGGCTCGTCTTCATGACCGATTCGGTTGGGTGAGGCGACGTATATCCCGTTCGCGATCGAGTGCGCGCGCTGGATGGTCCGCCACGCGTCAACCTGCGCGCGTCCCCATTCATCCTTTTCCGCCGGGTGCCAGCCGATCGCGGTTGGGTAGAAGATCACGTCCGCGCCGAGCAGCGTCGTGATGCGCGCGGCCTCGGGGTACCACTGGTCCCAGCAGATCAGCACGCCGATGTTCCCGTACCGCGTCTTCCACACCTTGAAGCCGTTGGCCTCTCCGGGAGTCTCGCCATGGAAGTCGAGGTGCCCGTCGCCAGGAGTGAAGTAGTACTTCTCGTTGAAGAGCGGGTCGTCGGGGATGTGCATCTTGCGGTACACACCGAGGAGGCTCCCGTCCGCATCAATGACCGCCGCCGAGTTGCGATAGATGCCCGCGGTCTGACGCTCGAACAGCGGCACGATGATGACGACGGCGAGCTCTTTCGCGAGCCGCTGCATCCGCCCGGTCGTCGGTCCGGGAATGGATTCGGCCAGGTCGAAGCGGTCGGACTGCTGCGACTTGCAGAAGTAGCGCGAGTTGAACAGTTCCTTCAGGCAGATGATCTGGGCGCCGCGTCCGGCGGCGTCGCGGACGAGCCGTTCGGCGCGGGCCACGTTGCTGGAGACGTCCGCATCTGCGTGGTCCTGGATGATTCCGATCGTGAACGGCGCGTTGGCCACGCGCCTATGTTCTCAAACTTCGTCGGATTTTGGTTTTGTATTTGGGATCTGACCAGCTAGCATGAACGGATGCACACCAAGGGGGGGCGGCGGTTGCCGCTTCGAGTGGCCTTGCTTGGCTTCGGAACAGTAGGCGCATCGGTCGCCCGGATCCTGGTCGAGCGGCCGGAGCTCGCAAATCGCATTCAACTGACGCACATCTTCAACCGGGACGTGGCGCGCAAGCACGCCGCATGGGTCCCATCCACCGTTACCTGGACCGACAAGGTCGACGAGCTCTTCGCGGCCAAGCCCGACGTCGTCGTCGAAGTGATCGGCGGTATCGAGCCCGTCGGCGGATGGGTCAGGCGCGCGCTGGAGCAGGGCGCGGCCGTCGTCACCGCGAATAAACAACTGCTGGCGGCGCACGGTCCAGAGCTTCTGCGCCTGGCAGTCACCCACGACATGCTGCTGCGGTTCGAGGCGGCGGTGGGCGGCGGGGTGCCGCTGATTCACGGCGTTCGCGAAGGTCTCGCCGGCGACAACCTCACTCGCGTCTCGGGCCTCCTCAACGGCACCTCGAACTACGTCCTCAGCCGGATGGCCGCCGGCGGTGATGAGCCGATGTCCGTCGTCCTCGACGACGCCCGGCGGCTTGGCTACGCCGAGGCGGATCCGAGCGCCGACATCGATGGCGACGACGCCGGTGCCAAGCTGGTCGTGCTCGCCGGCATCGCGTTCCGGCGCCACATCAAGCTGTCGGACATTCCGAAGCGATCGATTCGCCCAATTTCCGCGGCCGACTTCCGATATGCGCGACGGCTTGGCTGCACGATCCGGCAGATCTCGCTGGTGGAGCAGAAGGACGAAGGCTTCCACGCCTTCGTGGGTCCCGCACTTGTCCTGCGGGGATCGAACTTCGGCCTCAACATGGGCGCGAACAACGTCGTCACGATCGGCGGACAGTACGGCGGGGAGAGCAGCTTCAGCGGCGCCGGCGCGGGCGGCCCTGCGACCGCCGTGGCCGTCGTCTCCGACCTGCTCGCGTTGACCCAGCGCGACCGGGACCATGGCGAGGAGTGGCTGCCGGGGAAGGTCGTCGGGGCGCCGCCTCGACCCTACTATCTGCGTTTCGTCGTGCGCGACCGTCCCGGCATCATTGCGTCAATCGCGTCGACGCTTGCGGCCGAAGGGATCAATTTCGATGCACTGCTGCAGGAGCCGGGCTATCCGAAGGACCACCTGCCGTTCGTGATCACGGTCGAGGCGTGCGAGGAATCGGCCATCAACAAGGCCGTCAAGGCGATCATCAAAGAGGATTTTCACGCAGAGCCGCCGCTGGCCCTCCCGATGCTCTTGGGCGAGGACCCGCGGACGTGATATCTTTTTTGATTCGTGTCACTTAAGACCAATAGCAAGGCCCTCGCCGACGACCTGGCGGTGCCCGGATCGACCGCGAATCTGGGCGGCGGATTCGATACGCTTGGGCTCGCCCTGCAGGTCTACCTTCGGGCGCGCATCATCGAGGTTAAAGACGACGGCGGGGCGAAGCTGACGGTCGTGAGCAGCACGCCGCCGGTGACCGGAGAGAACGCCGTCGAGCGCGCCTTCGAGGCGATCGCACGGCGAACCGGACGCCGGACGCCATCCGTCTCCGCCGAAGTCGTGAGCGATATCCCGATGGCCGCTGGCCTGGGCAGCAGCGCCGCCGCCACCGTGGCCGGCCTGCGAATCTTCGAGCGTGTCGCCGGTCGGGTGTCCGACGGTGTTCTGCTCGAGGTGGCGGCGTCACTGGAAGGACATGCCGACAATGCGGCGCCTGCACTGCACGGCGGCCTGACGTCGGTCGTCGACATCGAGGGCGGCGAGCCGCAGGTACTGCGCTGGCAGTGGCCTGAAGAACTGCGGGTGATCGTCGCCACGCCTTCGACCGGTCTCGCCACGGCCAAGGCTCGCGCCGCATTGTCCGACGTGGTGTCGCGGAAGGACGCCATCTTCAATCTTCAGCGCGTGCTCCTGCTGGTGCACGCGCTGCAGAACGGCGAGTACGACCAGCTACGCGAAGCGGTTCGAGATAAATGGCACCAGCCCGCGCGCGCCGCGCTCGTGCCGCAGCTGGGCACGATGCTGGCGCTCGAGGATCGCGAGATTCTTGGCGCGTTTCTCTCGGGCGCAGGTCCATCGGTGGCGCTGCTGGCGCGCCGCGACTTCGCGCGTCTGGAGGAACTCTTGAAATTGACCTACGAGCAGGCCGGCTGTGCCGTGACGGTCCGAACGCTTGGCGTGCACCAATCCACGGAAGTCGCGGCCGGCACGCTCGCCGCCGCGCACGGGAGAACCCTATGAAATTCGTGTCCGGGTTGACGTGTCATCTGTGCGGAGCCTCGTATCCACCCGAAGCGCTCTGGGTGTGTTCCGAGTGCCTTGGACCGCTCGAGGTGACATACGACTACGCGGCCGTCCGCGGCGCCCTCAGCCGAAGCGTGATCGAATCGCGTCCGCGTTCGCTGTGGCGGTATCGCGAGCTGCTGCCGGTCGAGGAGCCGAAGACCGGGTTCAATTCCGGATTCACCCCGCTGGTGCGCGCCACGCGGCTCGCGAAGGAGCTGGGCATCGACGAGCTGTACATCAAGGACGACTCCGTCAACCACCCAACGTTCTCGTACAAGGACCGCGTCGTCTCGGTCGCCGCGACTCGCTGCGTCGAGCTCGGCTTTCCGGTGTTTGGTTGCGCGTCCACCGGCAACCTCGCGGGCAGCGTTGCCGCGCACGCCGCGCGGCTCGGCCTCCCGTGTTACGTCTTCATCCCCAACGACCTCGAGCCCGCCAAGGTGCTGGGCGCCGCGATTTACGGTCCCCACGTCGTCGCCGTCGAAGGCAACTACGACGATGTGAACAGACTCTGCACGCAGATCGCCGACCGGTACGGGTGGGGATTCGCGAACATCAACCTGCGCAGCTACTACGCCGAAGGCGCCAAGACCATGGGCTTCGAGATCGCGGAGCAGCTCGGGTGGCGATTCCCGGATCACATCGTGTCGCCGGTGGCGGGCGGGACGCTCCTGCCGCGGATCTATAAAGGGCTGCGCGAGTTCCGCGACGTCGGTCTCGTCGAGGGAAACCTGCCGAAGATTCACGCGGCGCAGCCGTCGGGTTCGGCGCCCGTGATCAAGGCACTCGAGGCCGGTCTCGAGTTCCCGGATCCGGTGAAGCCGAACACGATTGCCAAGTCGCTGGCGATTGGCAATCCTGCGGACGGTTTCCAGGTTGTCAGGGTCGTCAAGGAAACCGGCGGCAGTGGCGCGATGGTGAGCGACAGCGAAATCCTCGACGCGGTGACACTGCTGGCCAGGACCGAAGGGATCTTCACCGAGCCTGCCGGAGGCACCACGCTCGCCGCGACGCGCGCGCTGATCAAGCGCGGCGTCATCAAGCCGCACGAGTCCGTGGTCGTCTGCATCACCGGCAACGGCTACAAGACCGCTGAAGTGATGTTCGATCGCGTGAACAAGCCGACGCAGATCGGGCGCAGCCTCGCCGACTTCGATCGCGCGATAGGCTCGCACCTTGGCGCGACCACCGTGGGCGCCGGCCGCGCCTGAGCATGTTTCCCGCCTTTCTGAAACTGGAAGGCAGGCGGGTCGTGGTTGTCGGCGGTGGACCGGTCGCCGCCAGCAAGATTGACGGGCTGCTTGCCGCGGGAGCGACCGTCACGGTTGTGGCCCCGGCCATCAGGCCCGAGATCGAACGGCCTGGCATCACCCTCATCAAACGTTCCTTTGAAAGTTCAGACCTCGACGGCGCCTGGTGGGTCGTGGCTGCCGCGCCGCCCGAGGTCAATCGGCAGGTCTTGCTGGCCGCCGAAGCACGGTGCCTCTTTGTGAACGCGGTTGACGATCCGCCGAATGCGACCGCGTACCTGGGCGGCGTTGTCCGGCGGAGCGGTGTCACGGTTGCGATCTCCACCAACGGCCGGGCGCCCGCGCTCGCGGGACTGCTGCGAGAGGCGCTCGATGGCTGGTTGCCGGCGGATCTGGACGAGTGGATGACGGTATCGGACGCGGCCCGCCGCGCGTGGCGCCAGGACGGCGTGCCGATGGCGAAGCGCCGGCCTCAACTCCTCGAAGCGCTGAACCGTTTGTATGCCGACAAGGAGTAGGCGGGTCCAAAAAGGGACCCGGCGGGTCTTTGACAGATTGGGCCGAATTCCCTAGTATGATCAGCACCGTGTTGTTCAACTTCTGCGAGACCTGCGTGTGTTGTTGCACCTGTACCAGGACCTTCGAGGTCCCGCGCTAACGGTCCCGTTGTTTGAGTCACTGACAAGTCAACAACACGAATAGAGATCGAAGGCCCGGGGCACCCCGGGCTTTTTTGTTTTATATGCCTACAGGCCGCGTTTCTCTCGTCGGCGCCGGACCAGGCGAT
>CAMCNL010000191.1 GCA_945876205.1 Candidatus Sulfopaludibacter sp. SbA3
GCGATTGAAGGGACACAAGGCCATGCCGCAGCTCGTCGCGGCACTCCGCGCGCGGGATCAACAACTCGGACTGGTCACCGACGTCGAGAAAGTTGCGTAGTCGTCAACCGAGCCGCCGCTGAATTTCAACAGCCGACGGGACAACTCCAGCTTCGTAGCCAACTACAACAACCTGACCGGTTCGATTCCAAGCCTCAGCGGCCTCACATCCTTGGAGTCGTTGGTGCTCTACGGCGGTCAACTGACGGGCTCGATCCCCACTCTCGCCGGCTTGACAGCGTTGCAAGTCCTGCTCGTCAAAGACAATCAGCTGACCGGAGCGATGCCCTTGCCGGGCCCGGCAATTCGTCCCGGTTCCGCACTTTGCGGTAACTTCCTCCGATCGACGGGAGACTCGACTGCAGACGCCGCATGGGACGCCTCCAACTTCACGAGTCCGGTCGGTGGGACACCTGGTTGGATTGCCTGCCAGAGGTGACTGGCGTTTCCACATCTGACACACAAGCGGATGGCCGCAAGCGGCCGGCTCTCCGGCGTAGGTGGCCGCGACCGTGAATAGATTGTCGCCGCGGCGATTATAGGGCGGAGATGCGGTGTGAAAAATCTGCAATCGGCGGGGCGTGATGCTCGCGTGAGAATCTGCAACAGTTGCTTCGAATGAGCCCGATTGTCGAACGTTTACTGCGGGTACGCCTTTGGCTTCCTCTCGTCGTGTGCGGAGAGTGACGATGGTAGAGTTGAGCGACGGGCAACGCCGGGTGCTTGTAGACAAGTTGCCAGACGTCGCGAATGTAGCCGCCGGAGCGATGGTGTTCGGCCAGTTTCTCGGCGATCGCCCGTTTTCGATGCCACTCGCGACGGCCGGAGCCGTCGCATGGTTAGCCCTGAGCGTCGTCACGCTTTTTCTGGCGCGGCGGAGGGAGTCATGATGGACCCGACCGGCGTCTACATTATCCTGGGAACAATCGTGCTTGCTGCTACCGGGGTCGCCATTTGGGATTGGCTCGCCGAACGCGAGCGGCTCCGAAAACGGCACCGCGACCAGTCGGCCTGAGATCGACTCGTAGGGCAGTCCGGAAACCCGGAACCTCGATCCACTGGTGGGCGGAGGCCTTCAGGCCTCTGGTGACAAGAGCTTCTCGATCACCCCGCGGCTTGCCGCGAGCATCTCGGCGATCTTCGACGCATCCTTGCCGCCCGCTTCGGCAAAGTCGGCGCGGCCGCCGCCGCGGCCGCCGACGAGCGGCGCCAGTTGCTTGACGATTTCCCCCGCCGGCGCCTTCTTCACCAGGTCTGGCGTGACGCCGACGACGACCGAAATCTTGCCCTCGGACGGTGCGGCGAGGACGACGACGCCGCTCTTGATCTGATCGCGCAGACGGTCGACGAGCGCGCGCAGGCCGTCCTTGTCGAGGCCGCTGACTTCGCGCGCAATCAGCTTCACGCCGGCCACGTCCACGGCTTCGTCAGTCTGGCCCGCCGCGCCTCCGCCGCCGATCGCCGCCTTCATCTTCGCCTGCTGCAGCTCGCGGGCGAGCCGCTTGTTCTCGTCGTGGAGCGCCGCCACTCTCGCTGACAGCTCTCCGGGACGCGCATTGAGCGCGGATGCGACGACGGCGAGCTCGTCGCGGTCGCGCTGAAACGCTTTCACCGAGTCGAGCCCCGTGATCGCCTCGATGCGGCGCGTACCCGCGGCCACGCCGCCTTCTGAAACGACCGCAAACAAGCCGATGTCGCCGGTCGCGCGCACGTGCGTGCCGCCGCACAGCTCGGTGCTGAATCCTGGGACGGAGACGACGCGCACCTTGTCGCCGTACTTTTCGCCGAAGAGCGCCATGGCGCCTGCGGCGATCGCCTCCTGCGTGTTCTTCACGTCGGTCTGGACCGGCGTGTTCTTCAGCACCTGCTCGTTGACGATGCGCTCGATGTCGAGGAGTTGTTCGCGGGTAAGCGCGCTGAAGTGGACGAAGTCGAACCGCAGCCGATCCGGCGCCACCAGCGATCCTGCCTGCTTCACGTGCGAGCCGAGCACCTGGCGCAGCGCCGCGTGGAGCAGGTGAGTGGCGGTGTGATTACGGCGCGTCGCGTCGCGCAGCGTCGCATCGACGTTGGCCCTGACGAGGTCGCGATAGTTCAGCGCGCCGCGCGTGACCTTGACCACGTGAAAGCGCGGCATCTCCGGCACTCGCGTGATCTCGGAGACGGTGGCCTCACCGTGAGGGCCGATCAGCGCGCCGACATCCGACACCTGGCCGCCCGCCTGCAGATAGAACGGCGTTTCGGACAGCGCCACGAACCCTTCGTCACCTTCATTGAGCACATCGATGCTGTGCCGGTTCCCGTCCAGGAGCTCGACGATCTGCGTATTGACCGTCGTCACGTCATAGCCGCGGAAGGCGTCGGGCAGTGACTGCACGCCGGCTCTCGGTTGAAACGGGATGTCTTCGCCGGCCGCCGCCGTTCCGAACTTGCTCTTCGCGCGCGCCTTGTCTCGCTGGCCCTTCATCGCGGCGTCGAAGCCTTCGCGATCGAGCGTCAGCTTCCGCGCTTCAATCGTGTCCTCGATGAATTCTTTCGGCAGTCCGTAGGTGTCGTAGAGCTTGAAGGCGACGTCGCCGGCGACCACCGTGCCGCGCGCCGCAGCCTCGTCCAGCGCTTTTTCGAGTCTTGGAAGACCGTCGGTCAACACCGCGTCGAACTGCTTTTCTTCCGCCAAGATCGCCTGCTCGACCATGCCTCGGTTGGTGCGGATTTCCGGATAGGCGTCGCCCATCTCGCGATCGAGGATGCCGACGATCCGGTGCATGAAGGGCTCTGACAGACCCAGGTGTTTGCCGTGGCGCATCGCGCGCCGCATGATCTTGCGCAGCACGTATCCACGGAATTCATTGGACGGCATGACGCCGTCGGCGATCAGGAATGTGGTGGCCCTGATGTGGTCGGCGATGACGCGCATCGAGACGTCCGGAGCGTCCATGGTGCCGCGGTAGGTGTGGCCTGAGAGGCGGCCAATCTCGGCGAGGATCGGCGTGAAGAGGTCCGTGTCGTAGTTGGATTCCTTGCCCTGCAGCACCGAGGTGATGCGTTCGAGGCCCATGCCGGTGTCGATCGACGGCGCCGGCAGCGGCTTGAGGACGCCGCCTGGCTGGCGATCGAATTCCATGAACACGTTGTTCCAGATTTCGATCTCCGGGTCCTGGCCGGTTCCGCGGACGTAGTAGATCTCGCTGCAGCGGCCGCACGGCCCCGTATCGCCCATCTGCCAGAAGTTGTCGTCCGCGCCCAGTTCGACGATCTTCTCGGCCGGCACGAACGTCCGCCAGATGTCGTAGGCCTCGTCATCGCGCGGGATACCCGCTTCGCCCTTGAAGATCGACACAATCAGACGATCGGGTGGCATCTTCCAGACGTCGGTGAGCAGCGTCCAGGCAAACTCGATCGCGTCTTTCTTGAAGTAGTCGCCGAACGAGAAGTTGCCGAGCATCTCGAAGAACGTGTGGTGCCGGAGCGAGGGGCCGACGTTCTCGAGGTCGTTGTGCTTGCCGCTCACACGCATGCACTTCTGCGACGTGGTGGCGCGGGTGTAGTCGCGCTTCTCCTTGCCCAGGAAGGCATCCTTGAACTGGTTCATGCCTGCGTTGGTGAAGAGCAGGGTCGGATCGTCGTGAGGCACCAGCGGGGAACTGGGCACGATGCGGTGCCCGTGGCTCTCGAAGTACTTCAGGAAGGTTCGGCGGATGTCGTTGGCGCTAGTCGTCATGGGTCAGGCGAATGTGTGTGATGCGTCCCCGGATGGCCGAGCTCACCCGGGCGGGGTCGTAGCCTTGTGCGAGGAGATACCGGTGCACCCGGCGTGCGGTGGCCATGTCGGTCAGCGCGCCTCGCCGGAGCCGCCGTTCGAGCGCCTGCTCGAGCAGCGCGTTCTCGTCCAGTTCCTCGAAGACTTCGGCAACGGCGGCCCGCGCCACGGTGCGGGCGATGCCGAGCGACTCGACCTGCCGGAGCACGCGCGCGCGGCCCCGATGCTTGATGCGCACCTCGGTGCGCGCACACGCGAGCGCCGTGCGGCGGTCGTCCAGCGCCCGCTCGCGGCGCAGCCGCTCGACCGCCGCGTCGATGTCGTCGCTCTCGAACTCCTTGCGCGCCAGACGCGTGCGAACCTGGGCCTCGGACAGCTCACGCCGTCCCAGCATCTTCAACCCCGCCACATAGGCGCGGTCCGCGTCTTCCATCTTGTCAGTTTACGATGGTTCTTTGCCCCCACGGCACACCGAGGCACCGAGACACCGAGAACGTTGTGGTTCGGCCTCGGTGCCTCGGTGTCTCGGTGTGTTGTCGCGGTGAAGGTTGCCTCAGCTGCCGTAGCGGGTGATCTCGGGGGAGCCGCCGGTCTGGACGCCCGCCATCTGATCGCGCGCCATGTCCGAGGTCGTCGAGATGCCCTGTACCTTGAGCTTGAACTCGTCCACGTTCGACGCCCACCGCAGCGCTTCTTCGTACGAAATCAGCTTCTGCGAGAAGAGGTGGAAGATCGACTGGTCGAACGTCTGCATCCCGTACTGCGACGTGCCCTGGGCGATCGCGCCGTGAATCAGGTGCGTCTTCTCCTTGTCCATGATGCAGTCGCGGATGAAGGCGGTGCTGATCAGGATCTCGACGGCGGGCGCGCGCCCCTTGCTGTCGGCCTTCGGGATGAGCCGCTGCGAGATGACGGCCTTGAGCACGCTCGCCAGCTGGATGCGGATCTGCTTCTGCTGGTGCGGGGGAAACACCGCGATGATGCGGTTGATCGTTTCGGTCGCGTCGAGCGTATGCAGCGTCGAGAACACCAGGTGACCCGTCTCGGCCGCGAGCAGCGCCGTTTCGATCGTCTCGAAGTCACGCATCTCGCCGACGAGGATCACGTCCGGATCCTGCCGCAGCGCGCTGCGCAGCGCGTGGGAAAACGAGCTCGTGTCCACGCCGATCTCCCGCTGGTTGATAATCGAGCGGTTGTCACGGTGCAGGTATTCGATCGGATCTTCGACCGTCATGACGTGACATGTGCGCGACGAATTGATTTCGTCGATCATCGCCGCCAGCGTCGTACTCTTGCCGCTGCCGGTGGTGCCGGTCACGAGTACCAGACCTCGCTCTTCCGACGCAATCTTTTTCAGGACCTGAGGCAGGGCAAGGTCGTCGATTGTCGCGACCTTCAGCGGGATCACGCGGAAGATCATCCCGATCGTGCCACGCTGCTGGAAGGTGTTGCAGCGGAACCGGCCGAGGCCGGCCACGCTGTAGGCGAGGTCGACCTCGTGGTTGTCCTTGAATTTTTCGCGGTGAGCTGTCGGGAGGACCGCTGCCGCAATTGCCTGCATGTCCTCGGGTTCAAGCCGCTTGTTTTCAGTGGCCGGCACGAGCTGGCCGCGCACCCGCATCATCGGGTAGCTGCCAACCTTCAGATGGAGATCCGAGGCGCCTCCCTCGACCGCGATCTTCAGGAGATCGTTGACATGCATGCCGTCAGTTTATCGGGTCTTCGCGGCTCCGGATGCCGCGACTGCTGGGCTGTTCACGAATTGCAGCCAGCCGTGCGTATCCGGCGCGTCGCCGCGCACGATCTGGAAGAAGCGCTGCTGTATTGCCTCGGTGACCGGACCGCGGCTGCCGCGGCCGACCTTCACACGGTCGACGGTCTTGATTGGCGTCACCTCGACGGCGGTGCCCACGAAGAACACCTCGTCCGCGATGTAGAGCATTTCGCGCGGCAGCGTCTGCTCCCGCACCTCGAAGCCAAGGTCTTTGGCCAGCGTCAGCACGCAGTCCCGGGTGATGCCCGACAGCACGGAGTTGCCGATCGGCGGCGTATAGATCGTCCCCTCGCGGACGATGAACACGTTCTGGCCGCTGCCTTCGCTCAGGTTGCCCTGCGTATCGAGCGCGATCCCCTCGGCGTAGCCGTCGGCAATCGCTTCCATCTTGATGAGCTGCGCGTTGGCATAGTTCGCCACGCTCTTGGCCATCGCCGGCGTCGTGTTCGGCGCATTGCGCGCCCACGTCGAGATCTTGACGTCGATGCCTTCTTCGATCGCTTCCTTGCTGAAGTAGGCGGGCCATTCCCACACCATCAGCGCCACGTCGACGGGGCAGGGCAGCGGGTTGACGCCGAGCGAGTCGTAGCCGCGGTACATCAGCGGGCGGATGTAGCAGGCGCGGAGCTTGTTGACCTGGATCAGCTCGACGATCGCGTCACTGAGCGTCTGCTGGTCGTAGGGCGACTCCATCCGGTAGATGCGCGCCGAATCGAACAGCCGCTTCATATGCGCGTCTAGCCTGAAGCACGCGGGCCCATTCTTGGTGTCGTAGCACCGGGCGCCCTCGAAGACGCCGCTGCCGTAGTGCACGATGTGGGAAGCGATGTGGATGTTGGCGTCCTTCCAATCCACAAACGTCCCGTTCATCCAGATCTTGCCGGTGCCCGGAAAAGCCATCACACAACTCCAAATTCCCAACTCGGCAACTCCCAACCCAGATCCCAGTCATTGGGAGTTGGCGTATTGGGAGTTGGGCGTTCCTTCCGATCCTAATACGGGCGTCGGGGAATCGCCCAATGTCAGCGGGACATTGTTACTGCGACTCGTTACAGAAGGGGCACTTCACAGTGCGAGCGGGGAGCGGCTTGCGGCAGTGCCAGCAGAAGCGGGCCGTCGGCGTTTCTCTCGCCCGGAGGCGCGCCTGGATGTCTGACGCCTGTTCGGCTGCAATCGGCACGACGGCGGTCGTCCTTGCGGCCTTACGCGGCGCCGGCTCGCGCGCCCCCAGCACGGCGTCGAGCAGCTCCGACGCACGCTGGTACCGGGCATTGGGGTCGGCGGAGAGCGACTTCATGACGATGTCGCTGATCGCCCTCGGGATCTTGCTGTTCTTGAGCCGCGGCGAGGTCACGAGCTCGCCCCGCATCAGCCGCTCGATATCCGCCGGAGCCGGCGTGTCGTACGGGAGCGAGCCGGTCATCATCTGGTACATCGTCACGCCAACCGAGTAGACGTCGCTGGCGAACACCGCCTTGCCGTGAAACTGCTCGGGCGCCATGTAGGGCGGGCTGCCGATCACCGTCGTGCCGTGGGCCGCAATCTCGAGAAACCGCGACGTCCCGAAGTCGGTGACCTTGAGCATGTTGTTCTCGGTCACCAGCATGTTGCCGGGCCGGAGGTCACGGTGCAGGATGCCGGCGCTGTGCGCGTGATCCACCGCGTTGCAGATCTGGCAGGTGAAATCGAGCGCGCGCGTCACGTCGAGCGCGCCTTCGCGCATGATGATGTGCTCGAGCGTTTCCCCGGTCACGTACTCCATCACGATGAAGAACACGTCGTCCTGCCGCTCGGCGGTGAGGACCGTGACGATGTTGGGATGGCTCATCGAGGCGAGAAGCCGCGGCTCCTTCACCATCTCGCTGAAGTCGAGATTCTGCTTGTGGGGGACCTTGAGGGCGACTTTCTTGTCGATCCAGGTGTCTTCGGCCAGGTAGACGCTGCCGAAGCCGCCGCTGCCGAGCGGCGAGACTATGCGGTACTTGCCGATCGTCTGGCCGCGAAAGAACACGAGCGGATTATACAGGTGCGATCGATACGCTGTCGCCGGTCGCGATGCGACCTTCGTGCAACACCTTCGCGTAGACGCGGCTCCACCCCGGATGTGCCTTCTGCGAGATGCGCGTGGAGTCGCCGTCCGCGAACGAGCCGGCGATCTTTCTGCAGGGACTCGCGTAGGCCGTGAGCTCGAGCTCCACCTCGCCGACCTGCACGCGCGCGCCGGGGACCATCAGCGACCAGTCGACGCCGGAGAGCGTCACGTTCTCGCCGATGGTGCCCGGCGCGATCGGATGACCCTCGTCCTGCAGCCGTTCCATCAGGTCGAGAGAGTAGAGCGCCACCGCCCGGTTGGGGCCACCGTGGTAGCGCAGGTCGCGCTGCCGGTCGCCCTCGACGCCGTTGGCGTCCACCCACGCGGAGCTCCGGGGCTGTTTCGGGACGCCGCCATCCGACACATTGATCGAGCTCACCGTCGCGTCGGCCATGTAATCAAAAGGAT
>CAMCNL010000192.1 GCA_945876205.1 Candidatus Sulfopaludibacter sp. SbA3
CACGTGAAGAAATTACTTGTCGTCCTCGGCCTCGTAGCGGCGCTGCCGCTCTTTGCGCAGACGCAGAACCCCCCCACTGAAGTTCCGTTCCGCGCGGGCGGGACGACGCCGCTGGCGACCAACGCCACCGCGCCGGCGCCGCGCATGCCGGACGGCACGATCGATCTCTGGGGCACGTGGGTTGGCGGCGGGCCGATCAACGACATCGAGAAAGACGGCGGCATGAAGCCGGGCGAGCTCGACAAGATCATGCAGCCGTGGGCGATCGAGCTGAGGAACTCGCGGAAGGATCCGCAGGACCCGCACAACTTCTGCCTGCCGATGGGCGTGCCGCGACAGGCGGGGGCGTTCCCGTGGCGCTTCGTGCAGTACCCCACCCACAAGGCGCCGACGCACATGTTCATCCTGTGGGAGGGCTTCCGCAACTACCGCCAGATTTTCATGGACGGCCGCAAGCACTCCGAAGATCCGACGCCGAACTGGTTCGGCGAGTCGATTGGTCACTGGGAGAAAGACACGCTGGTGATCGACTCGATCGGCTTCAACGACAAGTGGTGGTGGGATCGCCGCGGCACGCCGCACACCGAGCAATTGCACATCATCGAGCGGTGGACCCGCGTCAACTTCGGGACGCTGACCAACGACGTCACCATCGACGATCCCGGCGCGTTCACCAAGCCGTTCACGCTGCACTTCACCGCGAAGCACAGCGCGCCCGGCGACGAGCTGAAGGAATACATCTGCGAGGAGAACAACCAGTTCGGTCTCGCCGGTGGCCACGAGAATCCGTACGCCGGCAAGTAACAGCGTCTAACCGTCGAAGGTCACTTCATACATGAGAGTCAGCCTGTTCAAGGCCCGCGCCGTGCGCGACGCCCTCATCCTTGTCTTCGTCCTGCTCCTGACCAGCGCCCCCGCGTGGGCGCAAGCTACCGCCGAACTGAACGGGCGGGTGAACGACGAGAGCGGCGCCGTGCTTCCGGGCGTCACTGTCACCGCCACGCAAACCGACACCGGACTCGCTCGCACCGTCGTGACCGATGACGGGGGCTCGTGGGTCATCACGAACCTGCCGACCGGCCCCTACAAGCTGGAAGTGTCGCTGCAGGGTTTCAAGACCTACGTGCAGACCGGCATCGTGCTGCAGGTCGGCGCCACGCCGACGATCAACGCGTCACTCGGCGTGGGTAACCTCGAGGAGACGGTGTCGGTCGAGGCCGCGGCGCCGCTGGTCGACGTGCGCAGCTCGGGCATCAGCACGGTCGTCGAGCAGGAGCGCATCGTCGAGCTCCCGCTCCAGGGCCGGCAGGTCACCGACCTGATCGTCCTCGCCGGAGCGGCGGTCGAGACGGGGCGGCCCAACAACCGGAGCTTCCAGGGCGGAGTGAACATCTCGGTGGCGGGCGGGCTGGCGTTCGGCGTGGCCTACACCCTCGATGGAGCCGTGCACAACGATCCGCAGAACTCCGGCGGGTTGCCGCTGCCGTTTCCCGACGCGCTGCAGGAGTTCCGCGTCGCGACCAGCGGCCTGTCCGCCCAGAGCGGCATGCACTCGGCCGCGTCGGTGAACGCCGTCACCAAGTCGGGTACGAATCGCTTCTCGGGCAACGCGTTCGAATTCCTTCGAGACAAGCGGTTCAACGCCACCAACCCGTTTGCGTTGATCGGCCCGAACGGGAAGCGGTTCGATGACGGCCTGAAACGCAACCAGTTCGGCGGCACGCTGGGCGGACCGGTGGTTCGTGACCGGCTGTTCTTCTTCGCCGGCTATCAAGGCACGAAGACCCGTCAGACGCCGGCCGACAACATCGCCTTCGTCCCGACGCCCGCGATGATGGCGGGCGACTTCACGACCTTCGCCTCTCCGGCATGCCAGGGCCGCCAGGTCACGCTCGGTGCCGGGTTCGTCGGCAATCGCATCGACCCCGCGCGGTTCAGCCCGGCCGGAGTCAACCTCGCCAAGAGGCTGCCGCCGACGACCGATCCCTGTGGCCAGGTCACCTTCAGCATTCCCGACGACCGCGATGAAGGCCAGTATGTCGGCCGGTCCGACTTCCAGCTCAGCGCCAATCACTCCATCTTCGGGCGCTACATGGCGACGCGCGACAAGAAGCCGTCCGCGTTTGGCGCCACCGGCAACGTGCTGACGACGGTGAATCCGCAGATCAACAACCTGGCGCAGTCGCTCACCCTTGGCGATACCAAGGTGTTCGGCAGCAACATGGTCAACTCGCTGCGCTTTGCCTTCAACCGCACCGCCGTCGCCCGCGATAACGACCCCTACTTCGATGCCCCCAGGCTTGGCGTCAAGGCCTACAGCTACGTGCCCGATCAGATGATCGTCGTCGTCACCGGCGGCTTCAACATCGCGGCGGCGACGGCGACCAGGGGACTCGCCAACAACAACTCGTTCCAGATCAACGACGATCTCACGCTGGTGCGCGGCAATCACCAGTTGGCGGTGGGCGCGAACATCGCCTACTTCAACGTCTCGCAGAAGGTGTGGGCACGTGGCGGCGGGCAGTGGAACTTCACCGGTGCGGCATCGGGGCTGGGGCTCGCCGACCTGCTGCTCGGGCGCGTCAACACGCTCGATCAGTCAGGCATCTCGGGCATCGACTTCTACCAGTGGTACCAGGGTGCGTATCTGCAGGACACGTGGCGAGCCACGCCGCGGCTCACCGTCAACGCCGGGCTTCGCTGGGAGCCATTCTTCAGCCAGAACCTGATCCGCGGCGCGAACACGATCTTCGACCGCGACCTGTTCAAGAGCAATACGAAGAGCGCCCAGTTCCGCAACGCGCCCGCCGGCCTGATCTATCCCGGCGACGCGGGCTTTCCACCCGGCACCTCTGGCTTGAGCAAGAAGTGGTTCAACTTCTCGCCGCGCGCGGGCATCGCGTGGGATGTGCGCGGCGACGGCCGCACCGCGGTGCGCTCCTCGTACGCGATGATGTTCGACTTCCCGACCGGCGAGTACTTCTCCAACCTCGCCGCCGCGCCGCCGTACGGCAACCGGTCGCTGATCAGCGATCCGGCCGGCCTCTTCGACGATCCCTACCGGGATGTCGGCGGCAATCCGCACCCGATCGTCACCGGCCCGGACACCCAGTACCCGATCGGCGGCACGTTCTCGTCGATGGTTCCCGATATCAACGCGCCGCGCGTCCAGTCATGGAACGTCAGCGTCGAACGGCAGATCGGACCCGACTGGGGCACGTCGATCGCCTACCTGGGCAGCTACACGGACAGGGTATGGGGCCTCATCGATCTCAATCCAGGTGTCTACCTGGGGGTCGGCCCCTGCACGCTCAACGGCGTCAGCATCCCGGTCTGCAGCACCAACAACAATCTGAACCAGCGGCGCGTCCTGTCGCTCTCGGGTGAAAATCGGACCTCCGCGAACTTGATCAGCTTCCTCGAAAGCCATGCGGCCGTGGGCACGCAGAACTATCGCGGCCTGAAGCTGTCGGTGCAGCGCCGCGCGGCCAGCGGCGTCAGCGTCAACGCGAATTACACCTGGTCGCGCTGTGAGGGCCTGGAGATGCCGCCGAACGCGCAGTTCGGCAACGGCTATCTCGATCCCACCAACCCCGACTACGACCGCGGCCACTGTGATGCCGACCGTACGCACATCGCCAACGGCACCATCGGCTACCTGACGCCGAGCTTCGACAACCGCGCGCTGAGCCTGCTGGCATCGAACTGGAGGGTCTCCGGTATCGTCAACGTGCGTTCGGGTAGCTGGATGACCGTGCTCAGCGGCCGCGACACCGCCTTCAACGGCCGGTCCAATCAGCGGGTCGACCAGATCTCCGACGATGTGTATGGCGCCAAGACCATTGCCAGCTATCTCAATCGAGCGGCCTTCGCCACGCCGGGCAACGGCGCATTCGGCACTCACGTGCGCAACAGCATCAGGGGACCGAATTTCTGGAAAGCCGATCTGGCGTTGTCGAGGCTGATCTCGTTGACCTCGACGCAGAACGTCGAGTTCCGCGTCGAAGTGTTCAACCTGTTCAACAACTTCAACTGGGGCAATCCCAATCTGAATTTCAGCGCCGGCACCTTCGGCCGCATTACGACGATGACCGGAGATCCCCGCATCATGCAGTTCGGCGTCAAATACGCCTTCTAAACGGGCGTGGCTTTGAGGAGAACGAACGTGAAAAAAATGTTCATGGTGTCGGTCGCCGTGGCGGGTCTGGCCGTGGTGGGGGCGCAGTTGCAGGCGCAGGACCAGGAGGAGCGGGTGCGCCACATCGCACCGCGCGCCCCGGTGGTGCCTGATTCACAGGTCACCAG
Source organism: Candidatus Sulfopaludibacter sp. SbA3 (assembly GCA_945876205.1). Classification (GTDB taxonomy): domain Bacteria; phylum Acidobacteriota; class Vicinamibacteria; order Vicinamibacterales; family UBA2999; genus CANNDT01. Next base: position 4,306 of record CAMCNL010000192.1, read on the forward strand.
CCAGCCGATTCCTCGACTGCCGGATGGCAAGATCGACCTCACGGGACCGTGGTTCGACGGCGGCTCCAACGGCAACATCGAACGCGACGGCGGGCTGAAGCCCGGCGAGCTGCCGCTGCTGCCATGGGCCAGGGAGCTGATGGCGAAGCGCCAGCCGAAGGACGAGCCGTACACCGCGTGCCTGCCGATGGGCGTGCCGCGCGTCAATCCCTATCCGTGGAAGTTCGCGATGACCTACACGTCGAAGGGGCTGTCGCACATCTACCAGCTTCATGAAACGGGTGATGCCGGCGCGCACCGCGTCATCTACATGGATGGCCGCAAGCACCCGGACGGTCTCATCCCGAGCTGGTGGGGCCACTCGATCGGCAGGTGGGAAGGGGACACGCTGGTGATCGACACCGTTGGCTATAACGACAAGTTCTGGTTCGACAGCCGCGGCACACCGCACACCGAGCAGTTGCACACCGTCGAGCGCTGGACGCGCATCAACTACGGCCGGATGACCCACGAATTCACCATCGAGGATCCCGGCGCCCTGTCGAGGCCGGTGACGTTGAAGTTCACCGCCAGCCTGGTACGCCCCAACCTGAAGGTGGGCGACGACCTCCTGGAGTTCATCTGCCTCGAGGACAATCAGTACGGTGCTGCTGCCCAGATCGAGGGCATCGGTTCAGGGAAATAGTTCTGTGAGGGATCCGGTCATGACTATGAAGCGTGGAATCGTTGCGGCCGTTCTCGGCCTGTTCTGCATGGCGGCGCCGGTGCTCGCGCACCATGGATTCGACACCGAGTACGACGCGAAGAAGAAGATCAAGCTGACCGGCGTCGTGACGCTGGTGGCGTGGACCAACCCGCACATGCGCGTCTACATCGACGTCACCGGCCCAGACGGCAAGGTGACCAACTGGAACCTCGAGCTCACCAGCCCGAACCGGATCCGCCGCGAAGGCTGGGGCCCGAACGACCTGGTACCCGGTGACAAGGTCATCTTCGAAGGCTACGGCGGCAAGGTCGTGGAAAGCCGCGGCTCGCTCCTGTCGATACGGAAAGAGGGCGAAGAGACGATGCTGTTCGAAGAGGGCGGGCCCGCCGGCGAACAGCGGCCCCAGTAACAGGAGAATGCCGTGAAGGGATTTCTCATCGTCCTCGTTGCGGCAGGCGCGCTCGCGCCGGTGCTGCACGCACAGGAGCGGGAGGAGCGGTTCGCACCGAAGCTCTCGGGAGAATTCACCCCGACCGCCTCGCCGGAGATCGCAAACGGACCGGTTCCGAGACTGCCTGATGGTCACGTGGACCTGTCCGGTCCGTGGATCGGCGGCGGATCCAACCAGGACATCGAGAGCCAGGGTGGGCTGAAGCCGGGCGAGCTGCCGCTGCTGCCGTGGGCGAAGGCCCTGCGCGATTCGCGCGACGAGAAGGACGAGCCCTATCTCTACTGCACGCCGATGAGCGTGCCGCGGGTGAATCCCTATCCCTGGCGTTTCGTCCAGTCGTACACGTCCAAGGGCGCCGGGCCGATCTTCGTCATCCATGAAAACGGTGACGCCGGCGCGGTTCGGCAGATCTTCATGGACGGCCGCAAGCACCCCGACCCCGATGTGCGCCTGCCCACGTGGTGGGGACACTCGATCGGGTGGTGGGAAGGCGATACGCTGGTCATCGACACGGTCGGCTACAACGACATCTTCTGGTTCGACAGCCGCGGTACCCCGCATACCGAACAGCTCCACACCGTGGAGCGGTGGACGCGGACCAGTTTCGGCACGATGGTCAACGACTTCACGCTCGACGATCCGGGCGCGTTGTCGCATCCGGTTCAGCTCAAGTTCACCGCCAGGGTGCTGCCGCCTGGCAACGATCTGCTGGAGTTCGTCTGCACCGAGAACAACCAGTACGGCATCGCCGGTGGCGTGAGCAACTCGTGGCAGAAAGGGAAGTAATGAAAATCACGTCTCGAGCCTTGGTGGCGATTCTGGGCCTCGTGTGCCTGGCGGCACCCGCTGTTGCCCATCATTCCTTCGCGGTCGAGTACGATCCGCTGAAGCCGATCGAGGGCAGCGGCACCGTGACCAAGGTGGAGTGGACGAACCCGCACATGCGGGTCTATGTCGACGTGAAGGACCCCGCGGGTACGGTGACGACGTGGAACCTCGAGTTGGGGAGTCCGAACAGCGTGATCCGCCGCGGCTGGACGAAAAACGACATCAAGGCGGGCGAGAAGATTACGTTCAAGGGATTCGCGGGGCGCGTCGTGACCACCCGCAGCGTCGCCGATTCCATCACGCTGGCCGACGGCCGGTCGTTTACGGGCGCCTCAGGCGCGCCGGGTCAGATCCCCGGTCAATAGGAGGAGTAACGTGAAGAAACTACTGGTCTTATCTCTAACACTCGCAGTCACCGTGCTGCTGACGCACCTGCAGGCCCAGGGCGGCGGCGGCGGCAGGGGAGGCGGGGCTCCAGCCGTGGGCGGGCAGACCGACAACGGCGGCGTCCGCTACATCAATCCCGGGAGCCCGACGGTGCCCGACAACATGGTGACCAGCCAGCCGATTCCCAGGCTTCCTGACGGTCACGTCGACCTGACGGGGCCGTGGGTGGGCGGCGGCTCCAACGGCGACATCGAGCGCGACGGCGGGCTGAAGCCCGGTGAGCTGCCGCTGCTGCCATGGGCGAAGGAGCTCCGGGACAAGCGGCTGTCGAAAGACGAGCCGTACACCGCGTGCCTGCCGATGAGCGTGCCGCGCGTGAACCCCTATCCCTGGAAGTTCGCGTTCACCTACACGTCCAAGGGCCTCTCGCACATCTACGTGCTGCATGAGACCGGCGACGCCGGCGCGCACCGTGTGGTCTACATGGACGGCCGCAAGCATCCGGACGGCCTGATTCCCAGCTGGTGGGGACATTCGATCGGCAGGTGGGAAGGCGACTCGCTGATCATCGACACCGTCGGCTACAACGACAAGTTCTGGTTCGACAGCCGCGGCACACCCCACACCGAACAGCTCCACACCGTCGAGAAGTGGACGCGGCTGAACTATGGAAGAATTCAGAATGACTTCACGCTGGACGATCCCGGCGCGTTCTCGAAGACCGTGCAGTTGAAGTTCACGGGCAGGCTCCTGCGGCCGGATCTCAAGACCGGCGGCGGCGACCTGATGGAATTCATCTGCCTGGAGGACAATGAGTATGGTGCCGCGGCCGGAATCCAGGGAGTCGGGTCCGGCACGAGCAACAAGTAACCGTACGCTTTTCATAGCCCAGACACTTGTGGGAGGTAATGCAATGAGAACAAAGTTTGGAATCCTGGTGGCCGGTCTCGCACTGCTCTGCGCGACAGTGCCCGCCCTGGCGCATCACGGATTCGACACCGAGTACGACGCGGCCAAGAAGGTCAAGCTGACCGGCACTGTGACGCAGGTCGCCTGGACCAATCCGCACATGCGCGTCTACGTCGATGTGACCGGTCCCGACGGCAAGGTGACCAACTGGAACCTCGAGCTGACGAGCCCGAACTCGATCCGCCGCGCCGGCTGGGGTCCCAACGACCTGAAGGCTGGCGACAAGGTGGTCTTCGAGGGCTTTGGCGGCAAGGTCGTCGAGAGCCGTGGATCGCTTCAGTCGATCACCAAGGTGGGCGACACCAAGCCGCTGTTTGTCGCCGGCGGGCCCGAAGGCTCCGCCAACGCTCAATAACCCGGTTCGATGGTGCGACGGTGCGGTGG
>CAMCNL010000193.1 GCA_945876205.1 Candidatus Sulfopaludibacter sp. SbA3
CTGCGCAAGAACGGCGTGCCGTACAGCGAGAACGCGGTGCTCGAGGAACACTACGACCACTTCACGGAGCCGGACGGCACGACGTGGCTGGTGGTGACGACGGTGGTGACCGACCCGATGTATCTGACCGGCCCGTACGTCACGACAAATCACTTCAAGAAAATCCCCGACCGCCAGGGCTGGGATCCGACACCCTGCCGGGCCGATCAGGCCCGCTGAACGCCGCGTTTTGCCACCGGAGGCCTTCGCGCCTCCGGTGCACTCTCTCCTTCCTTCACAAACCCTTAACCCCCACCCCAGAATAGGGGTATAGTCCGCCTCAATTCCGGGTACTCCTCAGCTTTCATTCTGATAGCGGTGTGTTTCGACACTGACCCGTTGTGGCGGCGACGCCATGACAAGGAGGAGCCAATGAGTCGGGTACGGCAGGTTTTCGCTTCGGCGTTGATCCTTGTGCTCACGAGTGCCCTTGCCTGGGCTCAGGCGACGGCCGAACTCAACGGTCGCGTGACCGATGAGAGCAGCGCGGTGCTGCCAGGGGTGACCGTCACCGTGACCCAGATGGAAACCGGCTTCACGCGGTCGGCCGTGACCAACGACAACGGCGCCTACGTGATGCCGAACCTGCCGACCGGCCCGTATCGCCTGGAGGTATCCCTGCAAGGCTTCAAGACCTACGTGCAGACCGGCATCGTGCTGCAGGTGGGCGCGACGCCGACGATCAACGCGTCGCTTGGCGTCGGCAACCTCGAAGAGACGGTCTCGGTTGAAGCGGCGACGCCGCTGGTCGACGTCCGCAGCGCCGGCATCAGCGAGGTGGTCGAGCAGGAACGCATTCTCGAGCTGCCGCTGCAGGGACGTAACGTCACCGACCTGATCGTGCTTGCAGGCGCCGCCGTGCAGTCGGAGCCAAACAAGGGCAAGGCGATGCCCGGCTCGGTCTTCACCGCCGTGGCCGGCGGTCTCCCGTTTGGCGTCGCCTACCTGCTCGACGGCGCGCCGCACAACAACCCCTACGACAACCTCAACATGCCGCTGCCGTTTCCGGACGCGCTGCAGGAATTCAGGGTGGCCACCAGCGGACTGTCGGCCGACAACGGCGTGCACTCGGGCGGCTCGGTCAGCGCCGTGACGAAGTCCGGCGCCAACACCTTCCACGGCGCCGCGTTCGAATTCCTTCGAGACAAGAAGTTCAACGCGACCCCGGTGTTCGCACCGCTCGTCAACGGCAAGAAGCTGGACGATGGCTTGAAGCGCAACCAGTTCGGCGGCACGCTCGGCGGTCCGATCGTGTCCGACAGGCTTTTCTTCTTCGGCGCCTACCAGGGCACCGTGCTCAACGTCTCGCCGCCCGACACGCTGGCCAAGGTGCCGACGGCGGCGATGCTGGCGGGCGACTTCACGCAGTTCACGTCACCGGCGTGCAACAGCGGCCGGCAGGTCGCCCTTCGCGCGCCGTTCGTGAACAACCGGATCAATCCGGCGCTCTACAGTCCCGCGGCAATCAACATCGCCAAGCGGCTGCCGAGCACCACCGATCCCTGCGGTGACGTGCGCTACTCCTCGCCGCAGAAGTACAACCAGGGCCAGATGATCGGCAAGATCGACTTCCAGGCCAGCGCCAACCACACGATGTTCGGCCGCTACATGGTCACGTACGACCACCAGGATCCGGCGTGGCCCGACTCCGGCACCGTGCTGACCTCGGGGACCAACGACACCTTCCAGGAACACAAGGCGCAGTCGCTGGCCCTCGGCGACACGCGGGTGTTCGGCTCGAACATGGTGAACTCGTTCCGCCTCGGGTGGAATCGCACCAACGCCGGCTATCACCTCGAGAAGTTCTTCGGTCCAGAGGATGTGGGCATCAAGGGCATCCACAACTACGTGCCCGGGATCATGGGCATCACCGTCACCAACGCGTTTCAGACCGCGGCCGGCGGCTCGGTGCTCTTCCAGGCCGACACCGATGCGTACCAGGCATCCGACGATCTCACGCTGGTGCGCGGCAACCACCAGCTCGCGCTTGGCACCAACCTCACGTACTGGAAGCACGACACGATCGACGGCCAGCGCGGCCCCGGGCTGTGGACGTTTGACGGCTCCGCCACGGGTACAGGGCTGGCAGACTTCCTGACGGGACGGCTGTTTCAGCTTGAGCAGGCGAGGCCCGGTGAGCTGCACCTGAACATGTTGTATGTCGGCGTCTACGGCCAGGACACCTGGAAGATTGGCAACCGCGTCACCCTCAACGGTGGTCTTCGCTGGGAGCCGTTCCTCGGTCAGAACGTGAGGAACAAGGCGGTCTCCAACTTCCTGATCGACAACTTCCGCAACAACGTCAAGAGCACCGTCTACAACAACGCGCCTCCCGGGCTGATCTATCCCGGCGACCCGGGATTTCCGGCGGGCAAGTCCGGCCTGAACAAGCAGTGGATGAATTTTGCGCCACGCATCGGGATGGCCTTCGACGTCCTGGGCAACGGCCGCATGGCGCTGCGCTCGTCGTACGGGATTGGGTATGACTTCCAGAGCGCGTCCTACCTCTACATCAGCGCCACGGCGCCGCCCTACTCGAGCCGCGTGCGCGTGAACAACCCTGCCGGCGGACTCGACGATCCGTACGGCGCGGTTCCCGGCGGGTCTCCGCACCCGGTTCCCGAGAACCCCGGCGCCAACGCGCTGTTCCCCGGCTACGGCGCATTCGGCGCGATCGATCCGGACATCAACTCGACTCGCGCCCAGTCATGGAACCTGATCGTCGAACAACAGATCGGGTCGGTGTGGCAGGCGTCGGTGAGCTACCTGGGAAGCCGCATCGATCGCATCTGGAGCCAGGTGTCGGTGAATCCGGGCGTCTACCTCGGCCTGGGCCCGTGCACGCTCCCGAACGGCGTGTTCTACGCGTCATGTTCGACCAACGCCAACCTCGACCAGCGGCGCGTGCTCTCGCTGGAGAATCCGACGCGGTCACTGCTCCTCGGCCCGATCGACAAACACGCGGCCGTGGGAACGCAGGACTACGCGGCGATGCGGCTCTCGGTGCAGCGTCGCGCGGCGTCGGGCCTTCGGCTCAGCGGCAACTACACGTTGTCGCACTGCGTCGGCAACGCCATCCAGACGACGTTCGGCCAGGTCGGCGCTGGACTGCTGAAGCCGGACGATCCCGACTTCGATCGCGGCAACTGCGTCCAGGACCGCAAGCACATCGGCAATGTCACGGTGGGCATCCAGTCGCCGCAATTCAGCAACGTGCCGCTGCGGGTGATTGCGTCCGGCTGGAACGTGTCGGGCATTCTCAACGCGCGCTCCGGACCGTGGATGACCGTCACCACCGCGCGCGACATCGCGTTGACCGGCATCAGCGCCCAGCGCGTGAATCAGGTGAAGGACGACCCGTACGGCGATGGGACGTTGAACAACTACCTGAACGCGGCCGCGTTTGCCTTCCCGGCGCCCGGCACGCTGGGCGACCACGTTCGCGGGAGCATCATGGGTCCGGCCTACTGGACCGTCGACATGGCGCTGGCGAGGCTGATCGGGTTCGGTGCGGGACGCAACGTGGAGCTTCGGCTGGAAACGTTCAACCTGTTGAACAACTTCAACTGGGGAGTGCCGAACACCAGCCTCGATTCCGCGGTATTCGGCAGAATCCAGACCCAGACGGGAAGCCCGCGGGTGCTGCAGTTCGGCATCAAGTACGCCTTCTGAGGTAGGTAGCTGGGTGGCTGGGTTGCCAGGTAGCTGGGGCGAAACCCAGCTACTTGGCCCCAGCTACCAAGCTACCCAGCTACCATATACATCCCCATGGCCATTCGTCTCCTGTTCGTCGTCGCACTCGCCGTTGCCACGGCAGGCCCCGCATTCGCCCAGGTGGACATCTCCGGCAACTGGCGTCCGATGGCCCGCAACGAAGATGGGAGCGGGATGACGGGCGATGCGGCCGGCCTTCCAATTACGATGAGCTCACGGTGGAGGGCTGATAGCTGGTCGCCTGAAGACTTCGACGTCGCCGAGTGGGTCTGCCGTCCGCACACCTGGGACTACACTCTCGAAACCATCCTCACGCAGATGCGTATCTGGCCGGAGGTGGACCAGGCGACGCAGCAGGTCATCGCCATTCATGGGCACATCAACCAGGAAGAGCAGGAGACGACGATCTGGATGGACGGCCGCGAGCGGCCGCCGGCGCACGCGCTGCACACGTGGAGCGGGTTTTCGACGGGCGAGTGGGACGGCAACGATCTCGTCGTGACGACGACCCACCTCAAGGAGGCCTACATACGGCGCACCGGCCTGATGCGGAGCGACGAGGCGACGGTGCGCACGCGCTGGCGGCGCATCGGAAATTACCTGCAGGCGACGGTGCTCATATACGATCCGTTAAACATGTCGGAGCCGTATATCCGCAGCTCGATGATGTGGGAGAGTGACCCAGCGCTGCCCATGAGTCCATATCCCTGCGAAGAGGCGACGGAGACGGCGGTGAAGCGCGGCGTCGTGCCGCACTTCCTTCCGGGAGAGAGTCCGTTGCCTGGCTTGAACCCGAACTTGACGGATCGATTCGGCACGCCCCATGAGCCGCGCCTTGGCGGCGCGCAGACGATGTATCCGGAGTACATCGCGAAGATGAAAACCATGCCGCGTCCGGCGGCGGCGGCTCCGAAGGGGTCCGCGGAGAGTTTCCGATGAGCACACAGCACTCGAGGAGCCCGATCGCAATCTGGATGGTCTGCGTCATCGCCGGCCTGACATTGGTCGCTACTGCGCCCGTCTTCACGCAGGGCCGCCAGGGCGGTGCACGCCCACCCGCCGCGGCATGGCCGCCGAAGCTCGACGCGCCGGCACCGGGCCAGGTGCAGGTCCTGCCCGTGCAGGGGCAGATCTTCATGATCGTCGGCGCCGGTGCCAACATCACCGTGCAGGCCGGCGAGTCCGGTGTGCTGGTGGTCGACACGGGCACGGCGGCGATGAGCGAGAAAGTCATCGCGGCGATCCGCACGATCTCCAAAAAGCCGCTGCGCTACATCGTCAACACGATCGAGTGGCCCGAGTACTCGGGCGGCAACGAGAAGATCGCGGCGGCCGGCGAGATCATTCCGTTCCGCGAGGCCAACTACACGGCCGGGCCCCAGGGCGCGCTCGATATCAAGAAGGCGTCGGTCATTTCGTACCTGACGGTGTTTCACCGGATGTCGGAGGCGGGCGGCCCCGAGAACGCGTGGCCGGACAATACCTACTCGACGCCGCAGAAGCGGCTGTCGTTCAATGACGAGCCGGTGGTGATGCTGCACCAGGTGGCCAATACCGATGGCAACAGCCTCGTGCACTTCCGGAAGTCCGACGTCATCAGCGCGGGGCCGATGCTCGACCTGGACTCGTATCCGCGGATCGACGTGAAGGCGGGCGGCAGCATCCAGGCGATGATCGAAGGGTTCAACCGGTTGATTGAGCTCACCGTACCGGAGGCGAACGCGCAGGGCGGAACGCTGGTCGTGCCAGGGCACGGGCGCATCGCCGACCACGCGGAGGTGGCCCTTTACCGCGATATGATCACGATTACCCGGGATCGGGTGCAGGACGGAATCAAGCGCAACCTGACGCTGGCACAGATCAAAGCCGAGCGGCCGACCCTCGACTACGACGCGCGGTACGGCAAGAGGACGGGGCCGTGGACGACCGATATGTTTGTCGAAGCGGTCTACGCGAGCCTGATGAAGAAACCGTAGGTCGCTACCAAGGAGAACCCCATGACACGTCGAATCCTGGCGCTGATGGCCGTCGTGGCGTTGCTCGGCAGCGCCGCGCCCCTCATGGCTCATCACTCGTTCTCGGCGACCTACACCGGCGAGAAGGTGGAGATCGAGGGCGTGGTGAAAGAGTTTGTCTGGCGCAACCCGCACTCGTTCCTGCGCATGGACGTGGCGGACAAGGACGGGACGCTGAAGACCTGGGCGCTGGAGTGGGGCTCGATCAGCCAGTTGTCGCAGTCGAAGATGACGCGGACGACGCTCAAGGTCGGCGACAAGATCGTGGTGACCGGCGAGCAGGGGCGGGACCCCTCGTCGCTGCGGTTGCTGATTCAGAGCGTGCGGCGTCCGAGCGACGGCTGGACGTGGAACGGCCGGGTCGATTAGATGCGCCGCGTCGCGTTTCTCTTCGCCCTCGCGTTGGTGGTCGGCCTGGTGCTGCCGGGCGTGGTGTCCGCGCAAGGTCGTGGCGGCGCGGGTCGCGCCGGCGGCCCCGCCGGTCCGGCGCCGGCGGCGAAGGCGGTGGCGCCTGAAGATCTCACCGGCACCTACGTCGCGGTGGTGACCGAGCACTGGCATCTCCGCATGCTCGTGCCACCGAAGGGCGAGTTTGCGATGCTGCCGCTCAATCCGGAGGCGCGGCGGATCGCGGGCCTGTGGGATCCGGCGAAGGAACCGGCAGGCGACGAGCAGTGCAAGAGCTACGGGGCGGCGGCGATCATGCGCATCCCCGGGCGCCTCGACATCCGCTGGGCGGATGACAACACGCTGAAGGAAGACTTCGACTCGGGTGGCCAGTCGCGGCTGCTGCACTTTAACGCGCCGCCTCCGGCGACGGTGATGCCGTCGTGGCAGGGTTACTCGGTGGCGACGTGGGAAAGCGCCGGCGCGCGCGGCCGCGGCGGGCCGGGCGACAGCACGGTGGGGCACCTCAAGGTGACGACCACGAAGATGAAGCCGGGCTACCTGCGCAAGAACGGCGTGCCGTACAGCGAGAACGCGGTGCTCGAGGAACACTACGACCACTTCACGGAGCCGGACGGCACGACGTGGCTGGTGGTGACGACGGTGGTGACCGACCCGATGTATCTGACCGGTCCGTACGTCACGACGAATCACTTCAAGAAAATCCCCGACCGCCAGGGCTGGGATCCGACACCCTGCCGGGCGGACCAGGCCCGCTGACGGAAGCCTGGCCGAGCCCGCCGCTCGAGGCCTGGGACCGCGGCGCGCTGGAGCACTCGAATCCATGAGACATCATGAGCACACGGCCTTCATCATCGCGTCTGTCCTGGCAGCGGTCCTCGGGTGCGCGGTGGTAGCCCCCGCGCAGGATCGCCTGCCGCCCATCGCCGCCGACACGATGACGGCCGAGCAGAAGAAGGCGGTCGCCGATTTCAAGGCCGCGCGCGGCGCCGAGTTGAGCGGACCGTTTTATCCGCTGCTTCGCAGCCCCGAGGTGATGACGCGCGCGCGGGCGATGGGCGACTACCTGCGCTACAACAGCGCGCTCCCGCCCAGGCTCAGCGAGCTCGTGATCCTCCTCACCGCCAGCCAGTGGGCGCAGCAATACGAGTGGGCCATCCACCATCCGATTGCGCTCAAGGAAGGGGTGAGTCCGGAGACCGCGACGGCGATCGCGGAAGGACGCCGGCCGGCGAAGATGACCGAGGACGAAGAAACGCTCTACGATCTCTGCACCGAGCTGCAGCGTACCCACCGCGTGAGCGATGTCACCTATGCGCGCGCGCTCGCGAAGTTCGGCGAGCGCGGCGTCGTCGACACGGTCGGCATCGTCGGCTATTACACGTTCCTGGCCATGCAACTCAATACAGCCAGGACGCCGGCGCCACAGGGGGCAACCCCCGCGCCATTCCCGCGCTAACCTAACCGTACGTAGGGCGGGTCCTTCAGGGCCCGCCTAGTGAGTGAGTGCGTACAGAACCGCGTTGATTCCGAACGCATACCCCTTCGGACTGAAGTTGTAGAAGTAGCTGGGGTCATCGCCTTCGCGTTCCCACGCGTCGGCGATGTCGGTGTTGTGCGTCATCAGCACGATCAGGCGTCCGGCGGGATCGACGATGCCGCGGACGTGGGGCACGGCGCTGTCGGCGCCTTGCTCCGACGTGCCCCCGCCCGAACGCATGAAGAAGCCGATATTCGGGATCTGCGGGATCGAGGGCACCTCGAACTGCGTCTTGAACAGCGCGTGGTCGAGCGGGATGTCGAAGATCGGGTAGTCGCTCGCGGGCAGCGCGTT
>CAMCNL010000194.1 GCA_945876205.1 Candidatus Sulfopaludibacter sp. SbA3
ACCAGGTCAGATCGTTGAAATGCACCACGTCCACGACCAGCGTGTCGCCTTCCCATCTGCCACGCGAGTCTCCCATCCACCATTCAATGGGTCCCTTGGGATGCGGACTCCCATTCGTGTGTATGTATCGCGTGGTGTACGCATACTCAGACAGGATGGCCACCTGTTCGGGCATCTGCATGATCTGAAATGGGAAAGGCATGTACATCACGCGCGGCACTCCGGGCATGAAACATTTAGCCTCAGGGTCTTCCGTCGCTCGATTCGCGAAGTTCTCCTGCTTCTTGGCCAATGCGGCCGGCTGATAGGGAATCTCGTTACCTTCAACGATGCCTTGGCCCGCAGGCACCCCTTCTCGGGCGACATGGTCCTGTATGTCGAAATTCGCGGTGTTCATGGCCTGCCAGAATCCCGACAGATCGGGTTTGCCTTCTGGCGTACGTGGAAACGCGGCTCCACCTGCCACCTGTCCGCCTTCGGCAATTCCAGCGACGACAATCAGACCCGCGGCAACAAGCTGCGCGAGGACGATCAACACAGGCAACCTGGCGACCTTGAACGACATGATGAGTGGCATTCTGACGCGTGACTAACGGGTTGCCACCGGACCGGTGAGCTTGACGGCCTGCACTAGTCCGCCGTTGCCGGCCGTGTCCCAGGCCGCAAGGCGCACCCACTTCTTTCCGGTCGCGTCGAAGGGAATTTCAAAGTGGTGGCGGCCGAACGCCGGCATCTCGGTGGTGGAGATGATCTGCCGGTCTGTTTTCTGACCGTCACCCCAGACGATTTCCACGAAGTCAAGCGGGAACGTCCATTCCACGTCGGCGACGATCTTCCGTGCAGCGCCGGTCCCTTGCACACTGTAATTCGTGATCAGGATTTCACCTGACGATACGAAGTAGTCGCCGTCCATCAACGCCTTGATCAAAGGAGTCGCGTCGTCTGGTGTCGGCACCGCCGCCAGCTTGACGTAAGAAATCGGCGAAAAGGAATAGACGTCGTCGCCGAGAAACTGATGGTGCGCTTCTGAAATGGCCAACAAGTGTTTCGGCGGACCGGGATCATCAGCAAACCGGTTCAACGTCTCGTCGAATAACGGTAACACCCTATATTCTGACCATCGGCGCTCCGACCGATCGATCCCCATCCCCCACCGGAACCCGAAGCTCTCGAATCGCGGGTCCTTGAAAGAGGCGAGCGACTCCGGCTTCCGCAGGAAGCCATCGGGATAACCGGTGTTTGTCTTAGCACGCGGATGCGGCATCGACAGGATCGCATTCTCGCGTCGCAGCATCTGCATCAGATCGTCGTGTGATCCGATGTGATAGAGCTTGCCGTAAGTCGGCGTGTCCTCCACAAGCGGCTGTCCAGCCGCGCGTCCCGTCAACCAATAAACCGGGTGCGAATACAGGATGTCGACGTGGCCACCGAACGGAGGCGGCTGGTATTCATGACTTGGCAAGATCATGAAGTCTTTGTCGGAGTGACGCCGGGCACCTTCAATCTGAAACTGCCTGACCTTCAGCACTTCCTCGGGCGAGCGGTTGCCCGATCCTCCGCCGGTGCCTACTCGCTCCGCGGTGCCGACGATATTGATACCGGCGGCCTTCAGCGGATACAGGTCCTCGATCTCCGCATCTGGTGTGCCGGCTTCAAGCAGTCGTAGCCCGAGGTCCATGTGATAGTGATGACCCATCACCTTGTAACCGGGTAGCGGCTTGTACCGATCTCCGTGGGTGAAGGCGAGCACCGCCTCGCGCGTCGGCTCCGCGGCGTCGGCACTGGCGTAGAAGAAGACGGGCATATGCTGAACCGTCCCGGGCCGCGCATTGTAGAGGGGAAAATTCGCCAGATATTCTTCAGTGCCCTCTTGCTCAGACTGGCGAATGCCGAAGGAGAACGATGTATTGCTGTCCTTGCGGTACCAGTTGTAGCCAAGATTGGTGGACGTTTCTCGCGTCCAGAAGAAATTGTGCGGCGGCGGAAAGGCGGCGATTGACCCAGCCGGACCGCGCTCGGCAACGACGATGCGATTGGCCGTCTTGATCGGCGTCTCGCCGTCGTGCTTCGTGCCGCCGAACAGGTACTCCTGCCGAACGTTGGTCGTATCGCGCCATGCGACCCGGGAACCGGCGCCGATGGAGAGCCCCTTGAGGCCTGCGTTGTACATGTAGGCGACCGAATCCTGGTCCGTTGACGCGAGCACGGCCTGCTGGATTAGATTGCTTCCCTTGTAGACCGTGTACTGCAGCTGCCCAGTAAACATCCCCACGCTGACGCCGGGGAAGGTGATGATCAGCCGTGCTCCGTCGGACTTTACCTCGCACCTGTTGGTCTGATAAGTAGCCGTGGCACGCGTGACCTCCTCCGGCTTTCGCGGCAAGCCAACGGCTCGCGTCAGGTTCGGGCCGCCTGGAACATACAGGGGCGCATCCCAGAACGCATTCCACTGGTGCTCAGCAATGACCGCGGGAGTCAGCTCGGTTACCCCGTTCTCTTTCAAACCATTGACCTGTTGCGTATCCATCCGCCGCTTGCCCGCGACGACGCGGAACTCCGGCGTGACGTTGGTCGCCAGCGCCGCCCATGCGGCGCCTTTGCGTCTGACGGCGAGCTCATCGATGGTCGGCGTACCGCCATTGACGGTGAACCGCAACCGCAGTTCCTGGTTCTTGTCGCCGTCCCACGTCAGCGCCAGCGCATCGCCGGCCATCGACGCGGTCAGACCGGAGGCGGCCTTGTACCCCGAGAGATTGCATTGCAGCGTGCTCGCTGGCGTGGCCTGCGCGGCGGCCGTCACCGGTCCCTGTTTCGCGTATAAGGCAAGGCTCACCACTACAACGACGACCAGGACGCTCAATCGTGTCTTCATCGGTAGGTCTCCCAAGAAACTCCGCCTCTATGGCTCACGTCGACGGGTTTCACACGCATTAAAAATCGAGCTGGAAGCTGATCTTGGCGACGCGGCCCGACGCAAGCGAATTGACTTGCCGATACGAGGCAAAGTTGAAGTTCTCGACGCGAACGGGATTCACATTGAATAGGTTGAAGAAATCGATCTGGGCTGAGGCGCGTGTGCCCGCAAACCGCAGGAGCTTGGCCACGCGCATATCGATCTGATTTACGCGATCCCCATACGCCGTTCCTGGCTCCACCAGATTCACCGTCGTGTTCGCAGCATGTCCCGACAATGGACGACCGAGCGAGGGCGACACCACGGCGTTTGTCGCAGCGTAGTTCGCGTGGAGCTCCGGCCCCTCATAGCTCTGGAAGGTGCCAGACAACCGTACGTCCACCTTGGGGATCACGTACGACACGAACCCCTTGAATTGCGGCGACCAGCTCGACGCGAGATGACAGTAGCTGCCCGCCTGTTGCGTCGCGGCGGCATTCGTAATCGTCAGCGTCGTGGCTCCGAACAGAACCTGGGGCCCCAGCGCCGTCAATAGCTCGCAATTGTCGGTCACCGTTTGCCCCGCGGTGAACCCGCCCTGCACGAGCACGTCTCGAAGAGCCTCGGTGCGGAGATTCACGTCGAAGCCACGCCAGCTCTCGCTCTGCTTCCCGTAATCTGACGAGAAGGTCACGATCGTGTTTTCCGGCACGCCGAACTTATTCGGGTTTAGGTTATAGAAATCGGGAATCACGTAGCCGCCGCCGCCGGGAAGGCGCGAGTCTGTGGGCGCGGTCAGGCTGAACTTGGTGTAGTCGGCGGGGGTGACCGCCCGGTTGTTGAACACGATGAAGTTGCCGTAGGTGCGCCGGAAGTAGCCGACATCAACCGTCGTACGGCGCGGCAGCTCGTGCTGAAGCGACAACCCGAACTCCCAGTTGTACTGGCGGTTCTGGAACCCAGTGATCAACTCCGGGTTGTAGACCCTGCCAGGGACGACGGTTCCGAAATTCTGATTCGCCACCGCGCCGCACTCCCCGTTGCTGCCCTTGTTGAGGAGATCGCAGTTCGGCACGAAGTCGCGGTTCGCGTCGGTCCAGGCACGCGTCGTGGTCGTCACGATCTGGTTGGTCGGGTTCGAATCCGCCAGCAGGGGATTGCTCGAGCTGATGCTTTGCAGGTACCGATTCAAGCTGACCTTGATCGCCGTCCTCCCGGTCCCGGAGAGATCGTACGCGGCGGCGAGTCGCGGCGAGAGATCGTTGAGCCTGACATTGTCTGCCGCTGGAAAGGTGTACGACCGCGTTGGCGCCAACGCTGACGGGTAGACGGTCTGGTCCGGGAAGCTGCTCCGGTAAAAGTCCCACCGCAGCCCGAACGTTGACGTCAGGCGCTTGAGCGTCCACTGGTCCTGCGCGAACACGCCGCCCTGGGCGTTCACGGTGGTCTGCATCCGCAGGTCCGGATAACCAGCTCCGTACGCGTACTGCGTAATCTGGTTGGGCACACCGAGGTTGAATCGATATGAGACGGGGTTCTGCACGGTGATGGCTTGATCCCGGATGATCGTCGTATTGTTCATCCCGCCCTTGATCGTGTGCCCTTGGGCGATGTACGTCACGATGAACCGCACCGGATACTGCCAGTTCTTTCGCTGCCCGCCGCCGGCGAGCGCGCGGTACGTCAACCCACTCGACTGCTCCGTCACCGAGATGGGATATGGGTCACGCTTCAGTTCCGGCCACGGATTGGTGTCGGCAACGATCGTCGTCTGGTTCGCGCCGGCCTCGAACAGTAACCGGCTCGTTAACGGAAGCACCCAATCGCCCTGAACGACGCGCGAAATGGGCGACAGAGCGCGAGAGGATGCCTCGAGCGAAATCGTCCTGCTGACGTTGGCGTTGCAACCGCAGGGCACGGCCTCGTGCCACAGAAACCCGAATCTGTTTTTGCCGGTGGCCTGCCAGGTTAAACGAACCTGTGCGTTCCAGTCGGTCGTGTCGCTCGACACGCGCCGGCTCGGATCGGGGTCATAGGTCCAGGCGGCAGGGTTATTCGTGTTGCGGTTATAGAACATGCCGCCAATGTAGTTGTTGATGACGTTCTGGCGCGCCGACCCATAAAACCACAGACGGTCCTTGAGCAGCGGGCCGCCGAGTCCACCGTTGATCTCGTAGTTGTCCTTGATCGTGTCGGGCGTGCTTGCGCCGCGCGCGCGCAGGTCGTCGTTCAGATTGTCTGCTTGCAATCCGCTACCCGAGAATCCGGTGAACAGCGTCCCGCCGAACACGTTGCCGCCAGAACGGGGCACGATGTTGATCCGGACGCCGCCGCCATGCGAATCAACGCCCGCCGCGGAGGTGTCGTAGACGATCTCCTGGATGCTGGCGGGATCCGTCGGGATCGGGTTGTAGTACCCGGACGCATCGCTTACCGGCACGCCGTTCATCGTGAACAACTGGTCAGTATTGCGGCTGCCATGAATCGTCAGCGTCATCGACTTCGAGCTGCCGGTCGCCCCGGTCACTTGTGACCCGCCCCCGGTATTGAGCGCGACACCGCCCACGACGACACCCGGGATGAGCACACCGAGGTCGAACGGTGTACGGCCTGCGGGGATGGTATCGATAACCTCGCGGTTCATCACGCGCTGCGTGCGGGCGTTCTGCACATCCACCAGCGGTGCGGCACCGGTGACGGTGATCGCCTCCTCGAGCGATCCGACCGCCAGCTCAACACTCACCGTCGCCGTGAAGGATCCAGTCAACTCGATCCCCTCGCGCCTCATCGTGCGGAATCCTGGAAGCGAAAAGGTGACCGTATAGGGACCTGGCCGCAGATCGACGAAGCGATACTGGCCGGTGGCGTCGGTCACATCCGATCGGGTCTTTTCAATGAGGGCCGGGCTGCCCGCTTCGACGGTGACCCCCGGCAGCACCCCGCCCGAATCGTCTCGTACGACCCCCGTGATCGACCCTTGCGCATGGGCGGCCACGGAAACCAGCAGCAAACACGCAAGCACAATCAATGAGCGAAGGAACACTGTCCACCTCCTCGTGGCACGAACACGCTTGTGGCGATGACGGAGGGAGCATGGCGCAACGTCTGCGTCCGCGGAATCGGGCTCCCGTTCCGTGCTCCGGTTCATACCAGTGAGCGCCGCAGGTCAAGTCGGCGAGCGGAATCTAGCACATCTCTATTGGCGTTTGTGCCAAACTGTGCCGGCGAGGCCGCGCGTGGCAGGTTGTGCGCCCTTCCCATCGCCGGTCTGACATTGCTGCTCGGGGTCGATCGCTTCATGTCAGAAGCAAGATCGATCACGAACCTGATTGGCAATGCGGTCGCCACACTGGTGGTGGCACGGTGGGAAGGAGCCCTCGACATCGAGAGAGCACGACAGGTGCTGCGTGGTGAGGAGGTCCGCCCGGTGATGACAGAGCGGAACGAGCCGCTACCGGAGCCCGCGTACGCCGAATCCCGACTCGGCTAGTACCTCACCAGGACACACACGTCACGGCTTATTTCGCACGCTGGCTCGGCCCTTGGGACAGCATCCGCATCCGATACAAGGACCCCGCCGCTGCCATGTATAAGGTCTGTCGGCCTGCCCCGCCAAACGCGAGGCCCCGGACCAGCTCCGGGACGCGAATCGTGCCGAGGTACTCGCCGCGCGGATCGATCACCTGAATTCCCGAACCGCTGGCGACGTACAGCCGGCCCTTCGCATCGATGGCCATCCCGTCGGCCCGACTCCGCAGTCCTCGATCGGTTTGGACAGGGTCGTGAAGTTGAGCGAACGCGCGCTTGTTTCTCACCCGACCGTCGGGCTCAACGTCGAACGCATACACGTAGTGGCCATCGGAGTCATCGACGTAGAGCGTCCGTTCGTCGAGACTGAGAGTGATTCCGTTCGGAAACACCATCAGGTCATCGACAAGCAACACTTCTCCGTCGCGGCGCCGATAGAGGACGCGACTTGGCCCCTGCGTCACATCCAGTGCAGAGCGCGCCGGATCTGTGAAATAGATGCCGCCGCTCTTGTCTTGCACGAGATCATTCGGGCTGCGCAATGGCTTGC
Organism: Candidatus Sulfopaludibacter sp. SbA3; assembly: GCA_945876205.1. Taxonomy (GTDB): domain Bacteria; phylum Acidobacteriota; class Vicinamibacteria; order Vicinamibacterales; family UBA2999; genus CANNDT01. The sequence continues at coordinate 6,972 of CAMCNL010000194.1, forward strand.
CGCCGAATTCGGTCACCAGTGGAGTTACGCGGCCATCGGGAGCCATCGCAACGATCCGTTTACCCCCCTGCTCCGCGGCGAGGATCACACCGTCCGCCGTCAGGAACAATCCGTTGGCGTCACGCGTGTTTTCGCGCCAGACCCTGACCGCGCCGTTCCTATCCAGCAAGTGGATCCGACTGGCCTGGATTTCGCTAAAGTACATCCCACCATCTGACGTGCCTACGGGACCTTCGAGGCCTCGATAGGCTCCACCGATGACCAGTTCGACCTCCGCGGCGGCTGAGATCACGCCGTCGATCGCCGATTGACGCGGTCGGGGTTGTTGAGCGGATCCGCCGATCGAGAACCAGCCGATCCAGACAAGACCGGCAACCAGAGCGCGACGCCCTAGCCTCGCAGTCGATATCGCCATCACTTGGCGGAGGGAGCCGGCACCTCCCCCTCGCTGATTCGCGCGCCCTCGAGAATGTTGTAGAGACTGTAGTTGCCTTCATGGCAGGCGTATTCGAAGAGCGGCTCGACCTTGTTCCACGCGATCGCGGCTGACCACGGCCTTGTCCAGGCGGTGGCATCCTCCACGGTAAATCGGTAATCGATGCGGTCGTCGGTGAGACGCGTCCACCGTTCGATCACCCGCATGTTCGGACCGGCGCCTTCAAAGTCGGTTCGGTCACTGAAATTCGTGGTCTCCACCACGAGTGTGTTGCCCTCCCAGCGGCCACGAGCATCTCCCAACCATTGACGAACGCTGGAATCGAGGTGCGGACGCCCGTCGAGAGGGATCAGCCGGGTGTCGTGGATTTGTTCCTGCAGAATCGCGACGTACCCCGGCGTCTGCACGATCTCGTAGTTGTTGTTGTACTGGCTCGGAATCCTAGGCACGGGATTCCGCATGATGCAACGGTCGTACAGACTTCGGTCCAACCACGAATTGAGTCCGTCGGTTCGCGCAAACGCGGCTCGTCGTTTCTTCCCTTCGGCAGTTATCGGAATCCGGCCATCGGGAGGGTCGAAAACTAGCGAGGTTC
>CAMCNL010000195.1 GCA_945876205.1 Candidatus Sulfopaludibacter sp. SbA3
CCTTGAAGAACATCGCCGCGCCAACCACTCGCGCCGAATCGTCTCGCACCAGCGCCAGCGTGTAGCCAATCACTTTGCCAGAGGGCCGCAGCCGCAACTCCACGCGGTTGGGCAGCAGGTGCAGATCGAACACGCCGCTCAGTACCCGCACCACCTCGGGATGCTCTTTCAGCACTTCCGCGATCGGCCGCCCGAGGTCGGTGCGCTGCGCGGTCACTCCGAAAATCCGATACGCCTCGTCATTGATCAGCGCCAGCGTGCCGTCGCGCGTAATCGCCAGCACGCCATTCCGCATCCCCGAGACGATGTGGCGGAAAAACGCATCGTCGATATTCCCGGCCCGGCGTGGCGCAGCTACGGCGCTACGCACGCGCCCGACAGCAGCAGCAATACGAGACGCGGGCGAGCGGCGAACGAGACGACGCGACTTGGCCATTGGAGTGCTCAGCGGAGCGCCAACCAGACGATCTCAAGGTGGCAAATGACGTGCCCGGAGTTGCACACGCGGAATCAGGCGCAAACGGCTGATTTACTTAGGTTTTGCGGCAGAAACCCAACAACAGTCCGCTTACGGATTCGTAAGTGTAACGCAGTTTTTGGGGGGAACGGCGGGGACGACTTACGATTCGGACGCGTGCTCGGAGGCGTGATCCTGAAGAGCTTCCCACTGGCCCATGAGGTCGCCGACCTCCCACATCAGGGCCTGGTGACGGTCGGTTGCGACCTTCGATTTCTCGCGATCGTCGAAGAAGCCCGGCGCGGCCATGGCCGCCTCGAGCTCCTTCACTTCCGTCTCGCGTGCGGCGATGCGAGTCTCGAGCTCCGAGATCCGTTTCCGCAGCGCCTCGGTAGCTTTCTGCTTCTTTCGCCGCTCCGCCTCATCCTGCTTGCGCGACTCGCGCGAATCCTCAGGCTTTGGGCTCGTGGGGCTCTTCGCCTTCTCCGTGGGCCGAGCCTTGTGAGGCTCGGCTTTTGGGCTTTGAGCCTTGGGCCTTGGATCTTGTGCCTTCGGAGCTTCAGGATGCTCCTTGTGCCACAGGAACTCGGCGTAGGTACCCGGGTAGACCTGGCCGTCGCCGTGGCCGATCTCGATGATCTTGGTCGCGAGCTTCTCGACGAAGTAGCGATCGTGCGACACGATGATCAGCGTCCCGCCGTAATCCTCGAGCGCGTCCAGCAGGACGTCCTTCGAGTCCAGATCGAGGTGATTGGTCGGCTCGTCGAGCAGGAGCGTATTGGAGGGGCGCAGCAGCATGCGCGCCACCGCCAGCCGCGTGCGTTCTCCGCCCGAGAGCACGCCCGCCTTCTTGTAGACGTCGTCGCCTGAAAACAGAAACCCGCCGAGGATGTTACGGATGGCGGGCACCATGTTGGTGGCCGATCCCGCCTGCAGCGTTTCGTAGACGGTGAGCGTCGGGTCGAGGCGCACCGCTTCGTCCTGCGCGAAGTACTCCATCACCACCTGGTGTCCGAGTGTTCGCGTGCCGGTATCCGGCGTTTCTTCGCCCGAGAGCATCCGCATCAGCGTCGACTTGCCGGCGCCGTTGGGCCCGACCAGCGCGATGCGATCGCCGCGCTCGATGTGGAGGTTGAGATTCTTGAAGACCGTGAGAGGCCCGTACGACTTGCGTACGTTCTTCAGCTCCATCACCATCCGGCCGCTTTTCGCGCACGTCGGGAACGTGAAGTGGATGCGCTTGCGCTCGGGCGGCACCTCGATCGGGACGACCTTCTCCAGCGCCTTGATGCGGCTCTGGACCTGCGCCGCCTTGGTCGCCTGGTAGCGGAACCGATCGATGAACATCTTCACGCGCGCGACTTCTTCGTCCTGGTCGCGCTTCGCCTGGCGCAGCCGTTCGAGCATCGCGTCGCGCAGCTCGACGTACCGGCTGTAGTTGCCGACGTAGTCGGTGAGCTTGCGCAGGTTGAGATCGGTGATGCGCGTGACCACCGCGTCGAGGAAGTAGCGGTCGTGCGAGACGAGGATCACCGCGAACGGGTAGCCGCCGAGATATTCCTCCAGCCAGTTGCGCGCGTCGAGATCGAGGTGATTGGTCGGCTCGTCGAGCAGCAGCAGGTTGGGCCGCCCGAGCAGGAGCTTCGCCAGCGCGATGCGCATCTGCCAGCCGCCGGAGAAGGTTTCCGCGGGGCGTTCGAGATCCTCCTGGCTGAAGCCGAGGCCGCGCATCACCGTGGCGATGCGGAGGTCCATGCTGTAGCCGTCGCCCAGCCTGAAGTGATCCTGCAGGTCGCTGTACCGCGCCAACATCGCGTCGTGCTCGGCCTGCGGCACCGATGCGTCGCCGAGGCGATGCTCGATGTCGTGCATCTCGGCCTTGATGTCGAGGAGTGGCTGAAACGCGCTGCTGGCTTCCTCGAACACCGTGCGGCCCGAGTGCGAGAGGCCGTCCTGCGGCAGGTATCCGATGGTCAGGTCAGAGGGTTTGACGATGCCGCCGCTGTCGGGTTCGTCGAAGCCCGCGAGCATCTTGAGAAGGGTGGTCTTGCCAGCGCCGTTGGGCCCGCACAGGCCGACGCGATCGCCGTCACCGATCTGCCAGGTGACGTGGTCGAGCAGCGTGCGGTCGCCGAAGGATTTTGTGAGGTCTGAAAGCTGGATCAAGCAGCAGGGGCGCCGAGTGCTTTGGCGGCCGCGGCAAGTACTTGTGGAACCCGAAACGGTTTCGTCAGGTAGCCGGCGACCCCGAGGTTGACCGCCTCGATGGCGCTCGACTCGGTGGAGAAGCCGGTGATGATGATGACCGGCATCTCTGCATTGATGCGCTTGGCCTGGCGAATGAGCGTGAGCCCGTCCATCCCCGGCATCTTGAGGTCGGCAATCATCAGGTCGTAGGCGTTGGAGCGCATCCGGTCGAGCGCGCTGGTCGCGTCTGGTGCGGTATCGACCTCGTACTCCGCGAGCGCCAGCGTCTTCGACAGCAGATCCCGGATGCTGGCTTCGTCGTCGACGACGAGGACGCGGTGGCGGACGTGAGGTGCCGGGGCGACCGGGGCGGCGGCGACCGGGACGGCCGGACCGATATTCGTCCGCTGGGTATCGAGCCAGGCGTCGATGTCACGCTTGCGAAAGCGCCACTGCCGGCCGACGCGAACCGCTGGAATTTTTCCCGCCTTAATCAGGCGATAGACCGTACGAAGGTTGACTTGGAGGTATTCGAGGACCTCCTCCGTCGTCAGAAACACTTCGTCGGTTGGAAAGTGAGACGGCAAACCGCGTTCATTCTACCCCAGCGGCCGGGCCGCCCAACGGGAACCGGCTAATGCACCAGATCTCAAGAAGTTACGTCGTAAGATCGGGGGCAAGCCACGAGGCGGCCACGGCCGTCTTACTGAATGGCCGGACCGGGAGGCCACCGGGCCATTGAATGACGTCGACTGACGAAGAACTCGTCGCCCGCTCGAAGGGCGGCGACGCCGACAGTTTTAACCAGCTCATCCTCCGATGGGAAAGGCCCATTTACGCGCTTGCATACCGCGTAATTGGCCGCGAGGAGGACGCGCGGGACGTGTGCCAGGAGACCTTCCTTCGCGCCTTCCGCGCACTTCCCGGGTTCAAGGGTGAGGCGAAGTTCTCCTCGTGGGTCTACCGGATCGCCTTGAACCTCTGCCGGGACTGGATGCGGCGCCAGCGGCGGGCGCCGACGATGCAGATGCCGGAAGGCGTCGATCCCATCGAGATGGCCGGGGAGCACGGGCCGGTCGAGTCGATTGAAACGCTCGTGGAGCGGCGGGAGTTGAGCGGGGTCGTCGAAGAGGCGATGAAGCTCCTGCCGGAAGAGCAGCGAACGGCGATCATTCTGAAGGAGTACCACGGGATGACGTTTCAGGAGATTGCCGACTTGCAGGGATGCCCGCTCAGTACCGTGAAGACCCGCCTGTATCAGGGGTTGAGCGTGCTGCGCCGGCACCTGGAGAAGAACGGACGAATGGCGCCGCAATTGGTGAAACGCGTATGACTGAGACCTTTCAGTGTGGAGATAACGCGGCCCTCGTGGGCTACATGTACGGTGAGTGCGAGCCCGCCGAGCGCCGCGCGATGGACCAGCATCTGCTGGTGTGCCCCGCCTGCGCGGCGGAGATCGAGGCGCTCGGCGCGACCCGCATCCAGTTGGCCGCGTGGACGCCGCCCGAGGCGCAGCTTGGATTCCGGATGGTGTCCGACTCGGCGCCGTCCGATATCAGACGGCTTGCCCCGAGCGTAGTCGAGAGGCCGCCCAGATGGTGGGCGCTCTCGGCGATCCCCGCATGGGCGCAGGCGGCCGCCGCCGCCGCGATCTTTGCCGCCGGCCTGTCGCTCGGCGTCTGGCGCGGCACAGCACCGGCCGGCCCAGCGCTGACCGGGACAGCGCCGACCGGGACAGCGCCGACCGGGACGACGGCAGCAGGCACGGTGCCCGCGGCCACGGTCGCCGCGGCGCCTGCAACCACGTCAGCGAACGTCGCCTCGGCGAGCGACCTCACCGCGCTCGAGCAGCGGCTTCGGTCGGAGATGGCCTCCGAGCTGGCACTGCTGCGCACGTCGGCCGCCTCGCCGGCGGCGTCGCAGACGGCATCCGCCACCGAAGCGCAGATCATGTCGCGCGTGCGCGCGCTCATCGACGAGAGCGAGCAGCGGCAGCAGCGCGTGCTCGCCCTGCGCACGGCGCAGGTCGTCCGCGACTTCGATTCGCAGCGCCGCGTCGACCTGCAGAACGTGCGGTCGATCGTCGGCCAGATGGAAGGCACGACCGGCGCCGAGATCGCGCGCCAGCAGCAGACGCTGCAGTACCTGATGCGAGTGTCGCAGGAAAAATAGTTATCAGTTGTCGGTTGTCGGCTGTCGGTCGTACGTCGTGTCCGCCTTCAGGCGGACCGTGATCTGAAGCCAGCAGGAGGACGGAAGTGAAGCGGTTGATTATCGGCGTCGCGCTCATGGGCGTGGCCGGCGCCTCGTCAGCGCAGCCCGTGCAGCAGACCGCCGAGGCCCAGCAGACCCAGGCGCGCCAGAGGGTGTTCATGATGGAAGGCGTGCTCGAGCGCGCCGTGCAGATCGGCGTCGACACGCTCCGGTCGCGGGTGCGCACTGTGAGGCCCGATGACACGCTGCTGCTCAGCGGCGCGCCCGCGGTCCGCGGCTTCCGTCTCGAGGGCTACGGCGTGCTCTTCGACGTCGAGGTGCCCGCGCTGCGCCGCAGCATGGCGTGGTCGCTGCGAACGATGAACGAGAGCGCCGCGATGGTGGCGAGAGATCTCGCGCAGATGCGCGCGATCGTGCAGACGATTCCCGATCAGCGCGCGCGTGCGGAGTTCGAACGCAGCTGGCGCCGGGTGCAGCAGCAGCTCGGTCCGATGGGCCCGGTCGCGCCAGACCCCGCCACCGCGCAGGCGCAGGCCACGCCTGGCGTCGTCAGCGCGCAGTCGGTGGCGACGACGATCACGCAGGCGGCTCCGCCGGTGCCGCTCCCGGACGCGCAGCTCCTGCAGGATCCCAGCGAGGCATACACGCAGGAAGTGAAGTCAGCGCTGGTTGACGCGATGGTCGAAAACGGTGGACCGCTGGGCATCAGCCCAGACGAGTGGCTGACCGTCGCGGCGCGCGACAACGTCCAGGTCGACCGCTTCACGCCGGGCGATCCCTCCGAGGTCAGCACCATCGTCCTGCGCATCAAGGGGAGCGATCTGGCCGCCTACCGCGCCGGGCGCATCACGCTCGACGAGGTCCGCACGCGCGTGGATATTCGCGAATTCTAAGGGAGCACCTCCCGCCGATCTCGGGCCACGGAGACACGGAGACACAGAGCCATCGGGTTTACCCCGCCGTAGCTCGAAGAGCGAAGGCGGGAACCTTCAGCACCCTCCGGTGTCTTAGCCTAGGTGGCGTACAATTCACGGATGGGTAGACGGCTGGCTCTTCCCCTCATCGCGGCGCTGTGCATCGCGGGCTGCGGGTCACGCGACGTGCAGACGGACCTCAAGATCGTCGACGTCCACTCCGGCTGGTATGACGCGGGCATCCAGGCGGACGGCAAGAACAAGCTGGTGCCGAGCATCTCGATCCGCCTCCAGAACATCTCGCAGGAGCCGATCTCCGGCGTCCAGGTGAATGCGATCTTCCACCGCGCGGGGGAAACCGCCGTGTGGGGCGAGCACTTCGTGCGCGCCATCGGGTCGGACGAACTCGCCGCCGGTGCGACCACCAATCCGATCGTCCTGCGCTCCAACCTGGGTTACACCGGTATCCAGTCGCGGCTGCAGATGCTGAAGAACCGCGAATTCGTCGACGCCACCATGGACGTCTTCGGCAAGCACGGCTCGCGGACCTGGGCGAAGATGGGAACCTACAAAATCGACCGTCAGCTCCTCACCGAATAACCACGAAGACCACGAAGACCACGAAGAACTCTTCTTGGTCTTTCGTCTTCGTGCCCTTCGCGTTCTTCGTGGACTTCGTGTTTTTCGTGGTTAAATTCCGCCGTGCCAACGACGACACGCGCCCCCCAGAACGTCCTCGAACGCCGCCTCGGACCGCTCGATGCGGCCGCGCTCATCGTCTCCAACGTCATCGGCGGCGGCATCCTGTTCACGCCGCCCCAGATCGCGGCGTCGGTGCCGAGCGCCTTGTTGTTTCTCTCGACCTGGGTCGCCGGCGGCCTGCTCGCCTTCGCCGGTGCCATGGCCTACGCGGAGCTGGCGGCGCTGCGGCCGCGGGCGGGCGGCGAGTATGTCTACCTTCGAGCCGCCTTCGGGCCGCTGGCCGCATTCCTCACGGGCTGGACGTCATTTGTCGCGGGGTTCTCCGGCGCGATCGCCACGAGCGCGGTGGTGCTGGCGTTTTATCTCGGCCGCTTCATTCCGGCAGCAGGCAACAGCACGCCATTCTTCTCGCTCCCGATTATTCCCGGCACCATCGTCCTCAGCGCGTCGCCACAAAGCATCGTTGCCATCGCGGCGATCTTCGGCATGGCGTGGATCCATCTGCGAGGGGTAGGCCCCGGCCGCCTGGTCGGCAACATCCTCGCGACGTTGAAGGTGTCGGCGCTCGTCCTGTTCGTGGCGCTCGGGTTTTCCATCGGCCAGGGCGACGTGGCCAACATCAGCGGGACCGCGGGACCGGTGACCGCCACCAACTGGCTGCTCGCGCTCATCCCGGTGATGTTTACCTACTCCGGCTGGAACGCGGCGTCGTACGTGGCCGAAGAGATTCGCGAGCCTGGGCGCAATGTGCCGCGGGCGCTTGCGCTGGGCACTGCGGCGGTGATCGCGCTCTACCTGCTGCTCAATACCCTGTATCTCTATGTCGTGCCGGTGGGCGAGCTCGCGATGATCCGCGGCAGCATGCTCGACTTCATCGCCGATCGGCTGCTCGGCTCGGTCGCCGGCAACATCATGGCGGTCGTCTCGATCATCAGCCTGCTCGCCAGCATCAGCGCGATGACGTTCGCGGGACCGCGCGTCTACTTCGCGATGGCGCGCGACGGCGTGTTCTTCAAGCGCGCCGCGGTCGTCCATCCGCGGTATCGCACGCCGGCCGTGTCGATCCTCGCGCAGGCGGCCTGGAGCTCGCTGCTCGTGCTCACGGCCAAGGCCGACACGCTCGTCAACTACACGGGCTTTGCGATCATTCTGTTTTCGGGGGTCGCAGTGGTCGCCTTGTTCGTGCTGCGCGCGAAAGAGCCGGGGGCCGATCGTCCGTTCCGCGCGTGGGGCTATCCCGTGGCGCCGGGAATTTATGCGGTGGTGAGCTTCGCGATTCTCGCCAACAGCCTGTACAGCGGCCCTGCCGCGATCGGCGCCGGAGCGCTGATCATCGCGGCAGGTATTCCTGTCTACTACTTCTTCCGGAGCAGAAGCTAGGCCACGAAGGGCACGAAGACTTCAGCCACGAAGATCACGAAGAACACGAAGCCTCGCTGTGGGCGTTCGTCCCTTCGTGATCTTCGTGTCCTTCGTGGCTAATGTCTTCGTGCCCTTCGTGGTTAGGGAATTCTGCGCAGGTCGC
>CAMCNL010000196.1 GCA_945876205.1 Candidatus Sulfopaludibacter sp. SbA3
ACAAGCCGGAAGCCTTGGCGCAGCGTGAAGAGAATCGGAAGAACGCGCTGCCAGGAAAGCCTGGCCGCAACCTCAACGCCGATCCGGAGGTGAACTGCTTTCTCCCGGGCGTCCCCCGCGCGACCTATCTGCCTCACCCGTTTCAGATCTTTCAGAGTCCGAACCGGATGTGGATGGTCTATCAGTATTCCTACGCCCGTCGCGAGATCTTCATGAACGGCACCTCCGAACCGACGATCGATTCGTGGATGGGCTGGTCGAACGCGCGGTGGGACGGCGACACGCTGGTCATCGACGTCCGCGGCTTCAATGGGAAGACCTGGCTCGACCGATCCGGCAACTACCACTCCGACGCCCTGCACGTCGTCGAGCGCTACCGGATGATCGATCGGGATCACCTCATCTACGAGGCGACGCTGGAGGATCCGAACGTGTTCACGCGGCCGTGGACGATCAGCATGCCGCTGTATCGGCGAATCGAGAAGAACGTAGAGCTGCTGCAGTTCCGATGCGCGGAGTACGTCGAAGAGTTCTTCTATGGCGACTTCGTGTCGCCGCCCCGACAGTAGATGGAGGGTTGTATGCGTGCGAGAGCAGTGATCGCCGTCCTCGTCCTTGGCCTGTCGATCGGGCTTGCCGCGCGTGCCAGCGCCGGCCAGGCTCCAGACGCCGCCTTCACCGTCCCTGCATCGACCTACACACCACCCAAGACACCCTGGGGTGATCCCGATCTGCAGGGGGTGTGGGACAACCACACCCCGGTGCCGATGCAGAGGCCGAGAGAGCTGGCCGGCAAGAAGACCTTCACCGCCGAGGAGTTGGCCGCGCTCGCGAAGGCCCGGGCGAGCATGGAGCCCCTCTGCAACCAGAACGACGACCGGTGTGCGAAGGCCACCGTCGCCGATCTCGACAAGCTGGCGACATACAACGGGTTCTGGACGCCGCAGGATTTCGTTTCCGACAACCGCACCGGGCTGATCGAGGATCCCGCCGACGGACGCCTCCCGCCGATGACGCCAGAAGCCGTCGCGATCCAGCGTGAGCACACGCGACTCCACCCGCCCACCGACCCGAACAGTGCCGCCGCCGTCGACATCCGACACTGGAGCGACTACGACCTCGCCGAGCGGTGCATCGCGGCGCAGGTGCCGACGTCGACGATGGGCTACAACAGCGCGCAGTACCTGATGCAGGCTCCCGGGTGGGTGATGCTGGCGCACGAGCGGCTGAATACGCGCATCATCCCGCTCGACGGGCGTCCGCACCTGTCCGGCACGATGGGTGGATGGATGGGGGATTCACGTGGCCGGTGGGAGGGCAACACCCTGGTCGTCGAGACGACCGGTTTCACCAACAAGCAGAGCGGCGGCTCGGTGGGCGCCATCGTTCCGGAAGGGATCCCGTTCGGGAACTTTCACGTCGTGGAGCGCTTCGTGCCGGTCGGGCCGAACCGCATCCACTACTACGTCACGATCACCGATGCGAAGACGTGGACGCGGCCGTGGACGTTCATGCAGCCCTGGGAGAAGGACCGCGTGTTGCGTTATGCCGACGACCTCGGAGCGGTCACGACCGAGCCCTACCAGATTTACGAATACGCCTGTCACGAAGGCAACAACACGATGGGGAACTCGATGCGGGGCGCGCAGGTGAGGCTGCGGCAGGCACCTGCGAGCACGTCGCCCGATTCCGAGAACACCATCTCGCTCCTCGGCAAGAGCGAAGCGGAGATCAGGACGAGATTCGGGCCCCCGGTCGAAGTGACCGGCCCTCGCTGGCAGTACTCCACCGCCAACGGTGTCCTCGTGCTCCAGCTCGTGTTCGAGAACGGGCGCGTGGCGCGGGTGCGGCCAGGAGACCTCAAGCTCGCCGACGTCGTGCCGAACCGGTAGAGGACGGAGCCGGTCGAACGTTCCCGCTACCGGGCGCCGCTCAAAACCGGAGCGAACTTCTGGATCCGTTTTCCCATATCCACTTCGCCCACGTAGACGTTGCCCCGTGTATCGACGCCGATTGAGTTCGGGAAGGTCATCTGGCCGGCGTACCGGCCACTGCCGCCGAAGTTTCCGAGGGTCTTGCCGCTTTGCCGCTCGACAATCCAGATGACGTCGTTGTGCGCGTCCGCGACGAAGAGGTACTTCTGCTGCGGGTCCTTCGACATCACCATCTTGTACATGGTGCCGCAAATCGACTGATAGAACGTCATCGGCACGGCCATGTTCGGCGCATTGGGCACGCTCATGCCGCCGCATCCCCCTCGCTGCGCGGGTGAGTTCGGCGACACGTAGATGTCCTGCAGCCACTTCCCTTCGGTGGTGAACACCTGGATCCGGTTCTGCCCTCGCTCGCCGATGTAGACGCGCCGGTCTTTCGAGATCTCGACGAAGTGCAGGTTCGGGACGAAGTTCTTCTCCTCGGGCGGCGGGCCGCCGGTCCATTTGTAGCCGGCGATCGGCCCGTTCTCGACCTCGCTGAGCGGCATCCCATGGCCGCCCCAGCCGCGTTTGTAGGCGCCGGTCGACGCGTCATAGACGACCACGCGCTTCTGGTTGATGATGTAAATCTCGTTGGCCACCTCGTCGAGCTGGAAGCGACCCTTGTTGAGCAGGTAGCTCGTCTCCTGATTGGTCTCCGGCATCTTCGCTTGTTCAGGCGAGGGACGATGCTCGAAGTCCCAGACCAGTTTTCCGTCGCGAGTGAACTTCAGGATGCTGTCCTCGTTGGCTTCGCCGGAGATCCAGACGAAGCCCTTCGAATCGACAATCACCGTCTGCAGTGTGGCGGGCCACTTCGGGTGAAATTTCGGGCCGCCCCATGAATTGACCACAGTGCCCTGCTGATCGACTTCGATCAGCTCAGGCCCACGCACGCAGCACGGCGCGGACGGATCGCCTTCGGCCACCAGCTCGATGGGGAGCGCGGCCACGCCGCGATTGAGGAACCAGACGTGATCCATCTGGTCGACCCAGATCCCCACCACTTGCTGCATGCTCCATTTGTTCGGGAGCGGCTTGGGCCAGAACGGGTCGACGCGGTATTGGGGCGCGCCATTCTTGTCTACTTCCTGTCGTGCGACCACCTGCGCGGAGCCGATTTGGCTTGTCGCACACAACACCAGGGCGCACAGAACAACGAGGCCAGCAGATGCCTGAATCTTGGTCATAGGAATTCTCCGCTCCTTATTGGCTCAAGGCGAGTGCCCGTTCGAATGTCGCCGGGACCGTCGCAGTCTAGAGTCGGTGTTTTAACACGGATCTGACAGAGTGCGGCGAGTGGCGGCGAGTTGATGCGGCGTCAGGAAATGGAGCGTGCCTGTGGTGACGAAGAGTGCGATCAAGGCCGCTCGCATGCGGCGCGTGCGCAAGGGGTGATGGGCCGTCGTGGACAGCAGGTAGGCGTGCGACAGGTCACCGACCGCATCTGGCTGGTGAGATTCATGAATTACGATCTCGGCTACTTCGACGACGAGACCTGACGGCTCCGACGGCGCGCGCAGTGCTGCGGGCTACTCGGGGCTCAGCTGCGGCGCAGCTCGGTGATCATTTCAGTCCATAGTTCGAGCGTCAGATCGTCCCGCTCTGGATTCCCCAACTGCCCGCGCAACTCATCGCGGTATCGCTGCTCGAGGATTGCGACGTCGAGCCCAGGACCCTGTGCGAGCCGCCTGATGTCCTCGCGATCGTAGTCCTGGTTGCGACCAAGCTTCGCCAGAGCCAAGTCGTGTCGTTCGAATACTCTGATTCTCAGATTCCGGAACTCGTCGGAGTACACGCCAATCAATCGCTCTTCGTACCGCTCGGGAACGTCAGCTACCGTCACGATATCGATGTAGATCCTATGCGTCTTGGCAAGGGCACTGCCCTTGCCACCGATTCGTAGCACGTCTGCGGCATTCGATGCGCCCCGGACCTGAATGATGTCGATGTCGGAGGTCGGGCGCGCCAAACCGTAGTACTCCGCGACGACAAAGCCACCCAGGCAATGGATCTCTGTTGGCCCAGCGAGCTGCGCATCGACGTCGTGGAGGAACGACCGCCACGGTTCGTGGAGTTGCTCAGCCGGCATTCAATAGCCGATCAACGTTTAGGGTGGCGAGCAGATTCCAACGTTTGGCCTCTGGAGAACGGTTCGCCGCGAGCCATCGCCGCTCGGCTTGCGTAAGCGCATATCTCGAAAACGCGTCGTCCTGTTGCAGAAGCGATCGCTGCAATGCCTGCTCGCGCTGTTCCAGCAGTTCCGCCGTGGCAGTGTCTCCATTCGCAGCCGCCAAGCGACTCGCCAGCGCGACGAGGAACCCCAGCCGGTTCTGTGCGTCGTGCTGCTTCGCGTACATCACGAGCCAATCCCAGTCCATATCGGGGTATCGAAGCAGTAGCCACGGTAGGCCCTCAACGACGCGCGCGTCGACATCGTCTGCGAGGAGCGCGCCGAGCAACACGTCCATGGGATTCACCCTGGCGCCACTGCGAAGATACGCGAAGCCCGGATAGCCCAGGCGTCCCAATGCACGAGCCGCTTGCTGGTTCGGAAGCGGCTTGGGTGTCGACACGGGGAGCGCACTCGGCGACATCGACAGGAGCGAGACGAGTTTCGCGGCCAGGCGTTTCGAGACGAGCCGGTGGCCGCTCTCCAACTGAGACACGTAGCCCTGCGAGACTCCCAGCTTTTGCGCCAGCTCCTCTTGCGGCAAGCCACGACGCTCACGCGCTGCGCGGACGTCCGCTCCAGTCATACTCATATATTACATTATCTGTAATATCTGCCGAGCCGTGGAATCACCAGGTCCCGCTACCGCGAGTTCAGCAGCCCGAGGACGTTGCAGGCGGGAAACACGATGCTGTTGAATCCGAATGCTACGGAGAGTGGAACTCACCACTCGTTGTAGGAAGTCCAGAAAAACTGCACGCGGAACCGCGCGCGGCGAGCAACCGATCCGTGTATCTCACTGGTAATTAGCCAGTTATGGATTGGCGGAGAGAGTGGGATTCGAACCCACGGTAGAGTTTCCCCTACACACGCTTTCCAAGCGTGCTCCTTCAACCACTCGGACATCTCTCCTCTGAGTGGAATCAACAGCTTACCGTGAGGCGGGGATCCACTCAAAGTCACACTGGGACTTGACTGTCACCTACCTGGCTCAGACGCGATATCCCGGCACCTTATGGTCTTCGGCGGTCAGCAGCTTCACGAGGTTCGGATGGATGAACAACTTTTCACGTCCGGCCTTGACCTCTCGCAGCACGCCGATGTCACACAGCTCCTTCAAATACACCGATGCGGTCTGCCGCTTGGCAATGCCGGCGGAAACCACGTTGCCGATGCGGCTGTAGGGCTGCTCGAACACCAGCTCAACGAGCTCGCGGCTGTACAGCGAGGGCGCATGCTCCCGCACGTGCGCGGTCGCGCGCTGAAGCAACTCACGAATCGCCTTGATCTTCCCCGTCGTCCAGATGGCGGTGTCGTGCACGGCGTCGAGCATGTAGAGCACCCACGGCTCCCAGGCGCCGTCACGCGTGACAGCATTGAGCAGGCGATGGTATTCGGTCCGCTGGCGGATGATCGCGCGACTGAGACAGAGGACGGGCTGATCGAGCAGGCCCTGTTCCACCAGGAACAATAGATTGAGGATGCGCCCGGTTCGGCCGTTGCCGTCGGTGAACGGATGGATGGCCTCGAACTGGTAGTGGCCGACGGCCATTCGAATCAGCGGGTCGAGGTCCGAGTCGTCGTGAAGGAAGCGCTCCCAGTTGGCAAGCAGGTCGCGGAGCCGGTCCTGTCCCTCGGGCGGCGTATAGACCACTTTGCCAGTCGTCTGATTCTGCAGCGCGGTGCCCGGCACCTTCCGAATGTCGATCGCAATCCCACGCAGCGTTCGGCAGATGTCGACTGCCATCCCGGTCGTCACGGGCTTCTTCACCAGCACGCGCAATCCCTGCATCAGGGCGGACTGGTAGCGCAGCGCCTCTTTGGTCGCCGGATCGGCCTGCTCGCTCTCGTCGTCCTGCGCAAACCGGAACAGTCGATCTGCTGTGGTGACGATGTTCTCGATCTCGGAGCTGGCGCGTGCTTCGAGCACGGGCAGCGTGTTGATGAGAATCGCCTGGTTGGGAATCAGCTCGCCAGCCTGTTTCAGCTCCGCCAGCGCGGCACGTGCGCCGACGAGGGCCTTCATGACGGGCTTCGTCTCCAGCTCGACGTTCGGGGGCAGCAGCGGAAGGGCGTTGAAGGGCGTGTCGGGCGAAAATCGGGCTCGGGCTGGCATGTCGACCGCGTCGACATGTTAGCCCAATATGTCGATGATTTGCGATTTTATCGACATATTGAAAGAACCTGTCGATGGTACGCGTGAGGCGTGCTGCTGACTCCTGCGTCGGGCGCCGTCGAAGTCAGGACCAGAGCGGGCACACGGTCGATGACATCGGCGACCAAGTGAAAGGGGTCGAGGTCGTTCAGCACGACCATATCGAACGGAGTGGTCGTCGTACCCTCCTCCTTGTAACCGCGCACGTGGAGGTTGTGATGATTTCATGGGGTTCGGCTTCGCCAGATTTCCAGGAGCAACACGGTGACGGTCAAGGTCACAGGACCAAGAATCAGACCAGATGAACCGAACACAATCAGGCCGCCGACGATGGCCATGAACGCGGGGATGGTGTGGAGCTTCAGCCGATTCCCAACGAGGATGGGATAGATCACGTTGTCGATCCCGCCGACAATCACGCCACCCCACACGCCGAGAATCAGCGCCTTCCCCCAACTGCCCTCCAGCGCCAGGAAGATGGCCGCCGGAATCCAGACGACAAAGGCGCCGAGCACCGGTACCACGGCCATGACGCCCATCACGAGTCCCCAGAGCACAGGAGCCGGCAGACCCAGCCACCAGAACATCAGGCCACCCAATGTGCCCTGGACCGCGGCGACGGCCAGCGTTCCGTAAATTGTGGCGTGAATGGTGTCGCCCACGTGGCGGAACACCTTGTTCATTGACGCTTCCGAAAGAGGCGAAAGCGAGCGAAGCAACAGGAGCACCGCGCGCCGGTCGCGCAGGAAGTAGAAGAGCAGATAGAACGTCAGGAGGACTTCGATGACCTGCATCACCGAGCCCCTGACGAAGGACGCGATGGCATTGGTCAGCCACGTAGCGATTGTGCCGATGGTTCCGGGCAGATCAATCTGCCCTTGGATCTGTTGAGCGAGAGCCGCGACGCGCGGGTAGCCGTCGAGAACGCGCTGCCACTCTCCCGGCTCGAGCTTGGCTCTGATGGTGTCGGCACCTATCACGGCCTCCGAGACGAGCCGTTGTGCCATGAACGTCGCGGGCACGACCACGATCAGGCCAATCCCCAGGACACATACCGACGCCGCCAGGTTGGGGTGTTTTACCTTTGACTCGAGCCACCGCTGGACTGGCATGAACAAGACGGCCAGCGCCAGCGCCCAGGTGAGCGCCGGCACGAATGGCAGGACCATCAGATAGCAGAGATAGAGGCCCTGAGCCGTTATCGCCATCAGAGCGAGCACGTGGATTTGCCGACGTGAGCCCCACTTGCCGCTACGTTCGGTGTTCATCGAGAGGCAGGATGATGTCGAAGTGTCGCCGAGTCAATCGAAGGCTTCCAGGAGGTTGCGAGCGCTGATGCCATCGGATGGTCAGGCGGGGGGCGCTGCGAGCTTCTCGACAACGACCCGCCCCTCGGCATTCAGGTAGACGCGATACCTGTTGCCGTCCTTGCACGAGGCGGCGAAGTCGTTCTCGGCCTGCACCGTGACGGCGACAACCTCGCCACATGGCATTCCGTGAAGCGCGATCACCGCCGTCAAGTCCTTCTTGAGCGCTTCGTCGTCTTGGGCAAACGACGGCCCGGCGAAGAACGCGAACAGGAAGAGCGATACGGCCACCAGCACGGTGCGTTTGTTCATGGCGACTCCTGCATTTCAACCTTCCAGGGCGTCA
>CAMCNL010000197.1 GCA_945876205.1 Candidatus Sulfopaludibacter sp. SbA3
GACCGACCGAACTCTGGTCGACCCGGGCGTCTATTGTCCAGTTCGCCGTCTCGATCGGCGACCTCGTCCGCCTACCCTATGCTGCGGCACCGTCGATCCGATAATAGGGTCCGTGATTCGTCCGTTTCTCAAATGGGCCGGCGGCAAGCGACAGCTGCTGCCGGCTCTTCGTCTCCACTACCCCTCGTCGTTCGACCGCTATATCGAGCCGTTCCTCGGCAGCGGCGCCGTCTTCTTTGATCTGTGCGACACGGGCCGCCTTGCGGGGCGCCGCGCCGAGCTCTACGACCTCAATCCCGATTTGATTGGCTGCTACAGCGCCGTTCGCGACCGCACCGAGGAGGTCATCGCGGCGCTCGACGATCTGGCCGCGCAGCATCAGAAGCGCGGCGCCGAGTGCTACTACGACGTGCGCGACCGTCGCTTCAACCCGGTGCGCAAGTCAAACGGGCCCGACCGCTACACGCCCGAGCTCGCCGCGATGTTCATCTACCTCAATCGCACCGGATTCAATGGCTTGTACCGCCTCAATCGCGACGGCGAGTTCAACGTGCCCGCCGGCCGCTATGAGAACCCGCGGATTTGCGACGCGGATCACCTTCGAGAAATCGCGCGGGTGTTGCGCGGCCGTGGCGTGATTCTGGAACGCCGGCCCTTCGACTACGCGATCGAGCGCGCCGGCGCCGGCGATTTCGTCTACTGCGATCCACCGTACGCGCCGCTCAGTACGACCTCGCAGTTCGCGCACTACACGGCTGGTGGATTCACACCACTCGACCAGGTGCGCCTGCACCAGGCGGTCGTCGATGCCGCCGCGCGCGGCGCGACGATTGTGATGTCGAATTCGAGCGCGCCGCAGATCACCGCGGCGTACACCGGCTATGCCGCGCGGAGATCGGGATTGCGGGTTGAGCGGGTGCCGGCGCGGCGGGCGATCAACTCACGAGCCGCCGGTCGCGGTCCGGTCGATGAGCTGATTATTTCGAACGCGAAGCTGCGGATGGCGAAGCTGGAGCCTAGGCTCCAGCTATCCAGACGAGCCTCTGGCAGCTAGGGCAGGCGAAGGCCAGCCGCAAGTCCGAGACAAATGTCACGTAGCCGCCGGAACCCAGCTGTGTGCAAGCCGGGCAGACGCCCCGGTCGCTGACCTCGACGCTGGCCACTTTCAGCATCCGCCCGGTGTCGGGGCATGGGACGGTTCGAGGAGCGGTCCGGTCGGCCGCCGCGCGAACCGCGAAGGTCCGCGCCGCCGTGGACGAGTGTTCGCGCCATTCAAACAAGCCGAAGAAGAGGTCGCCCGCGGGAGTGGTCATAATCGGCGGAAATAATAACAGGATCTGGTAGGCTCAGGCTGAGCGAAAGTGGCGGAACTGGCAGACGCGCCAGACTTAGGATCTGGTGGCCGTGAGGTCATGCGAGTTCGAGTCTCGCCTTTCGCATTAGGAACAAGGAAACTGGAACGTGGAAGACTGACTCTTGTTCCCGGTTCCACGTTCCTTGTTCCAGTTCGTGTTCTCCGTTCGGTTCCACGTTCCGGATTCCACGTTCGAGTTCCACGTTCGAGTTCAACGTTCGAGTTCCACTTTCCGAGTTCCTCATGAAAACCGAGTTCGCTGACGTTTCCGAAACCCAGAAGACCCTCACCATCGAGATCCCGAGCGACGTGGTCGACGCCGAGATCAATCGAATCGCGAAGGGCTACACCAAGCAGGCCAGGATTCCCGGGTTCCGTCCCGGCAAGGTGCCGGCGACGATCGTCAAGCAGCGCTTCAAGGATCAGATCCTCCACGACGTGATGCACGGGCTGATTCCGCGCGCCGTCGAAGAGGCGCTGCAGGAGCGCGGCATCGAGCCGGTCGATACACCCAACATCAAGGACGTCGCGCTCGAAGAAGGGCAGCCGTTGAAATTCACGGCGGCCATCGAGACCGTGCCGCCGTTCGACCCGGGCGATCTTTCCTCGATCACGCTCAAGGAACATCCGGTCACCATCACCGAAGAGGCCGTCGACCAGACGCTGCAGCGCATTCGCGAGCGCGCCGCGAAGTTCGAGACGATCGACGCCCGTCCCGTGACCGACGGCGACTCGGTCGTGATCGCGCTCGATCGCAAGGAAGCGGCCGGCGAGAACGATCATCACGACGACGTGACCGTGGAGATGGGGGCGCCTGGCAACCCTCCGGGTTTCGACGCGAACCTCATCGGGCTCGCCATCGGCGACGAGAAGACCTTCTCTATTCACTTCCCGGCCGACTACCCCGCCGAAGACTTCCGTGACCAGGACGTGAGCTACACGGTCAAGGTGAAGGACATCCGGCGCAAGGTGCTGCCCGAGCTCGACGATGAGTTCGCGAAAGACCTGGGCGAGTTCGATTCGCTGGCGGCCCTCAAGGACCGCATTCGGACCGACATGCAGTCCGAGGCGGAGGACAACGCCAAGCGCGACGTCCGGACCGACCTGATGAAGCAGCTCTCGCAGCGGGTCAGCTTTGAACTGCCCAGCTCGCTGGTCGAGCGGGAAATCGACCGGCGGCTCGAGGAGATGGCCCGCCAGCTCATGTCCCAGAAGATCGACCCCCGGCAGGCGGGCATCGACTGGGGGCAATTTCGTGAAGCCCAACGGGAGCCGGCCCGGGACGCTGTCGCCAGCGCCCTGGTGCTCGACGAAATCGCCCGCCGGGAGCAGATTACGGTTGCGGCCGAAGATGTCGATAAAGAGATCGAACAGTTTGCACTCAGGGCCGGCCGCACCCCAGCCGCCTTGCGAGCTCAACTGGAGAAGGAGGGCGGGATCTCGCGGCTTTACGCGGGTTTGCGTCGGGAGAAGGCGGTTGACTTGGCAAAGTCGCGTGCTAAGATTGCGAGCGAGTGACCGTCCATTTCACTCGCCTGTCCGCCTAATCTCATCGACAATCCGAAGCGACCCGACATATATATGCGCTACGTAAACGAGCCTCGCGCTCAACTTGTACCGATGGTGGTCGAGCAGACCAACCGCGGCGAGCGCGCTTACGACATCTTTTCGCGGCTACTCAAGGACAGCATCGTCTTCATCGGCACGCCGATCGACGACCAGGTCGCGAACCTCGTGATCGCGCAGATGCTCTTCCTCGAGGCGGAGGATCCCGACAAGGACATCCTCCTCTACGTGAACAGCCCGGGCGGGTCGATTACCGCAGGGTTGGCGATTTACGACACGATGCAGTTCATCAAGCCCGACGTGCAGACGTACTGCATCGGACAGGCGGCGTCGATGGCGGCGGTGCTGCTCGCGGCCGGGGCCAAGGGCAAGCGCTACTCGCTCCCCAACTCGAGGATCGTGATCCACCAGCCACTCATGCAGGGCCTGGCTGGGCAGGCGACCGACATCGACATCGCGGCGCGGGAAATCCTGCGCATGCGCGAGCGACTCAACGAGATCCTGGTGCACCACACGGGACAGCCCGTGAAGCGCATTCAGGAAGACACGGAACGCGACTACATCATGTCGGCTGATCAGGGAAAGGAATACGGGATTATCGATGACGTCATCCGGAAACGGGTGTAACATCGAGGAAAGCCCAGCAGTCTATGGTCAAGAAAAACGGCGAGACTGAGATTCTCCGCTGCTCGTTCTGTAATAAAGACCAGAACGATGTCCGCAAGCTGATCGCGGGTCCGACCGTGTTCATCTGCGACGAGTGCGTGGAGGTCTGCAACGACATCATCGCGGACGACAACCGCTTCGAGAACCGCGGTGTCCGCTCGTCACTCCCCTCGCCGCCCGAGATCAAGAAGTTCCTCGACGAGTACGTCATCGGGCAGGACCGCACCAAGAAGAAGCTCGCGGTCGCCGTTTACAACCACTACAAGCGAATCGAAATCCAGAAGCAGCCGCGCAGCCGCAACGATGTCGAGCTGAACAAGTCGAACATCATGCTGATCGGGCCGACCGGCACCGGCAAGACGCTGCTCGCCCAGACGCTCGCCAAGCTGCTCTCGGTGCCCTTCACGATCGTCGATGCGACGACGTTGACCGAAGCCGGCTACGTCGGCGAGGACGTCGAGAACATCATCCTCAAGCTGCTGCAGTCCGCCGGTGGCGACATCGAGAAATGCCAGCAGGGCATCATCTACATCGACGAGGTCGACAAGATCTGCCGCAAGGACGAGAACCCCTCGATCACGCGCGACGTGTCGGGTGAAGGCGTCCAGCAGGCGCTCCTGAAGATCCTCGAAGGCACCGTCGCGAACGTGCCGCCCCAGGGCGGACGCAAGCATCCGCACCAGGAATTCTTCCAGATCGACACGACCAACATCCTCTTCATCTGCGGTGGCGCGTTCGTCGGCCTGGACAAGGTGATCGACCGCCGCGTCGGCAAGAAGACGCTCGGCTTCAAGGCCGACGTGAAGTCCGTCAGCAAGCGCGAAGTGGGCGCCACGCTGGCCGACGTCGAACCGGAAGATCTGATCAAATACGGCCTCATCCCGGAGTTCGTCGGCCGTTTGCCGGTCGTCGGCACGCTGCACGAGCTCGACAAGCCCGCGCTCGTCCAGATCCTCACGCAACCGCGGAACGCGATCACGCGTCAGTACCAGAAGCTGTTCGAGTACGAGAACGTGAAGCTCCGTTTCACCGACGATGCGCTCGAAGCGATCGCGGAAGCGGCGATGGCCCGCAAGATCGGCGCGCGCGGCCTGCGGATGATCATCGAAGATCTGATGCTCGACCTGATGTATTCGGTTCCCGGCCAGAAGAAGCTGCGCGAAGTGGTGGTCACCCGCGACATCGTCGAAGCCAAGGACAAGTCGATTACCCTGATCGAAAAGGCGGGCTAGAACCCGAATGGAAGTCTACGAAACCCTCCCCATCGTCCCGCTGCGGGACGTCGTCGTATTCCCTCACATGATGATGCCGTTCGTCATTGGACGGCCGTCGTCTACCCGAGCGCTCGAGCACGCGCTGCTCAAGGACAAGCGCATCTTCCTCGCGGCGCAGCACGACGCGTCGGTGGACGATCCGCGCCCCGACGATGTCTACACCATGGGGTGCGTCGCGAATGTCGTCCAGAGCCTGAAGCTGCCCGACGGCAACATCAAGGTGCTGGTCGAAGGCGTTGACCGCGCGCGCGCGGTGGAGTGGAAGGAAGACAAGGGGTTCTACCGGGTGGTCGTGAAGGTCCTGGCCAAGCAGAAGGAAGCCGCCGGCGACGTGGAAGCGACGATGGGCCGCGTGGTCACGCTGTTCGAGCAGTACGTCAAGCTCTCGAATAACCTGCACTACGACGCCATGATTGCCGCCGTCCGCGTCGACGATCCCGGCAAGCTTGCCGACACGATCGCCGCGCACCTGCTGGTCGGCGTCGACGAGAAGCAGAACCTGCTCGAGATCGTCTCGCCGCTCGAGCGCCTCAACCGCATCGCGGGCATCCTCGAAATCGAAGTAGACAAGCTCCAGGTCGATCGCCGCATCCAGTCTCGCGTGAAGAAGCAGATGGAGAAGGCGCAGAAGGAGTACTACCTCAACGAGAAGATGAAGGCGATCCAGAAGGAACTGGGCCGCAAGGACGAGAAGGGCAACGAGATCGACGAGCTCAAGAAGAAGATCGAGCAGTCGAAGATGCCGAAGGACGTCGAGGAGAAGGCCGTCCAGGAGCTGAAGCGCCTGGAAGCCATGCCCCCGATGTCGGCCGAAGCCACTGTCTCGCGCAACTATCTCGACTGGCTGATCGCGGTCCCCTGGTATAAGAAGAGCCGCGAGAACCGCGACCTGAAGCACGCCGAGTCGGTGCTGCACGAAGATCATTACGGGCTCGACAAGATCAAGGACCGCATCCTCGAATTCCTCGCCGTCCGCTCGCTCGTCAAGAAGCCGAAGGCGACGATTCTGACGCTCTCCGGACCTCCCGGCGTCGGCAAGACCTCGCTGGCCAAGTCGATCGCGCGTGCGATGAACCGCAAGTTCGTCCGCCTGTCGCTCGGCGGCGTTCGGGACGAAGCCGAAATCCGCGGTCACCGCCGCACCTACATCGGCGCGTTCCCGGGCCAGATCATCCAGATGATGAAGAAGGCCGGCACGCAGAACCCGGTGTTCCTGCTCGACGAAGTCGACAAGATGTCGATGGACTTCCGCGGCGACCCGTCGGCGGCGCTGCTCGAAGTGCTCGACCCCGAGCAGAACAACGCCTTCCTCGACCACTACCTCGACGTCGAGTACGACCTCTCGCACGTGATGTTCATCTGCACGGCCAACGTCCTCCACACCATCCCGCAGGCGCTGCGCGACCGCATGGAGGTGCTGCAACTGGCGGGCTATACCGAGCAGGAGAAGGTCGAAATCGCCAAGCGCTTCCTTGCCCCGAAGGCGATCGAAGGCGCGGGCCTCACGGCCGACAACATCGTCATTCACGACGATGCGATCCAGACCGTCATCCAGCGCTACACGCGCGAAGCGGGCGTCCGCAACCTCGAGCGCGAGATCTCCTCGATCTGCCGCAAGATCGCTCGAAAGGTCGTCCAGCAAGGCAAGACGTTCAAGGAAGAGATCACCGCCGAGCGGGTGACGGAGCATCTTGGCGTGCCCCGCTTCCGGCCGAGCATGGCCGAGGAGCAGAACGAGATCGGCATCGCCACCGGCCTGGCCTGGACCGAGGTTGGCGGCGAGCTGCTCACCACCGAGGCGACCCTCATGCCCGGCAAGGGCAAGCTGACGCTCACGGGCAAGCTCGGCGACGTGATGCAGGAGTCGGCGCAGGCCGCACTGAGCTACGTGCGCTCGAAGGCCAATGAACTGGGGCTCCCCGAGGACTTCCACTCCAAGCTGGACATCCACGTGCACGTGCCCGAAGGCGCCATCCCCAAGGACGGGCCGTCGGCGGGCATCACGATGGCCACCACGCTCGTGTCGGCGCTCACGAAGATCCCGACGCGCCGCGACGTGGCGATGACCGGTGAAATCACGCTTCGCGGCAAGGTGCTGCCGATTGGCGGCATCAAGGAAAAAGTTCTTGCGGCGCACCGTGCGGGGGTGACCAACATCATCCTGCCGCGCGACAACGAAAAGGACCTCGCTGACATCCCGAAGAACGTCCTCGATACCATGTCCATGCACCTGGTATCGACGATGGACGAGGTGTTGAAGATTGCGCTGGTCGATCCGCTGCCCACACGCATCCCCGTGGCGCCTGTCGTCGCGGAGGTCGCCGACGCGGGAGACACGCGGACGCATTAGAGAAGGAGTGGGGCGAGCCTTGCGAGGCTCGCCGCGCGGACCTGACAAGGTTCGCGCCACGTTGCAGCTTGAACATAGCAGCCGAGTTCGTCACCAGCGCCGCCGGCGCCGGTGACTTTCCCCGTGACCGGATCCCCGAAGTCGCCCTAGTGGGCCGGTCCAATGTGGGCAAATCGAGCCTGATCAACGCGCTGGTGCGGAAGCCTGTGGCCCGCACGAGTGCCGCCCCAGGCAAGACCCGCCTCGCCAACTTCTACCGCGCACAGCGAGGGTCGGCGCCGGCGTGTTACCTGGTGGATTTGCCGGGGTATGGATATGCGCGTGGGGGCGACTCCGCGGCGCAGGAATTCAACCGCCTGGCCGGCGCGTATTTCGCCCGGGCCAGCGAGAAGGAGATCGCCGTGCTCCTTCTGGTCGATTCGCGGCATCCGGGCCTCGAATCGGATCGGATCACGTGGGAATGGCTGAGATCGCAGCCGTGCCCAAGCGGAATAATCGGCACCAAGGTAGATAAGTTGACGCAGGCCGAACGCCTGCGACATGCCCGTGAGATGGAATCGTTGTTTGAGACGCCCGTTCTGCTCGTCTCCGCGCAGAATGGCCAAGGACTGGAAGAACTGTGGAAGCTGATCGCCCGACTGCCAAGCCGAACGGCGGCGTAGCCGC
>CAMCNL010000198.1 GCA_945876205.1 Candidatus Sulfopaludibacter sp. SbA3
TCCCGCTCGCGGATCTCTTGCTGGGTGCAGGTGCACCCGAAGGTGCGCCCCTACGATTGCCCAGGGCAATCGCACCAGCACGTCCCGTCGCCCCAATCGCACCAGCAAAGATCGCAATCGCACCGACAAAGAACGCGGTCGCACCGACAAAGGCCGAGATCGCACCGACGCAAATCCCAGTCGCACCGACGAGTTTCAAGGATTCGTTCCTCGCCGAGGTACGCGCCGGCAAGCAGTTCTTCTACAACACCGTCGTCGCGCAGGCGCAGCGCATCGACGTCACCGCCGAGCGCGTCACGTTTTCGTTTCTACCGACGCATCGCGCGCTGCGTGAGCAGTTCGATCAGACGCGCGCCTGGCTCGAGGCGGCCGCGGAGCGGTTGGCTGGCCGCAAGGTGTCGGTTGTTGCCGTGCAGTCGGACGCCGCGCCAGGACAGGCGCCGGCCGCGACGCCCGGCGCGACCGCCGATGTTCCGGCGGATCCCGCCGCGGGAGACAGCGCGAAGCGCGACCTGAAAGCAGAAGCCATGTCATCCTCCGCCGTGCAGGCGATGCTCGACGTCTTCCCGGCCGAGATCCGCGACGTCGAGGAAATGAAGGATTAGGGCCTCAAGCCCAGAGCCGAGAGCCATGAATATTCAAAATATGATGAAGCAGGCGCAGGAGATGCAGCAGCGCCTTCAGCAGCAGATGAGCGACATGCGCGTCGAGGCCACGGCCGGCGGCGGCATGGTCACCGTCGTCGTCAACGGCAACAAGCAACTGCAGTCGATCAAGATCGATCCCGAGGTGGTGTCGAAAGAAGATGTCGAGATGCTGCAGGACCTGATCGTGGCGGCGTTCAACGACGCGGCCCGCAAGGTCGACGAGCAGCTCGGCCAGTCGATGAGCGGTCTCATGGGCGGCTTGAAGATTCCCGGACTCTGATTGTCCTTACCTGAACCGCTCACGCGGCTCGTCGAGCAGTTGCAGAAGCTGCCCGGCATCGGCGCCAAGGGCGCCCAGCGGCTGGCTTTTCACGTCCTGCGGACGCCCCGCGAGGACGCGGAGCGGCTGTGCGACGCGATCCGCGACGTGAAAGAACGGGTCACCTACTGCTCGATCTGCAACAACATCACGGACGTCGACCCCTGCCCGTACTGCACCAGCGAGACGCGCGACCGCCAGTTGATCTGCGTCGTCGAAGAGCCCCAGAACGTGTCGGTGGTGGAGAAGACGCGCGGGTTCAAGGGCGTGTATCACGTGTTGATGGGCGCGCTGTCGCCGCTGCACGGCATCGGTCCCGACGATCTCAAGGTGAAGGGGCTGCTGGAGCGCGTCGGCGTCGGCGGCGTCACCGAAGTGATCCTCGCCACCAATCCCAACGTCGAGGGTGAAGCGACGGCGCTCTATCTGGCGCGGCTGCTCAAGCCGCTCGGCGTGCGGGTGACGCGGATTGCGATGGGCATTCCGGTCGGGTCGGATCTAGAGTATGCCGACGAAGTGACGATGAGCAGGGCCATGGAAGGCCGCCGCGACATCTAAAGTCCAGAGCCGAAGAGATGCTTCCCGCCGCTTACCAACTTCCCGCCGCGATCGTTCTGCTCATTGGCGGAACCGTCGCCTGCTTCTTTGGCTACCGCTTGTTCCGCGTCGTGCTGGCGATTTCCGGATTCATCCTCGGCGCGTTGCTGGCCAGCTCGATCTTCGGCATGAGCGACACCGGGCCGATGATCGTCGCGGCGGTGGTCGGCGGGTTGGTGGGCGCCGGCATCCTGTTCGCGGCGTACTTCGTGGGGGTCGCGCTCATCGGCGCGGCGCTTGGCGCGGTGCTCGCCAACGTCGTGATGGCGGCGGGCGATCGCGATCCGCACTTCCTTGTGGTGGTCTTCTTCTCGGTGGCGGGTGCGGCGGCGGCGATGTACCTGCAGCGCTACTTCATCATCGTCGGCACCAGCTTCGGCGGTGCCTGGACGATGATCGTCGGGATGATGGCCGTGATCGGCGACAAGACGGCGATGGCGGCGGCGGCCGCCGGCGACGTCTGGGTCGCCTATCCCCTCAACCCGGCACCCGGGCAGCGATGGGTGCCGATTGCGTGGCTGGCGCTTGGGGCCGCCGGCGCCGCGGTGCAGCTCTGGGTCACCGGCGGCGAAAAAGGCCGGGTCGTCCGGCGCAGGAAAAAATAAACGAGTTCCTGCTTCCGAGTTCTGACTTTCAGCTCCTGCGGAGCTGCAAGTCAGGCATCGGCCGGCCGGCAAAGAACGGACGGCAGGCCCTGGCCATCCACCGCGCCCACTGCGCCGATCGATTCACCCGGGCGCTATCGGTCGCAATCCCTGTATTCGCGTACATCTGGCGATACAGCTTCGAGATCAGCACGAAGATCAGGCGCGCCTTGAGCGACTTCACCACCGAGGCGCGGGCCCAGATGCTGCGGAAGCTGTAGAAGCGGTCCCACACGTCCTGCGTGCCTTTGCGAATCTCCTCGGCCGACATCACCGGGTGGTCCATGTAGATCTTCGGGCGCTGCGCCTGCGGGATCAGCCAGTGGCGGTTGATCGGGATGCCGCCAATGCGCTCCGGATTCTCGCCGAGCGACTTTTCCCAGGCCGTGAAGTCCAGCGTCCCAGGGAACGGCGTGAGCATCACGAACTGCGCAAACGTCAGTCCCGCTTCCTCGGCGACCTTGAGCGTCGCGTCGAAGGAGTCGGGCCGGTCGCCGGGCAGGCCGAAGATGAACGAGCCGAGCACGTGCACGCCGCGCTCGCGGAAGGCCTGGAGGCGCTTCACCAGCGAGTCGCCGCTCTCGTTGAAGTTCTTGTAGATCGACTTGAGACCCGCTTCGGTCACCGATTCGACGCCGACCAGGGCGCCCTTGATGTGCGCGCGCTTCATCGCGTCGAGGAATTCGGGGTCTTCGCCGGCTTCCATGGTGATCTGCGTGAAGAACACCGTGTCGTTGGGCAGCCGCGCCAGTTCGTCCATCAGCGCGAAGCGCTCGGCGCGGACCGCCTGCAGCTCGTGCAGGTGGGTCTTGTCCTCGCGCCGTTCCGCCATCCGCAGATCTTCGGTGGTGACGGGATAGAAGTTGTCGTCGGCGAGCGCGATGAAGCGGAAGCCGCGGCGCCGCAGGTCGAGGATTTCCTGGACCACCTGCTCGTAGCCGCGCTGCCGCGGACGCTGTCCATCGGTGCGCCACACCGAGCAGAACGAGCAGTGCTTCGGGCAGCCGCGGATCGTCTGCACCGAGGCCCACATGTAGCGGCCCTCGGGCAGCAGGTCCCAGCGCGCCGGAAGAAAATCGGTGCCCTCGATCTGTCCACCCGAGTACGAGGGGCGGAGCGTTCCCGCCGCGGCATCCCTCAGCACCTCGGCCCAGATGTGGTCGCCGTCGCCGGTGACGACGGCGTGTGCCTCGCCAAGGTCCCGGGCTTCATCCGGATAGAGCGTCGCGTGGATGCCGCCGTAGACGACCGTGGCGCCGGCGCGGCGCGCGGCGACGCCGACTTCGTAGCCGCGCAGCGCATTGCCCGTGTGGACGCCGATGCCGACGATGTCGCCCGCCTTGATGGTGCTCAGGTCCATCGGTTCGAGGGTTTCGTCGGCGATGTTCGGGGTGCCGTAGGAACGCGGGGTGGCGGCCGCCATGACATAGAGCCAGCGGGGTGTGATGACACCGATTCCGAATGAAACGTGGCTAGGATTAACGAGATGAATAGTCATAAGCTCCGATTGAGCTAAGGAAGAATGGAGGGCAGGGCTCTCCGGCTTGTTTGTTCGCCCTTATCGTACCGCAAGCTGGGCGGGTTGTCCGTGGCGAGGATACAACGTAAGATCGTAGGGTTCTAAAGGCTCCCGCCTATTTTCCTCGGTAGCTCAACGGCAGAGCATCCGGCTGTTAACCGGAGGGTTGCTGGTTCGAATCCAGCCCGAGGAGCCAGCTCCGTAAACTCAATAAGATCAATCACTGACGAGCGATTGAGTGATCCCGTAAACTCTGTTCAGTGAGTCGTTTGCGCGGGGAAGGCCGCACTGGACGATGTCCGCAACTGGCTGGTCTGATTCATTTGCGGTTCAGCGCTCTTTCGAGCCGGCCCAGCAATTTCGCGCACGGCTTCGACGCGAGCTAGAATGAACGGCATTTCACAAGATTCACAGAGATACCCGCCTCAACCGCAGTGCATTGCCGATGACTGAGACGGAGCTGAACGTCATCGCCGCGCTGGCGAGCATCGGGCTGAGCAGCAGTCCAAACCAGGGATACAGGATCCCCGCCGCAATCGGCACCCCGGCGACGTTGTAGATGAACGCAAAGAACAGGTTCTGCCTGATGTTCCGCATGGTGGCACGGCTCAGCCGCCTGGCGCGCACGATGCCGCGAAGATCTCCCTTGACCAGGGTGACCCCGGCGCTCTCCATGGCCACGTCTGTCCCGGTGCCCATCGCGATGCCCACGTCCGCCTGCGCGAGCGCAGGCGCGTCGTTGATGCCGTCTCCGGCCATCGCCACACGTTCACCACTCGCCTGCAGGCGCTTGATCACCTCCGCCTTCTGATCCGGCAGCACGTCGGCTTCGATCTGATCGATCCCGAGGGACTTCGCGACGGCTTCGGCCGTCGTGCGATTGTCGCCGGTGAGCATCACCACCTTGATGCCCTCCCGGTGCAAGGCCTCGATGGCTTCGTGTGTGGTCGGCTTGATGGGATCGGCCACCCCGACGAGTCCCGCCGTCTTTCCATCGACCGCGACAAACATCACGGTCTGGCCCTCGCGACGCAGTTCCTCCGCCCGCGCCGTCAACTGACCGGGGTCGATGGCGAGCGCCTCCAGGTGCTTCAGATTCCCGATGGCGACCGTGCGTCCATCGACGGTCCCCGTCACGCCCTTGCCCGTGGCCGACGCGAAGTTCGTCACCTCGGACATGTCGATATTTCGTTCGCGCGCGCCTCCCACGATGGCTGCGGCGAGTGGATGTTCGCTCACATGTTCAAGGCTCGCAGTCAGGCGCAGCAGCGTGGCCGCGTCCATCCCCGGCTGGGGCTCGATCGTCACGAGCTTTGGCTTGCCCTCCGTGAGCGTGCCGGTCTTGTCCACGACGATGGTCGTCACCTTCTCGAGGATTTCGAGCGCCTCGGCGTTGCGAATGAGTACGCCGCCTTCAGCACCACGGCCGGTACCGACCATGATCGACATGGGGGTCGCGAGACCGAGCGCGCAGGGGCACGCGATGATCAGGACGGCGACCGCATTGACAAGTGCGTGCGCCAGTCGCGGCTCCGGCCCATAGCCTGACCAGACGATGAACGTCACCATGGACACGGCGATGACGGCCGGCACGAACCAGCCCGCCACCGTGTCGGCGAGCCGCTGGATCGGCGCGCGGGATCGCTGAGCCTCACTCACCATGCGGACAATCTGTGCGAGTAACGTGTCGCTGCCCACTCGCTCTGCGCGCATGATGAATGCGCCGGTCCCGTTCACCGTGCCGCCCGTGACCTTCGCGTCCTGCGTCTTCTCGACCGGGATGGGCTCGCCCGTGACCATCGACTCGTCGATGGTCGTCGTGCCGTCGAGCACGACGCCGTCGACCGGCACGCGCTCACCCGGGCGGACGCGCAGTCGATCATTGACGACCACCGCCTCAAGCGGAACGTCCTGCTCTGTGCCGTCCTCTCCGATCCTGCGAGCCGTCTTTGGCGCAAGTCCCAGCAGGTTTCGGATCGCGGCGCCCGTGCGACTGCGGGCGCGCAGTTCCAGCACCTGACCGAGCAGTACCAGCACCACGATGGCCGCCGCCGGCTCGAAGTAGACCGCGATCTGGTCGCCCATCCGGAAGGAGTCGGGAAACAGGCCGGGCGCAATCGTCGCCAGGACGCTATACGCAAAGGCCGCTCCGACGCCCAGGGCGATCAGCGTGAACATGTTCAGGTGACGGTTCACGATCGACGCCCAGCCGCGCACGAAGAACGGCCACCCGCCCCACAGCACGACCGGCGTCGCCAGGGCCAGCTGTATCCAGTTCAACGCCCCGTGCGGCACCAGTTGCTGTAGTGGCCGGCCGGGCAAGAACTCAGAGACCATGAACGCAAGGATTGGTGCGGTGACCACGAGCGACACCCAGAACCGCCGCGTCATGTCGTCGAGTTCAGGGTTCTTGTCTTCGAGCGTCACGACACGGGGCTCGAGTGCCATCCCGCAGATCGGGCACGGCCCCGGCTCGTCGCGGACGATCTCCGGGTGCATCGGGCATGTCCACTCGGTCTTGGTCGCGGGTGCGGCCATCACCGGCTCGAGAGCCATGCCGCACTTCGGACAGGCACCGGCTCCCTTCTGCCGGATCTCCGGATCCATGGGACAGGTGTAGTCAGTCTCGACCGCTGGGCCTGCGGCCGCAGGCGAGGTCCCACCCTCGGGCTCCAGGAATGGCGCCGGGTTCGCGCGGAATCGTTCGAGACAGCTGTCGCTGCAGAAGTAGTAGGTCTGTCCTCTGTACTCTGAATGACCGACGGCGTCGGCCGGATCGATCGTCATGTCGCAGACGGGATCGACCACTCCCTGTGCAGAAGCGGATTCGTGAGTGGTAGCCATGACACGGGCACCTGAGGGCCGGGGCAGTTCCTGCCCGGTCCTCGGATTAGTCGTTACTTCGCATACTGCGCCGGATTCGCGTCGAACTTGGTCTTGCAGCCCTTCGCGCAGAAGTAATACGTCTTACCGTTGTACTCGCTCGTAGCTGCCGCTTTGGCCGGGTCGACCTGCATGCCGCACACAACGTCGCGCTCCATGTTGTCCTCCTCTCGCTTCTGTCCTGTAGACGCACGGCTTCCGCCGGCATGACCCCGGCGGCCGGCTCAGCTCCATCTCGAGTCCGGCCTCACGGGAGGCGGGCAATGGGCCGCGTGGCCGGCGCGGTCACTTCACGAACGGCTGGTCTGCTACCTCCACCAATGCATCATGCCCCCTGTCGTCGTCTCGCCTCCTGTCATCATCCCGCTTCCGCCGAAGACCAGGACGAGCAACAAGACTACGATGACCGTCCCGATGATGATCGCGACTGTGTTGGTGTTCTTTGTGTTCGTATTGTTCATGTGACTGCTCTCCCTTGCTGTCCGGTTGCTCTACGACTTCTCCAGGCGGTGAACGCTGACAGTGCCGCAGCAGCCTCCCGCGCTGTCCGCGACGGGCAGGCTCGTCGCCTGATGCTCGTGGAGTTTGCGTCGCGCGTCGTCAACTGGCTCATCCGCCCCGCAACAGGCAGACCGGGGCCGCATGATCTCTTCGACGCGAACGTCAGACGCTTGGCGGTCGTCAGCCGCCACGCCGCAACAGACGTCGCGCTCGGTGACAACGCCGACCAGCGTGAGCCGGTCCGCATCCTCAACCACGGGCGCGCAGCCGCAGCCTGACGTCCGCATTGCCTGTGCGGCCTGCGCTGCTGTGTCTGTGGGCGTGCAGCAAGACGACGCCTTGATCGGTTCCATGACATCACTGCAGCAGCTCATGGTCTGTACCTCTCGACTGATTGAATTGTCTGCCGTGGATCCGCGAAGCGCAGGAAGGCGCGTGATTCGCAGACGGGGTGACGGCTCCTAATCGCAACAATGGACGGAATTCGGATCTGTTTCATCATATGAACGTCACGCGAGCCTCCGACATGGGGCTGTTCCCAAACGCGCAGCCGTGCCTTACTCATGTCTTGAGTCTCAACAGTCGCGCGTTGACAGCCACGATCACGTGTGCACCTCCTGTGCCAACGGTTCGGCCATCTCAACCACTCGCGGTTTCTGTTACGCCCGGCAGAGTCGCTGCGAGTCAGCCGTTCCGCCTCCTGGCGTAGGGCTACAGGCGCAAGCGCCCTGGCCACCTTGCCGCCAGGGAGCGCGAAGGGCTGTCC
>CAMCNL010000199.1 GCA_945876205.1 Candidatus Sulfopaludibacter sp. SbA3
ACTGGGTCGTGATTTCGTCGCGCGCCCCCTTGTAGAGCGGCGCGTAGTCGGTGACCGGTCCTGGCGCGATGACGACGCCGGCGGCGTGCACCGAGGCGTGGCGCGACATGCCTTCGAGGCGGCGGCCGATGTCGAGCACTTCCTTGACCTTCGGGTCTTTCGCCGCCATGTCCTTGAGGACGGCGTTCTCGGCGAGCGCCTTGTCCAGGGTCATGTCGAGCGCCGGCGGGATCTGCTTGGCGATGCGGTCGACGTCCGCGTACGACATCTCCATCACGCGGCCGACGTCCCGCACGACCGCCTTCGCCTTCATCGTCCCGAAGGTGATGATCTGCGCGACGTTCTCGCGCCCGTACTTGCGGGTGACGTAGTCGATCACCTCGCCGCGGCGCCGCTCGCAGAAGTCGACGTCGATGTCAGGCATCGAGATGCGCTCGGGGTTGAGGAAGCGCTCGAAGATGAGGTCGAAATCGATCGGGTCGACGTCGGTGATGCGCATGCACCAGGCGACGAGCGACCCGGCGGCCGATCCGCGGCCGGGGCCGACGGGGATGTGCTCTTCGCGGGCGTAGCGGATGAAGTCCCAGACGATCAGCAGGTATCCCGGAAACCCCATCTGCTTGATCATCTCGATCTCGTACTCGAGACGACGGTCGTACTCGTCGATGGTGTGACGCAGGCGTCCCTCGGCGGCGAGCTGCCTGAGACGCGTCATCCGCTGCGCGAAGCCTTCGCGCGCCACGTACTCGAAGTACGAATCGAGGGTGAAGCCCTCGGGCACGCCGAAGGTCGGCAGGTGGTTCTGCCCCTTGGGGATCAGGACGTCGCACCGCTCGGCGATCAGCATCGTGTTGCGCACGGCGTCGAGATGATCCTTGAACACCACCGACATCTGCTCGGCGGTCTTGAGGAAGAACTGGTCGCCGGTGTAGCGCATCCGCTGCGCGTCGTTGACGGTCTTGCCGGTGCCGATGCAGAGCAGGATGTCGTGCGGCTGCGCATCGCCCTGCCGGAGGTAGTGGACGTCGTTGGTGGCGACCAGCGGCAGGTTGAGCTCTTTCGCCAGCGGGACGAGCCCGCGGTTGACGATCAACTGCTCCTCGATGCCCTGGTACTGCATCTCGAGGAAGAAGTTGTTCGGCCCCATGATGTCGCGCAGCCGCGCCGCCGCTTCGAGTGCCGGCCGCGCCTGTTCGATCTTGAGCGCGCTGGCGACTTCGCCCTTCAGGCAACTGCTGAGCGCGATCAGTCCCTTGGAGTGCTGCGCGAGCAGTTCCTTGTCGATCCGCGGACGATAGTAGAAGCCTTCGGTGTAGCCAGCGGAGACCAGCTTGATGAGGTTCTTGTAGCCTTCGTTCGTCTCGGCGAGCAGGACGAGGTGATTGGTCTCGCTCTGTGGCCCCGTCTTCTCGTGACGGCTGCCGGACGCGACGTAGACCTCACAGCCGAGGATCGGCTTCAGCCCGCGATCCCGCGCGTGATCGTGAAAGATCACCGACGAGAACATGTTGCCGTGCTCGGTGACCGCCAGCGACGGCATCTTCAGCTTGACTGCTTCGTCCAGCAGTTCGTCGATTCGGCACGCGCCGTCGAGGAGCGAGAACTCGGTGTGGAGGTGGAGGTGGACGAACTCGTTCACGCTTCCACCTTCCCGGTTCCACGTTCGTGTTCAGGTTCGGTTCGCACGTTCATGGTTCGCGGTTCCGCACCTACTCCCATTCAATCGTGGAAGGTGGCTTGGAGCTGATGTCGTACACCACTCGATTGATCCCGCGGACCTCGTTGACGATGCGGGTTGAGATGGAGGCGAGGAGGTCGTGCGGCAGCCGGGCCCAGTCGGCCGTCATGCCGTCGAGGCTCTCCACCGCGCGGACCGCGATGGTGAACTCGTAGGTCCGCGCATCGCCCATCACGCCGACGCTCTGCACCGGCAGCAGCACCGCGAAGCTTTGCCAGAGGCGTTCGTACCAGCCGGCCTTGCGCACCTCTTCCGCGACGATCTTGTCTGACAGCTTGAGCAGGTCGAGGCGGTCCTTCGTGATCTCGCCGATGACGCGCACCGCGAGTCCCGGCCCGGGAAACGGCTGGCGGACGACGAATTCCTTGTCGAGGCCGAGGTCGCGGCCGACGCGGCGCACTTCGTCCTTGAAGAGATCGCGGAGCGGTTCCACGAGCTTGAACTTCATGAACTCGGGCAGCCCGCCGACGTTGTGATGGCTCTTGATGACGACCGACGGTCCACCGACACCGGCCGATTCGATCACGTCGGGATAGAGCGTCCCCTGGCCGAGGAAGTCGAAGCCGCCGAGCTCCGTGGCGCGCGTCTGGAAGACGTCGATAAAGGTGGAGCCGATGATCTTTCGCTTCTGCTCCGGATCGGTGATGCCGCGGAGGCGATCGAGAAAGAGGTCGGTGGCATCCACGAAATCAAGCGGCAGCTTCATCCGCTCGGTGAAGCGCTTGTTGATCTGGTTGGCTTCGTCGTACCGCAGCAGCCCGTTGTCGACGAAGATGCACGTGAGCCGGTCGCCGATGGCGCGGTGGATGAGCATCGCCGCCACCGTCGAATCGACCCCGCCCGAGAGTCCGCAGACAACCTTGCCGTTGCCCACCTGCTTGCGGATGCGCTCGGTCGCTTCTTCGACGAACGACTCGATCGTCCAGTCGCCGGTGCAGCCGCAGACGTTGAACGCAAAGTTGCGAAGAATCTCGAGGCCGTGATCGGTGTGCGCGACTTCCGGGTGAAACAGCAGCGCGTAGAGCGATCGATCCGGCGCTTCCATCGCCACGATCGGCGCGGTCGTGCTGGTGGCCGCGACTGAAAATCCCGGAGGCACCGCCGCCACATCGTCTCCGTGGCTGGCCCAGACGCGCAGCTCGGCCGGAATGGACGAGAACAGCCGAGGTGTGGCGCCGTTGCTCTTGACGCTGACCTGCGCGTGGCCGAACTCGCGATGACCCGAGCGGCGCACTTCCCCGCCAAGCACGTCGGTCATGAGCTGCATCCCGTAGCAGATGCCCAGCACCGGGACGCCGAAATCGAAGATCTGCGGCTCGCATTTGGGCGCGCCCGCCTCCGAGACGCTCTTCGGTCCGCCCGAGAGGATGATGCCGACAGGGTTTTTCGCGCGCAGCTTCTCCACCGAGGTGTTGAAGGGCACGATTTCCGAGTACACCGACAGCTCGCGCAGGCGACGAGCGATCAGTTGCGTGTACTGTGAGCCGAAATCCAGGACGAGTATGGTTTGATGCGACACGTTCACCAGGTGGGACACGCTATTATATCGTGGTGTGCGGTCATTGGACTACGACATGTTGGGGCCACGACGGTCACGAAGTCGAAGCCACGAAGAACACGAAGACCACGAAGTGTTAGCCACGAAGAACACGATGGGTACGAAGAAGCTGGGTTTACTTCGTGATTTTCGTGACCTTCGTGGCTACAGCTTCGTCTTCTTCGTGGCCCTGACCTTCTCTTGGGGCGCATGCCCTGATCTCGTCACCGCGGCTCAGACTGCGGCGCCGGGCCCTGCCGTTGCCCCGGGTCCCGCTCCGCCCAAGCCTTACGTACCGAAGCACCGCAAGGATCCGTTCGAAGAGTTTCAGAAGCTTCCTGCCGACCCGGCCCCCCTCCTTCCACTCGAACGGGTGTGGTTCGTCTCGTTGCCGATTGCCCCCGGCGCGGGCGGCGCCCTGGATGACGATCGCGTTTACATCCCGCTTCGTGAGGAGTGGCTGATGGCGCTCGAGCGCGAAACCGGCAAGGTCGCGTGGACGCGCGAGATCGAGGCCAACTCCGCGCCGGTCGTGCACGACGGCATTGTGTTTGTCGCCAGCCGCGGTGCGATTCGCGCGCTCGACGCGGTAACCGGCGACGATCGCTGGACGACGCCGATCGGGAGCGCCGTGAGCGCGCCGCTCGTCTGGGATTCCGGCTGGCTCCTGGCCGTCGCGCAGGGAGGCACCGTCATCGCCCTGCGCGCCAGCGACGGTCGCGAGATCTGGCGCAGGCCGCTTGGCGCCTCGACCGTGAATCCACCTGTTCCCGGAGGTCCGGACGCGCTCTATCTCTCACTCTCCGACGGGCGCGTCGTCGCGTTGCGCCTCATCGACGGAACCGTGCTGTGGGAACAGATGCTGCCCGGCACGCTCAGCGAGCCCGCGGTTGCCCCGAGGCGCGTCTTCGTCGGCTCGACTGACAACTTCTTCTACGCGTTCAATGACGAGAACGGAAAGCTGGAGTGGAAGTGGCGTGGCGGGGGCGATGTGATCGGCGCCGCCTACGACGGCGAGCTGATCTACTTCGCGTCGCTCGACAACATCATCCGCGCGGTGAATCCCGGCAATGGCAATCAGCGGTGGAAGAAAGAAACCGGCACCCGTCCCATCCTGCCGCCACGCGCCTTCGACGGGATCGTCGTGCTGCCCGGCGTGGCACCCGCGGTGACGGTGTTCGTGGCGAAGACCGGCGCCCTGATGGCCGTGCACAACACTCTGGCCCCCGACGGTCGCACGCAGCCGCTTCTCGGTGCGCCGCTGTTTGATTCCGCGGTGACGGCCTTCCGCGTCGCGCTCGTGACGATTACGCGCGACGGCCTCGTCGAGGGCCTGCGCCCGACCGCGATGCAGTTCCGCGAGCCCGCCGCCGCCGCGCTCGGCGCGCTCCCCGGCCGTCCTCTGATGAGGGAATCCACTCCCAACTCCGCAACTCCCAATTTCCAGCCGGGCCCGACGCAATAGCGAGGTTGGGCGTCGGGGGTTGGCTATTGTGAGTTAACGGCCTCGCGCGCCATCGCCGACGCAAGACGACGGACGCCTTCCTGGATTCGTTCTACTGACGGGGCCGAGAACGAGAGGCGGATTCGGTCGTGGCCGGTGCCGTCCACGTAGAAGGCGCTCCCGATCACGAACACCAGGCGCTGTTCCAGCGCCCGCTCCAGCAGCGACACATCGTCATATCCCGGCGCGAGCTTCGCCCAGAGGAAGAAGCCGCCCGTGGGGACGAGCCAGGTCAGGCGATCGCCGAGCTCGGCGTGCAGCGCCTGCTCCATCACCTCGCGCTTGCGTCGATAGAGATCGCGCAGCGCTGGCGCGAGGCGATCGATGACGCCGCGGAGGATCGCCTGGTGCACGATGCGCTGATCGAGGATGCCCGATGTCAGGTCGATGGCCTGCTTGGCAGTATCGAAGCGCTCGATGAGCGTGGCGGGCGCCACCATCCAGCCGACGCGGAAGCCTGGCGCCAGGGTCTTCGAAAACGTGCTGAGATAGATCACGCGCCCGTGGTCATCGTCGGCGCGGATCGGACGCGTCTCGGCCTCCGTGGCGACGTCTTCGAAATACAGCGCGCCGTAGGGATCGTCCTCGACGATCAGCACGTCCCGGCGCTCGGCCCATTCCACCAGCCGCTTCCGCTTTCCGAGGCTCAGGAGCCGGCCCGCCGGGTTCTGAAAATTGGGCACGAGGTAGAGCAGGTTGACGCGGCGTCCTGCCGTGCGTTCGCGCAGGCAGACCGCGTCGAGATCCTCGATGTCGATGCCATCGGGATCCTGCCTCACGCCCACGAGCTCCGCCTGCATGTTCTTGAACGCCGAGATCGCCCCCGTATACGCAGGCAGCTCGACGAGCACGACGTCGCCTGGGCTGATGAGGACGCGGGCGACCAGATCCAGGCCCTGCTGCGAGCCGCTCGTGACGATCACGTCCTCGAGCGGCGCCGTGATGCCGCGCGCCTGCAACACGCCGAGAATCGCCTCCAGCAGCGGCTTGTATCCGCGCGTCGGTCCGTACTGCAGCGTCGATCCGTCGGATCCGTTGAGCAGCTCGTTGGTGATCTCGCGCAAGTCGGTCCAGGGAAACGTGGACGGGTCGGGATAGCCCGCCGCAAACGACACCAGGTCGGCGGTGCGTGCGACGACGGTGCCCATGCGTCGGATGGCGGACTCGTGAAGCTGCCGGCCGGTGGGAGAGAGGACCTTGTCGTAGTCAGTCATGGTTGATAGGGCGCGGGTGTGAGGTGGCTCAGCCGGCCCTCGACCACGCGGGACGAATAGACGCGATAGAGCCTGAGATAGGCGCCGATCGACGCAAGGCCAAGGTACTGAAACACGAGCGCACGCAGCAGCCACGCGGCCAATTGCATCGGCAGCGCGGCCAGGCCGAAGAACGGCACGAACGCGACCAGGCCGAGCGCGGTGGCGGCGACCAGCGACGCGCCGGTCGCGAGAATGACGAGCGCGAGCACGATCAGGAAGACGGCGCCGACGTCGCGTTTTTCATGACGGATGAATCTCGAGACGCGCCGGCACGCCGACGCCACGCTCGCCTCGTCGGCGACGATGACGATCTGCACGAGCAGGTAGAGAAAGTTGACCAGCGTGATCCACGAGACAAAGGCGGCGGTCACGAGCGCGGTCAGCGCCCAGCCAGCGGCGCCGCTTCGGTTCGCGATCAGGTAGCCGAGATACGCCGATCCGGATGCGAGATAGACGAACATCAGGCCGAAGCCGAGGCGCGCGTACCGCGGATAGAACGCGCGCGCCGACTCGATGTAGAAGTCGATCGAAAACCGGCCGGCGCGTGCCACCGCGTCCACGTGCAGCGGCGGCTCCTCGATCGGCCCCGACTCGCGCTCGCTGCGGACGAGCACCGCGACGGTTCCTGCCTTGACCAGAAATACAAACAACGACCCGCCAACGGCGACGACGCCGACGGCCAGCAGGAATGCGGTGAGGACGAGCGGCTGCGACAGGAGCGACGAGATGATCGTGCCCGTCAACTCGCGCCACTCGAGCACGATGAGCGACCGCGGATCGGCGCCCACGGCCAGCGCGACGAGAAAGATGCCGCCGATAACCGGCGCCGCGATGAGCAGCTTGAAGAGGGAGTCCGCCGTGGCCTGCACGAACGCCACCTGCCAGTTGGCGGCGGCAATCAGCGCGCCGCGCTTCAAAGCAGGCTTCAGGGTGTGGCGGAGCACAGCATAATCATATCGTGCGGCTTCCCGACCGCTTCGCTCCAGCGCCGGCGCCTCCACGGCGCCGCGTGGCCCGCATTGCCGTCGCGGGCCTCGGCTGTGCGCTTGTCGTGTTCCTGGGCGGCCGCCTTGCGGAGCGCGCCTCGCTCGGCGGCAACGACATCGAGGCGCGTGCCCGTGTCGAAGCGGACGTTCGCGCCTCGTTCGACACGATGTCGCGCGCGCTGAGCCTCATGGCCCGCGGCATGGCCGACCCCGACTCCGTGGTCCAGGCCACCGGCGGCAACGCGACCGCCGCACGGCGTCTCTTTGCCGCGGCCGACGCGGCGCTGACGCAGCGCGATGAGGATGCGGAGTTCGCCGTCACCGCCTATTCGGCTGAGGGCCGGCCCCTGGCCTGGAGCGGACGTCCGTCGGAGCTTCCAGACGATCGCCTCCAGGGGGACGAAGCCTGGTTCTTCGCCCGCGGCGCGCTGGGCCTGCGGCTGGTGTACGTCGCGCCGGTGATGGCGGACGGCCGGCGCGCAGGCACGATTGCCGCCGAGCGCTCGCTGACGCCGCCGCCGGTGACGCGCCCCCCGGACGTCGATGCCTTCACGTTCGAAAGCGGGATCGCGCCGGTCTCGATCGAGCTCAGCTTCGAGGGCGCCCGCACGCGTCCCGACGCATCGATCTTCGCGGTGATCGCGCCTGACGGCAGGCCGCTCCTGACCGCCACGATCGATCCCGCCGATCTCACCAGGAGCCGCGATCGGTGGCGCCGCGCCACCTGGTCGCTCGCGCTCATCACGCTGGCGCTGGCGCTGGTGCTGCTGTGCGGGCCGCTGCTCGACTGGCGCAACCGGGGCACGCGTCCGGCGGCCTACATCGGCGC
>CAMCNL010000200.1 GCA_945876205.1 Candidatus Sulfopaludibacter sp. SbA3
GTCGGCGGAGTCGGGGGATGGCGCCGTCATGATGCCGAAGGTGATGTTGGTCGGCTGGTAGTGGCGCGGATCGGCGTGCGACACGTAGTACGCCAGCGCACCGATCGCCGTCGTCCTCGGCGGCACGCGCGGCGCCTCGCCGCGCACGAGCGCCGCGGCATTGCGTCCGGCGATGAGACCTGACGCGGCCGACTCCACGTATCCCTCGACGCCGGAGATCTGGCCCGCAAAGAACAGGTCGTCGCGCATCTTCGTCTGCCAGGTCTCTCGCAGCACCGTGGGCCCGTTGATGTAGGTATTGCGATGCACCATGCCGAAGCGGACGAACTCGGCATTCTCGAGACCAGGGATCATCTTGAGCACGCGCGCCTGCTCGCCCCACTTCAACTGCGTCTGAAACCCGACGAGGCTGAAGTGATCCCCCGCGAGGTTGTCCTGGCGAAGCTGCACGGCGGCGTACGGCGCGCGGCCGGTGCGCGGGTCGACGAGGCCGACCGGCTTCATCGGACCGAACCGCAGCGTCTCGCGCCCCCGGTGAGCCATCACTTCGATCGGCAGGCACCCTTCGAAGAATTTCTCTTTGTCGAAGTCGTGGACCGTCGCCGACTCGGCGCTCGTCACCGCGTCGTAGAACCGCTCGTACTCGTCCCGGTTCATCGGGCAGTTGAGATAGTCGCCCTCGCCATCGTCGACGCCGCAGGCCGGCCCGCTCGCATCAGTAGTACCCCTCAGACTCCTGCCCCATCGTGATGCGCGAAAGACCTTCGTCATGTCGATCGTCTCGGCGAGGACGATCGGACTGATGGCGTCGTAGAAATACAGGTGATCGCCGCCGACCAGCGCCGCGATGTCTGCCGACAGTTCCGGCGACGTCAAGGGCCCGGTCGCAATGATCAGGGGAAACCCGGACGGGTCTGACGGAATGCGCGCGATCTCTTCGCGCGCGACGGTGATGAGGGGATGCGATTCGATCGCCTCGGTGATCGCCTCTGAAAACCGCTCGCGATCCACCGCCAGCGCCGCGCCGGCCGGCACGCGATGCGCATCCGCGGTGCGCATGACCAGCGAGCCGAGCCGCCGCATCTCTTCTTTCAGGAGCCCAACGGCGTTGTCGAGCTTGTCGCCGCGCAGGGAATTCGAGCAGACCAGCTCGGCGAGACGATCGGTCTTGTGGACGGCCGTCGCCCGGACGGGCCGCATCTCGTGAAGCACGACCCTCACGCCCAGCGACGCCGCCTGCCAGGCAGCCTCACAACCGGCGAGGCCGCCTCCGATGATGTGAATCATTCTGGGCTCTCGGCTCTGGGCTCTAGGCTCTGGCACTTCCAAGAGCCCAAAGCCAAAAGCCTGAAGCCATCTTAGGCCTGCGCAGCTCCAGCCTTCGATCGGGCTGAAGCCCGAGGCCTGGACGCTGAGCCCTTCTTCGCCGTCCGTCCGCCGCCACGCTTGGGCGCGGGCGCCGCATCCTTGCGGGCCTGCAACAGTTCGGTGGCCTGCTCGAACGTCAGGTTGTCGGGGTTGGTGCCCTTGGGAATCGACGCGTTCACGCTGCCGTCGGTGACGTACGGACCGTACCGTCCGGCGAGCAGCTTCAGCGTGATCCCCTCGTGCGTCAGCTCGCGCAGCGTCTTCTTCTGCGTGACCTGCCCACGCCGCCGCGACTGCTTCGGTGCGCGGATCAAGGCCAGCGCCGCATCGAACGAGATCTTGAACACATCGTCATCCGACTCGAGCGATCGGAATTCGTCGCCG
Organism: Candidatus Sulfopaludibacter sp. SbA3; assembly: GCA_945876205.1. GTDB lineage: Bacteria > Acidobacteriota > Vicinamibacteria > Vicinamibacterales > UBA2999 > CANNDT01. The sequence goes on from CAMCNL010000200.1 coordinate 1,753, forward strand.
TGCTTGACGTACGGGCCGAAGCGGCCGAAGGTCGCCGTGATCGGTTCGTTGTCGTCGGGATGGAGTCCGACGACGCGCGGGAGAGAGAGAAGGGTGAGCGCCTGCTCGAGGGTGATGGTTGATTCCGTCATGCCTGCCTGAAGCGACGAGCGCTTCGGCTTCTCGACAGCCGGTTCAGCCTTGGCGCCCTTCGTCTTCTTCTTCTTGGGTGGCGCCTCGGGAGTTTCGCCGAGCTGGACGTAGGCTCCGAATCGGCCGTTCATCACGTAGACGTTCTGGCCCGTGGCCGGATCGGCGCCGAGCGTGCGCGGGCCCTCGGCCTTGACGCGCACGAGCTCGAGCGCCCGCTCGACGGTGAGATCCGCAGGAGGAATCTCGTCGGGGAGCGACGCGGTGCGCCCGGGGCCGCCCTCGCCAACCTGCACGAACGGACCAAAGCGCCCGATCCGGACTCGGACGATTTCGCCGGTCTCCGGCTCAGTGCCGAGCTCCAGAAGTGGGTAGTCAGCATTCTCGGCGCCTTTGACCACCGCCGGCAGCAGGCCGCGATGCTTCTTGTCGCCGTAATAAAACTCTTTGAGGAACGCGTTCGACTCGCGCTCGCCTCGGGAGATTTCGTCGAGGTCGTCTTCCATCTCGGCGGTGAAGTCGCTCTCCACGAAGTCGCCGAAGTGATCGCGCAGGAGCTTCGTCACCGCGAAGGCCGTGAAGCTGGGCACCAGCGCCTTGCTCTGCCGGAAGACATAGCCGCGACGAATGATCGTCGCAATCGTCGGCGCGTAGGTGGACGGCCGGCCGATCCCGAGACGTTCCAGTTCCTTGATCAGCGATGCTTCGGTGAACCGTGCCGGCGGCGTCGTCTCGTGCCGCTTCGGGTCGGTGCTGAGCAACGTAATCGGGGTGCCGTTGAAGTGAATCAGATCGCCGACCTTGCACACCGGCAGGATCGCTTCCTGCTCTTCGAGCTCCGCGGCCGGATCGTCGCTGCCTTCGACGTAGGCGCGGCGGAAGCCGGCGAACTCGATCGCCTTGCCGCTCGCCGTGAGCACCGCCGTCTGGTTGTCCGGTCCCTTCGCCGAGATCTCGACCGAGGTCCGCAGCACGCGCGCGTCAACCATCTGCGACGCCATCGTCCGCTTCCAGATCAGGTCGTAGACCTTGAGATCGTCCGGGTCGAGGACCTTTTCGAGCTGGCTTGGCGCCAGGCGGAAATCGGTGGGACGAATCGCTTCGTGCGCTTCCTGCGCGTTCTTGACCTTCGTCTGGTACTTGCGGGGCGCGTCGTAGTACTCGGCGCCGAACATCTCGCCAATCACGCGAGCCGATTCCTGCAGCGCCTTGTCCGACAGCGTGGTCGAATCGGTCCGGTGGTAGCTGATCAGACCTTCCATCGCGCCGTCGCCGGTCTCGACGCCCTGAAACAGCCGCTGCGCCGCCTGCATCGTCCGCTCGGTAGTGAACCCGAGCTTGCGGCTGGCTTCCTGCGTCAGCGTCGAGGTGGTGAACGGCGGTGCGGGACGCTCGACGCCGGGCCTCTGCTCGACGGAGCTGATCGTCCACGGCACGTTCGCGCGAATCGTTTCAACCAGGCGGTTGGTGGTCGCCTCGTCGAGCAGACGGACGTTCGGATTGCGCAGGATGCCGGTCGCCGGATCGAAATCCTTGCCGCTGGCGATGCGCTGGTCGTCGATGCGCGCGAGCGTCGCCACGAACTCGCGGCCTTCGCCTTTCAGCTTCGCATCGAGATCCCAGTAGACGCCGACTCGAAACGCACGGCGCTCTTCTTCACGCTCGACGATCAAGCGGACCGCGACGCTCTGCACGCGACCCGCGCTCAGGCCGGTCTGTACTTTCTTCCAGAGCAGCGGCGAGAGGGTGTATCCGTAGAGCCGATCGAGGATGCGCCGGCTTTCCTGCGCGCGCACGAGGTTCTCGTCGATGACGCCGGGATGCGCGAGCGCCTCGTTCACGGCGGCTTCGGTGATCTCGTGAAACACGATGCGGCGGACCGGCACCTTGGGCTTGAGCACCTGCTGCAGGTGCCAGCTGATGGATTCGCCTTCGCGATCAGGGTCGGTCGCGAGCAGGAGCTCCGAGGCGTCCTTGAGCGCGGTCTTGAGATGCGCGACCTGCTTCCGCTTGCCGCCGGAGACAACGTAATAAGGGGTGAAGTCGCTTTCGACGTCGACACCCAGACGTCCCCACTCCTTCTCCTTGATCTCCTTGGGCACTTCGGCCGCCGACTCCGGCAGATCGCGGATATGGCCGTAGCTGGCCTCGACGCGGTACTTCGCGCCAAGGAAGCGGCCCAGCGTCTTCGCCTTCGCGGGCGATTCGACAATGATTAGAGATTTAGCCATCTATCAAACGAGACACTAGCACGTTCATATCGGACGCATGAAACGGCCGCCTGCCACGCGGCGCACAAATCCGCGCAATTCCAGGTCAAACAACCTCGGCAGCAGCCGGACCCCATCCACGCCTGAGATCGACGCCAATCCGTCCAGGTCGTAGGCCTGTCCAGCATCCATCACCTTGAGCAGCGGGTCGGGCGAACTCCTTGATCCCAAACCTGTTGAGGCCTTTTCAGACGACGAGGGAGCGGCCGGCGCAAGGCCGAGCTCCTCCACGATATCGTCCGCACTCTCGACAATCTTTGCGCCGTCGCGAAGAAGGGCGTGGCCGCCACGGTTGCGGCCGCTCAGCACGTTGCCGGGCACGGCCATCACGTCGCGCCCCTGCTCGAGCGCGCAGGCGGCGGTAATCAGCGAGCCCGAGTTTTCCGACGCCTCGATCACGACGACCGCGCGCGACAGTCCGCTGATGATGCGGTTCCGCAACGGGAAGTGAAACTGGAGGGGCGGCGTGCCCGGCGCGAACTCGATGACGACCAGGCTGCCGCCCTCCTGGATCTCGCGCGCGAGGCCGCGGTGTTCGTTGGGGTACACGCGATCGAGGCCAGACCCCAGGACCGCGATCGTACGGCCGGTTCGCAACGCGCCGCGATGCGCGGCGGAATCGACGCCGCGCGCGAGCCCGCTCACGACGGTGACGCCGAACGCCGCGAGATCTTCGCCGAGTCGCTCGGCGGTCTCGAGCGCCACGGCCGACGCCGCACGCGAGCCGACGACGGCGACGGCCGGCGCGTCCAACGCGTCAAGCGAGCCGCGGTACCAGAGCACCACGGGCATGTCGGAGGTGGCATGCAGCGCTGCAGGAAAGACGGGATCGTCCCAGGCGAGGACCGAGATCCCACTGCGTGCGGCGCGCGCCCGCGTCTCGCGTGCACGGTCGAGGAGCGGCGACGCCAGCTCGCGCAGCGTCGGATCGTCAGCGTGCAGCCGTTCGGTCAGCCCGAGTCGCGGAATGTCGGAAATGAGCGAGAGCGCCACAGATTCGTCGAGGGTCACGTGCAACTCCTCGGCGGTGGCCGCGCGGCGGGGCAACAACAGAAGAGGTCGAGCCCCACCAGACGGCTATCCGCCAGCGATGCACCCAACCTCTGTCCTGATTATAGGCACGGTGTCGCCAACTCGCAACGTAACAGCGACGCATTCCGAAAGGGGCGCGAAAGCGATCGTGCGGAATCCCCGGTGTTTCAGAGTGATTCGCGGGCCGTGCCGTGGCACATGGCTTGCTCAACCGTAGTAAGCCATTGAATCTTTAAGAGCTTGCGCGTCGCGCGAGCCAGTGACTATATTTGGGCCACCCCATGCGAGCTCTGTCTGCGTTGGTCGTCACGCTTCTCGCGCTTAGTGCCGCGCCTCTCGCGGCTGACGCCCGCACGGACGCCAAGAAGCAAATCGAATTCGGAATTTCTGTCGCCCAACGCGGCCTCTGGCGCGAGGCGATCTACCGGTGGGAGCGCGCGGCCACCATCGACCCGACCTACGCGGCGGCTCACAACAATCTCGCTATCGCCTACGAACACGAGGGCGACCTCGACAAGGCACGAGCAGCCTATGAGAAAGCGATCGAGCTCGAACCCAATAACGCGTTCATTAAACAGAATTACGAGCTGTTCAAGGAAATCAATGACCGCACGAGCCGCCAGGATTCTCAGTAGCCTCGTCGCGGTTGCGCTGACCGCCGCGTGCACCAACTACTACGAAATTCCGATCGAGACGCCGATCCGGCCGAAGCTGGACGTCTCGGCGTTTCAGCGCGTCCTTGTCGCCGGCTTCATCTCCGGCGGGACAGAAGATGTGGACGGCAACCTCGAGACCACGCGCCTGCTTCGCAGCCAGCTGCGCTCCAAGTCAGAGATGCGCGTGATCGACACCGACGTCCTGCCGCTGATGGACGTCGCCGCCGAGGGACAGGGCACCGAAACCGCGATCGAGACCAGCCCGGCCGGTGTGCCCGCACCGATCAAGGACGACAAGGATCTCGAACCCTACGAACACCTCTTTGCTGACGTCGCGTACTGGAAGAAGGTGGGCGAAGAGTACCAGCAGCCGCTCATCGTCACCGGCACGGTGATGTTTGCGCCGCAGCAGCGCGCCGGCATCGTGCAGCGCGACCAGGAAGTCTACGACTCGCTGGGCCGCCGGCGCGTGGTCCCCGTCCGCACCTACATGGAGCGGAAAGGCTTCGTCCTCAAGCCGCGGTTCGTGTTCATCGACGGCCGCACCGGCGCGGTGCTGCACTCGGAGAACTTCCGCGAGGAAATCCTCTACAACGCCAACCAGACGACGCCGGCCCTGTCCTCGTATTTCGAGCTCATGGACCGCCTGATTCCGAGCTTCCTGAGCACGCTCAGCAGCCAGAAAATCAAGGGAACCCGCGTCCTGCTCCAGTAAACGTCTTTGTGTTAAGCTAAATCCTTTGTGCAAGCCCACTTGGGCCGCACACACCTCCTCGACCGAGGAAAGACAAAAGGAAACGCTGTGTACGCCATCATTCAGGCCCGAGGACGCCAGCTCAAGGTCACGCCCGGGGCCATCATCGAGGTCGACGGACGGCCCGGAGACATCGGCTCCGAGTTCAACTTCGACCAGGTGCTGCTCATCGAGAAAGACGCGGGCGACATCCTCGCCGGCGCGCCGTTTGTCGCTAACGCCAAGGTCATCGGCGTGGTCGATGGCGAAGCGCGCGGCCCCAAGATTCGCGTGTTCAAGAAGAAGCGCCGCAAGGGATTCCGCAAGACGCGCGGCCATCGCAGCTTCCTCACCCGCGTGCGTATTACCGACATCCAGGTGTAACCATGGCTACTAAAAAAGGTCAGGGCAGCTCTCGAAACGGCCGCGACAGCAACGCGCAGCGGCTGGGCGTGAAGCGCCATGACGGCAACGTCGTCACCGGCGGTTCGATTCTCGTCAGGCAGAAGGGCCGCCGCTTCGAGCCCGGCCTCAACGTCGGACTCGGCAAGGACCACACGCTGTTCGCCAAAACGGACGGCAAAGTGCGCTTCGAAGATCACGGCCGGCACGGCCGCAGGATCTCCGTCATCCCTGTCGAGTAACCCCAAAGACTTATACTGATCGGGATGTTCGTCGATGAGGTGGACATCCATGTGACCGCTGGCAACGGCGGTCGCGGGTGTCTCAGTTTCCGCCGTGAGAAGTTCGTTCCGCGCGGCGGTCCCGATGGCGGTGACGGCGGAGCCGGCGGCTCCGTGTACATCGTCGCCACTCCAGCCAAGAACACCCTCGTCGACTTCCGCTTCCATCCAGAGTTCAAGGCCCGCGGCGGCGAGGGCGGCCAGGGCAAGAACAGAACCGGCTACACCGCGGACGACCTCGAGATCGAGGTGCCGTTCGGCACGCTCGTCTTCCAGAAGGACGTCGAGAGTGACGAGTGGCACCAGGTCGCCGACCTGACGGAGCTCGGGCAGAAGGTCCTGGTCGCCAAGGGCGGGCGCGGAGGCTGGGGCAACTCACGCTACGTGTCGCCTACCAATCGCGCGCCGCGGCGAACGCAACCCGGCTTGCCGGGCGAAGAGCGGACACTGCGCCTTCACCTCAAGCTCCTCGCGGACGTCGGCCTCCTCGGCTTCCCCAACGCGGGCAAGTCCACGCTGATC
>CAMCNL010000201.1 GCA_945876205.1 Candidatus Sulfopaludibacter sp. SbA3
GAACGCCGGATGGCCGTACCGCTGCAAACTGAGCGCGAGCACCCCTCCTGAGAGCAATGCCAGCAGTAGATCTACCACCGCCATCATCACCGAACGCGCGTAGAGGCCTGCCGCCGGCCTCTACGCGCTGGGCCGGCTGAAGCCGGACGCCACGTACGCGAGCGAGGGACGCGTCTTACCGGCGTGTCCGGTTGGTCTCTGCAGGTTCACCCCCTGTCGAAACCGGACACACCAGGCTTGCTCATTATCAGGACCCTTCTTGTCCTCAAAATAAATAGCTCCATCACTGACACTAAAGACCCAGGCGGCCGGTCCGTTCCGGTCCGGCTGCGTCCTCCTGCTCTCGGAGGAGGTCGCCGACCAATAGTCCACAGTGGTGTACGGGGCGATCGGAATCGGAAACACGAAGGGATGGCCAGCCGGCATTGGATCTTCAAAAGAAGGGGTCGTCTTGAGACTGGTGAGCTCCTGGATGGTCGGCAGCCGCCATCCGCCGCGCCCTCCCTTGAACAGGGAGGTGCAATGGTTTTGAGCTTGCTGCCAGTTCCTGTCGACAGGAGATGGCTCCTTCTCCCAGACGAGGGACGTCTCCTGGTCGAGGACGGCTTCGAAATTGAAGTCCCGCAGCTCGACGAACCGTTGATCGCCCCGCGAGATGATCACATCCTAGGGAATCCTCTGAGGATTCCTCTGAGCGGACGCGATCGCGGGTGTGATCAACAGAGCCGTGATTCCGACGATGGCGGCACACAGCGTGCGCTTCATGACGCTCTCTCCTTCATGGAACGATACCTTTCCGGGCTTGGGGAGCCCATGCACACGAGCGTTAAAGGAAATGCCGAGGCGACACCGGCGGGAGAGCGCCGTATCCCACGGCTGAATTTGGCAGAGTCTGCCATAGTCAACTTCGTGAGAGCAACTCTCTGTCCAAGACTTTCACGGTGCCGTCAGACCGCACCTTGATATTCGCGGGCTTCAGATCCCGGTGGATGATGCCTTGCTCGTGCGCGGCTTCGAGCGCCTCCGCGACCTGCTTCGCGATGGGCAGTGCTTCATCGACCGGAATGGCGCCCTGCGCGATACGGTCTGCCAGCGTCGGCCCCTCGACCAGCTCCATCACGAGCGCGATAACGCCGTTTGACTTCTCGAGTCCGTAGATCTGGGCGATGTTGGGATGATTGAGCGCTGCGAGGACTTCGGCTTCGCGCTGAAACCGTGCGAGGCGTTCCGCGTCGCCCGCCACCGACGCCGGCAGCACTTTGATCGCGACCTGCCGCTTCAGGTTGGTGTCGGGGCTCGGTACACCTCGCCCATGCCGCCCACGCCGATCTGGGCGGCGACCTCATACGGGCCGAGACGAGTGCCGGGAGTGAGGGCCAAGCCGCCGTGAATTATACGCAGGCTACGCCAGCGTGATGTGGTCCAGGCCGCTGATGCGTTGGAAGTCGCGATCGAAGGTGAGCAGCGTACCGCCACAATCCAGGGTTGTCGCCGCGATCCAGATGTCGTTCACGGGCAGTGGCGTGCCCGCGCGCTTCAGCGCGGCAAACACCCGTCCATAGTGCCGGGCCACCGACGCCGTCGTGTCGAGCAGGTCGACGAACGGTTCGCCGATGAACTCCTCCAGCACGCGCCGATTCTCGCGGGCTCGGCTGCCGAGCTCGAACGCCGCTTCGAGCTCGCCGAGCACGGTCATCGGAATCAGCACGCGCTCGGCGCGCGCCAGGGCATCGAGCACGGCGGCGTGACCGCGACGGAAGTATGAGTAGGCGGAGGTGTCGAGGACGAGCCGGCTGACCCGTTCAGCGCCAGAGGTCGGCATCCACGACTCGCTGGCTCGCCAGGGCATCGTCAAAGGACGCCGCGTCTTCCTCGGTCCAGGTGGCGTAGCGTTCCAGCCGCGCGCGCCGGGCATCGACGCCGACGGTCTCGGTCAGGATGTCGAGCACGACGGCGTTGAGGCTCCTGCCGCGATCGCGGCTCAGCCGGTCCAGCCGCCTGGCGACCTCATCGGGTACGTTACGGATGGTCAACTGCCTCGACATGCCTGCATGGTAGCACTATTGTGCAGGCATGTAGGCACGTGTCGCTTTGCCCTAATTTGATCCTAGGCGAGTTCCTTCTTGGCCTTGTCGAGGGCCCGCTCGGCGTCCTCGACCGCCTGCGCCGCGTCTTCCGCCTCTGACGCCACGCGCCGCGCTTCCAGCCGCGCGGCATCCGCATCAGCCGACGCCTTCTCGAACTTCTTCTCGATACCGGCTTTCACGCGCTCGGCGTCCTTGGCCTTCGCGGCCACCTTCTTGAGCGCCCCTTCGGCCTCGGCCGCGGCCTTGCGTGCGGCGCGCAGCGTGCGCTCGGCCTCTTGAACCGCCGCGCGCGCGGCCGCGAGCTGCGCCTTACGCTCCTCGGCGTCGTGCCGGGCCTGCTCCTTCGGATCGAGCTTCTTCTTTTTCCCCGCGCGCGGTTCGGGCGCCTTGCGCTGAAATGGAATGACGCGCGTCGGCTCGGTACCCTTGAGGCCCGCGCGGCTTCCGCGCGGCACGAGCGCCGTCAGCGCTTCGAATCCAGGCGGGTCGACGTCATAGGTCAGGCGGCCCGCGGGCGGGGCGCCGGGATGCGATCCATAGGTCGCCAACGCTTCGAGCGTCGTGTTGACGCGACGCATGGTGTCGGGTGTCGCCGTATATCCATGCTCGCGGAGGACGTCGGCGGCAATCTTCGAGAGGGCGGACAGCGCCTGCCGGCGCTCGTCGAGCGGTGCGCGGAGGTTGGCCGACTTGCCCGCGAGTTGCGCGGCTTGTGCCTTGCGGAACCGCTCGCCGGCGGCAAGCAGTTGATCGAAGGGTTTGCGGTGCCGCCAGTACACCTGGTTCACCGCCCAGGCCGAGGCGGGCGGCTTGGGCAGCGTCTTCACCCGGCCGGCTTCCTCGTCGCGGCCGGATTTCTTCAGCTTGGCGGCAAGCGCGTTGCGGGCAGCGGTGAACTCGCCGGGCGGCAGCTTGAACAGATCATCGACGTCGGACGCCTGAGACACGCGTGACCTAGTCTGTCATACCCCCTCGCTAATCTCCTCATATGACAGCTCAACTAGCCCTTTACGAAGAGTCCACACCGGTCACCCTGCCCCTCGGGCGGCGCAACGCCCAGCCCTCCCCGGCCAAGCCGTTGTGCGCCGCGTGCCGGGCGAGCGAGGCGCGATATGGCTTCCGCGATGAGGACGACGACCCGCAGACGCCGCGGCCGCGGACGCTGTGCTTCGATTGCTTCCGCGTGGAGATCAGCCGCCGCCAGGCCGTGGCTGCGCGGATGGCCCGAGGCTGGAACGCCACGCAGGTGACGTTACCGCTCGAGAAAACGCTGGAGACGCTGGACCGCCGACGTCGCAGGGCCCAGATCGCCGCGCGACACGCGCTGGCACTGGGGTAGCCAGCTACCTTCCTCGAAAGGTTTCCGCGCTGCCGGGGGCGGTGAAGTTGACCGGACGGTCGCCGGCTTTGCCGCTGACGGTGTAGGTGCCGCGCATCTGGAGAAAATCCAGATCCGTGCCGGCCGAGCGGCGCGTCGTGACGACCGAGCTGACGTCGAAGCGGGCGTGCAGGTCGAGCACGCTGTTTCCAAAAGCGGTGCTTCCAAGAGCGGTGCTGCGCGCCGTTATGGTGATGGTCTTCGGTTGGCCGTTCGCGTCGTTGGTTTCGGAGATCGTCACGTCGGTGGCGTAGCCGAGCGGACCGTCGGGTCCGAGCACGCCGACGAATCCGGGGATGCGATCGGGGTCGGCGGCCTCCTTGGGCGGAAACACGCGGCCGTAGAGCAGCGACAGGTCGCCCTGCTGCGCCTGGCCCCATTGCCACGACACGCCTTGCCAGAAGCCCCAGTTGTGGTCGTGGTAGCCGGCGCCGCCGTTGAAGGGAATCGTCTCGCCGTTGACCTCGAGTGCGCCCTCGAGCCGGCCCGACATCACCGGCACGACGTAGCCCGATCGCCAGCCGCGCGCGCCAGCGATCTCGATCGGCGGCACGAGCTTCCCTGGTGAGGCTTCGATGGTGAACGCGCCGCGAAGGCGCTGACGGTTTGGCCCGAGCAGGTCGAGCGACACGACGTACTTCAAGCCGTCGAGGCGCACGGTGTTTCCGGCAATCGTCAACTCCGGTGCCTTCAGCGCGTCAGCCTGCGAGATAGGTTGCGCGGCGGAGAAGTTCTCGACCTTGCCATTGCGATCGAGCTGCAGCCGCACGCCCGCGGTGCGCAGTCCGTCTTTCTGCACGGGGCCGACCATGAAGGTGAGATAGAAGCGCGCGTCCTGCGCGCGGCCGTTGAAGTACAGCCACTCGGCCCACGAGCTCGCCCACGCCGGCGCATCGGGCACGGGATGAAAACGATCGACTTCTCGCAGCACGCGCTCGGGCGTGTCGCGCGTCCACTCCACGTCCGCCGGCAGGTCACGCCAGGCGTCAATCGCCGACGTCTCCGGGTCCCCAAGCGCGCGCTCGAGGCTGGGGATGCCGCCGCGTGCCGCCACGCGCGTCGTCTTGCCGCCATGGATCAGGTACAACGCGCTCGTGTGTCCAGGCGCTGCAACCGCGACACGGCCTCTCAGCGCATCTGACTGGAGGGTTCCCGACATCACCAGGCGCGCGGGCACCTGCGGTCCCAGGCGGACGATCACATCACCCCCGCCGACGAGCGCCGGCGCCCGCGATTGATCGAGGACGATCTCTGCGACGCCAAGCAGGATCGCCATCACCCCCACGCCGGCGCCAAAGCCCGCGGCCAGCACCGCGCTGCGAATGGGATGCGCGGTCAGCGACCGCAGCGCCAGCCGGCCGATCATCGAGACGCACCCGGCGGGCCTGACCCGCCTTCGCCAGATGGCTTCGGCGAGGCAGGCAAGGCCCGCCCCACAGGGTGAGTTTCACTCTCAATCCGGCCATCCTTCATCGTCAGGATCCGCCTGCAGCGGTCGGCGAGACCGGGATCGTGGGTGACGATGACGAGAGCGGTGCCGTCGGCGTTGACGCGATCGAGCAGGGAGGCGATCTGTTCGCCAGTGGTTTGATCGAGCTCGCCAGTGGGTTCGTCGGCGAGCAGAAGGCGCGGCCGGTTGGCCAACGCGCGCGCGATCGCGACGCGCTGCATCTCGCCACCCGAGAGCTGCGACGGCCGGTGGTCGGCGCGCGCGCCGAGTCCGACATAGTCGAGCAGCTCGCGCGTCCGCGCGTGGCGCACGTCTTTGTTCACGCCGGCTTCGGACTGCGGCAGCTCGATATTCTCGGCTGCGGTCAGCATGGGCAGCAGGAAGAAGCGCTGGAAGACGAAACCAATTTGATTCAGGCGCAGCAGGCTTCTCGCGCGATCGCGCAGCGTCGAGACGTCGCGGCCATCAAACAGGAGCGTCCCGGACGAAGGCGTGTCCACGCAGCCGAGCATGTGGAGCAACGTCGACTTGCCGCAGCCCGACGGTCCCTTGATCGCGAGATGCTCGCCGGGCGCGATCGACAGGGTGATGTCGCGCACCGCGGTCACCGGCCCTGCCGGCATCGAAAAAACACGGCTGACGTTGGTGGCTTCGATGATCACAGCGCACCAGGAACGTCGAACTCCGAACCCCGAACCGAACCCCGAACCGAACCCCGAACCGAACCTGAACACGAACCCCGAACCGAACCTGAACACGAACCCGGCACAAGGAACGTGGAAGCATGAACGACAGTGATCACGAGATCACCTCGTCGCGCAGTGTTGCGGCGATGGGCAGACGCGCAACGATGCGCATGGGATAGAGGGCGGCGACGAAGGCGGTGAGGGCGAGCAGCGTGATGTGGACGCCGAGCGCCTGCGGTTCGAAGACGAAGAAGTGCAGGTTCTCGGGAATCTGCGGCATGCGCTTGAGGATGCGGTCGAGTCCAGCGGCGAGCGCGACGCCGAGCGGCAGCGACAGTGCGCCGCCGATGCCGACGATCAGGATCGATTCAGCGAGGACGTCCGACACCACGCGCATGCGTGTGAAGCCAAGTGCCCGAAGCGCCGCGATCTCGCCGAGCCGCTGGTTGACCGACACCGTCAGCAGCACCGTGATCAGGAGCAGCGCAAAGGAGACGGTGACGGTGGTGAGCACCGTCGAGATCTGCCGGAAATAGGTGAAGCCACCCTGTTCGAGCCGGCCGACCGACTCGTCGTTGGTGAAGGCGCGCAGGTCGGGCCTGAGTTGCGAGATGTCGCCGGCCGCGATGACCGGGTCGTCCTTCGCGGCGACCATGATCACGTCGGCGGCGTCCGGTTCCTGCCCTCCGCACGCCTCGCCCAATGAGGCGGCCGACGTTGCCGCTGTTGCCGCATCCGGCGTGTCGAAAGGAAACGCGGCGACGCCCGCGACGCGGAACTCGACCGGAGGCAACGCCTCGCTGTCTCCCGAGCACGAGGCCCGGACAGTCACTGAGGCGCCAGGCGTCACGTCCAGCATGCGCGCGGCGTTCTCGTTGATGAGCAGCTCGCGGCCGCGTTGCAGATCGTTGCCGCGCAGGATCGTCCACGGGCGCGTGTCGGACAGGCCAACGCCTTGAAGCGACGAGCGAACAGGCGTCTTGCCAGCCCTCTCGATACGCGCACTCGCAAAGCGGATCGTCAGCGCGGCGCTGACCGACGGCAGCGCGGCGATGGCCCGCGCGGCGCTGCTGGCGTTGTCAATCATCGGGCCGCCTTGTGGCAGGCTGTCGGTCGCGGTCACGCGGATGTCGAAGCCGCTCTGCTCGAGGAGATTGCGCATCGAGATGACCAGCCCCTGCGAGAGCAGGAGCATGTCGAAGAGGAGCGCGCCGACCGCCGCCACACCGAGGATGCCGAGCGTCGCGCGAGCGGGCTGCCGCACGAGGCTTCTCCACGCGAACCCGAACGCCCTTCGACTTGCGCTCAGGGCAAGCCCTCTCATCGCCGAGCGAGCCTCAGCGCGCCGCGGCGCAGCAGCGCCCACGACGCGACCACCGTGGCCACGGCGCCCAGCGGCACCGCGATCGCCAGGCACAGCGCCGCGACGTCAGGCGTCACCCGGACGAAGATCAGCGCCGTGTCGTAGCGCCATTGGAAAAAGCGGTTGATCAGCCCTTCGGACACGCGGGCGAGCACCAGGCCGAAGAGGCCGCCGGCACTCGCGATCAAGACGCCCTCGAGAAAAATCTGCACGAGGATGCGGCGAATCGGCAAGCCGATCAGCCTGAGGACGCCCACCGTTTCGCGGCGCTCGTCGACGAGCATGATCGTCAGCGCCAGCAGGAAGACGGTGGCGGCGATGATCGTCACGATCGCGATCGCCAGGTGGAAGCGTTCGATCACGACGAAGGGACCGGCGGATCCCGACGCGGCGGCAGCCGGGCGGGCGAGCACGCCAGGCAGGCGTCCATTCAGATCGCGTGAGAAGCGCTCCGCGTCGGCGGGGTCCTTCAACTTCACGTTGACGGCTTCGACGTATTCCGTGCCGGCGGGCGTCGCGGGATCCCGCGTCAGCGCGAGCAGGTCTGGCAGGTGCAGGCGCACCTCGCGCGGCACGCTGCCGAGGCGCATCGGATCGGGGGTCGGTTCGTAGATGCCGGCGATCCTGAACGGCTTCCCGCCGGCCCCCTTCGCGTCTGGCGCGAGCCGCACGACATCGCCCACGACGAGACGTTCCTGCGTGGCCAACTGTCGGGAGACAAGGATCGGAGCGGGGTCGGCCTGCTGCGCGGCGAGCGTCGCGGAA
>CAMCNL010000202.1 GCA_945876205.1 Candidatus Sulfopaludibacter sp. SbA3
GCACTCCGCGCGCGGGATCAACAACTCGGACTGGTCACCGACGTCGAGAAAGTTGCGTAGTCGTCAACCGAGCCGCCGCTGAATTTCAACAGCCGACGGGACAACTCCCATGATTTCGCGGCTCGTCGGACGGCTCCTCGTCGGCGCGATACTCCTGTCACTGCCTGCAGCCGCGTTGGCGCAGGAAGCGACGCTTACAGGCACGGTAACAGACGCGACCGGCGGCGTACTGCCGGGCGTGACAGTCACCGCCGTCAATACCGAAACGGGCAACCGTTTCGAGACAGTCACCGACGGCTTGGGGATCTATCGCATTCCCGTGCGCGTCGGGTCGTACCGGGTCACGGCCGTCCTGCAGGGCTTCTCCACCGTGGAGCGGACCGGCGTGCAGATCCTCGTCGGCCAGCTGGCCGCGGTGAACCTGCGGATGTCGCCGTCCAACCTGCAGGAGACCGTGACCGTCACGGCTGAAGCGCCGCTGCTCAACGTGAACACGTCGAGCCTTGGCGGCAACATCGATCCGCAGCAGGTGCAGGAACTGCCGGTGCAGGGCCGCAACTGGATGGCCCTCGCGCTGCTCGCGCCGGGCAGCCGCACGTCTCCGAGCGACCAGGGCGCTCCGCTGCCGGATCGGAACGGTGGCGAGGTTCGCGAATTCCAGCTCAACATCGATGGCCAGCAGGTGACGCAGGACCTGGGCACCGGCGTGCAGCCGCGGTACAGCCAGGACTCGATCGCCGAATTCCAGTTCATCTCGAACCGGTTCGACGCCACCCTCGGGCGGTCGTCGGGCGTGCAGGTGCGGGCGATCACCCGATCGGGCACCAACGCCCTGTCGGGTCTCTTCCGCGGCAACTTCCGCGACAGCAAGTTCAACGCGGAGGATCCCGTGGTCGGCGTCGTCCTGCCGATGCAGAACCAGCAGCTCAGCACAGCGGTCGGCGGCCCCATCCTCCGGGACCGGCTGCATTTCTTCGGCAACTTCGAGTACGAGCGCGCGCCGAAGACGAGCATCTTCAACACGCCGTATCCGGCCTTCAACACCACCCTGCACGGGAAGGAAACCATCAAGATGGGCGGCGCCCGTCTCGACTACCAGATCTCGCCCAGTACCCGGCTGATGGGGAAGTGGCACGAGGGGCGGCGCTTCGATCCGTTCGGGCCCGGCAATTCGAACCATCCGTCGGCCACCGGATTCTCGGACGAGAAGAGCCGCGAGTCGCTCGGCCAGTTGACGACGGTCGTCAGCAACAAACTCGTGAACGAGATCAAGGCGGGGTATTCCCGGTTCAGCTTCGATCAGGGGGCGCTCACAAACTGGTCGAACCACTGGCAGAAGGCCAACGGCATCACGGCCGGCTCGCCGCGCATCCGGTTCAGCGGCTTCAACGTGCTGCCCAACACCAACTACCCACGTACTCGCGGGCAGGACGTGTGGAGCGTGCGCGAGGACCTGACCTACTCGTATGAGGCAGGCGGTCGTCACGACCTGCGGACCGGCGCCGAGTACCTGCGGCGCGCCGAGGCCAGCTTCAACCGCCGCGTGTCAGGCGGTGAGATCGATGCCCGCGGCGGGCCGCGTCCGGCCAACATCGAGGCGCTCATGCCGGATCCCTTCAATGTGGACACCTGGAATCTGGCGGCGCTCTCCTCGATCACGCGGACCTACTCCCTTGGCGTCGGGAACTTTGCCCTCGAGTACCTCCAGCCGAAGTTCGGCGCCTGGGTGCAGGATGACTGGCGGCTCACCGACGCGCTGACGCTCAACCTCGGCGTGCGCTACGACCTGAGCATCAACGCGAGCGCCAACGACATTGCAGTACCGCCGTTCCTGGAGGCGGGCCGCCCGAACGATACGAACAACATCCAGCCCCGCGTCGGCTTCGCCTATCAGCTTGGCGATCGCACGGTGCTGCGCGGAGGGTCCGGCCTGTACTACGCCGAACCAATCACCTCGGACACGCTCTGGACCACGGGCAACAGTCTCGTCGCCGTCATCCAGATCCCCAATGACGGCCGTGCGAATTTTGCCGCCGATCCATTCAACGGCCGACCGGTGCCCACCTACGAGCAGGCGCAGGCGCAGTTCTGTCACGTGAACAACAGGCCGGGATGTCTGTTTTCAGGGCTGAACGAACTGGTGTCCCCAGAGGAATATTCCCGCCAGCTCGGACGCACCTGGCAGAACACGATCGGCTTCCAGCACCAGGTCGGAAGCACGATGGCCTTCGACGCGGATTACATCTACACGCAGGGGCGCAACGAGAAGGACATCATCGACAACATCAACCTGACCTACAACCCGGCGACCGGAGCCAACTATTCGTTCAGCGACGTCAGCCGGCGCGCGTTTCCGCAGTGGGGGACGATTTCGCTCCTGGTGCGCGACGGCAAGTCGGCCTATCACGGCCTGCAGACCAGCTTCACCAAGCGCATGAGCAACCGGTGGCAGGCGTCGGCAACCTACACGCTGTCGTCACTGAAGGACGCTGACTCGCGGCCGTTCAGCGGGCTCGCGCCCGTGTCGTTCGCCACGGCGCCTGACATGGGCGGCGAGTGGGCGTTCTCCGAGAGCGACCAGCGCCATCGCGCCGTCTTCAATGGCATCTGGCAGGTGGCGGGTGGCTTCCAGTTGAGCGGCCTCTACTATCACGGCTCAGGGATCCGCGACGCGAGCTTCTACGGCGGCGACCTGCGCAACACGGGCGCCGATTTCAGCATGCGCCTGCGCCCGAACGGCACCATCGTCCCGCGCAACAGCTTCATGCAGCCGGCTGAAAACCGCGTCGACATCCGCGTCCAGCAGCGCGTGCCGCTCGGCGGGTCGGCGTCGCTCGACCTGATGGCGGAGGCCTTCAATCTGTTCAACGTGAACAATTTCACGCTGCAGACCGAGGAAGGCCGCAGCGATTTCGGCAAGCCGATCGAAGGCCAGTTCCGCACGATGCAGTTCGGCTTCCGCCTCGGGTTCTAAGCCCCTCGACACCGGATGCGCCGGGATCGCTCCTGCGATCCCGGCGCGCCGCGCCGATCCGCGCTCCCCCTTGTCGGTCCGCAGTCTTGTCTATCGTGTTTTGCAGAGCAGTTGATATTCCTGTTGACTGCGCGGACGAAACCGCCTATTTTCTCAGCCCACCATCCCCCCAAGACCCTAGAAAGGCATCGGCGTGGACCCTACGCGGGTCTGGGACTGGTTTGAGGAGGAACGGTTCCCATGAGAGTGGTTCGATGGCTACTTATTGCCCTGGCCGCGCTGGCCGTGGCGGCGCCCGGCTTCGCGCAGGAAGCGGTATTGACAGGCACGGTGACCGACTCGTCGGCCGCGGTGCTCCCCGGCGTGACGGTCACGGCGGTAAACGAGGCCACCGGCAACCGGTTCGAAGCCGTGACGGATGGCTTCGGTATCTATCGCATCGCTGTGCGCGTCGGCGCCTACACGATCACGTCCGACCTCCAGGGCTTCACGACCGTGACGCGCGCCAACGTCCAGTTGCTCGTCGGCCAGACGGCCACGATCAATCTGCAGATGTCGCCGTCGACCGTGCAGGAAACGGTGACGGTCACCGCCGAAGCGCCGCTGTTGAATGTCGCGACCTCGAGCCTTGGCGGCAACGTCGATCCGCAGCAGGTGCAGGAACTGCCGGTCCAGGGCCGCAACTGGATGGCGCTCGCGCTGCTGGCCCCCGGCAGCCGGACGTCCTCGAGCAATGCGAACTCGCCGCTGCCCGATCGGAACGGCGGAGAAGTGCGTGAGTACCAGACCAATCTCGACGGCGTCCAGGTCACCAACAGCCTTGGTGGCGGCAGCCAGCCGAACTTCAGCCAGGAGATGATTCAGGAGTTCCAGTTCATCTCGAACCGGTTCGATGCGACGCAGGGCCGCTCGCAGGGCGTCCAGGTGAACGTCATCACCAAGTCGGGCACCAACCGCCTGGCCGGCTCGTTGCGCGGCAACTTCCGCAGCGATCGCTTCAATTCCGAAGACCCGGTCATTGGCCGCGTACTGCCGTATTCGGATCAGCAGTATGCCGGCTCGGTCGGCGGCCCGATCATCCGCGATCGCCTCCACTATTTCGGCTTCTACGAATACGAGCGCGAGCCGCGCACCAGCGTCTGGAATACGCCCTATCCCGCCTTCAACATTTCGTTGAGCGGCAAGGTCACCAAGAAGCTCACCGGCGCGCGGCTCGACTACCAGCTTTCGCCGCAGACCCGGCTGATGGCCAAGGCCAACCTGACCAAGACGTTCGAGCCGTTCGGGCCTGGCAGCAACAACAACCATCCGGCCGCGACGCAGTCGACCGCGGAAACGCAGAACACCACGCTGATGCAGTTCACGCAGGTGCTGAGCAACCGCGCGCTCAACGAGGTCAAGGCCTCGTGGGCGGGTTACATCTTCACCAACGCGAACCTGACGCAATGGTCGAACCACTGGATGGCGGCCGGCGGCCCCTACGGCCCGGTCACCAGCGGGTCGCCGCGCATCCAGTTCACCGGCTTCAACATCACCGGCAACAACGGCTATCCGCGCCACCGCAGCCAGGACCTCTACTCGGTTCGCGATGACTTCACCTTCTCGTACAACGCCGGCGGCCGTCACGACTTGAAGGCGGGCGCCGAGTTCCTGCTGCATCACGAGATGAGCGCGAACTGCACCAACTGCATGGGCAACATCGACGCGCGCGGCGGTCCGGTGCCGGCAAACATCCAGTCGCTCTTCCCGGATCCGTTCAACGTCGATACGTGGAACCTCGCCGGCATCTCGTCGGTGACGCGCACGTATCGTCTCGGCGTGCACAAGGGCCGGCGCGACGATGTCGATCTGCCGTACTACGCGGGATACGTGCAGGACGACTGGCACGCGACCAACAAGCTGACGCTGAACCTCGGCGTTCGCTACGACCTGACCGTGAACTCCTTCGCGCAGTACGGCGAATTCGAGCCCTTCATGAAGAAGGGGCGGCCGCAGGATGCCAACAACATCCAGCCGCGCCTCGGATTCGCCTACCAGCTCAACGACAAGACGGTGCTGCGCGGCGGCGCGGGCAAGTACTACGCGGAGGTCATCACGCCGGTGGTGCTGTACGCCCTCGAGCCGGCGAGCATCGCGGTGCTCGAGGTGGCCAACGACGGCCGCCCCGATTTCGCGGCCAATCCGTTCAACGGTCCCGCGCCCTCGTGGGAACAGGCGCAGACCCGCTTCTGCAACGCACCGGAGCAGGCCGCCAACTTCGCGGCGTGGCGCGCACGTAACTTTGCCGGCGCCGCCCCCTGCACCCTGCGCGGCGCAGGCGAGATGGCACCGCCCGCCGACTACGCGCACGTCCCGCACACGTGGCAGGCGACGATGGGCTTCCAGCGTCAGGTGGGTCCGATGATGGCGGTTGAAGCCGACTACGTCTACTCGCGCGGCGCGGACGAGAAGTTCATTCAGGACAACGTCAACCTGAGCTTCAGCAACGCGACCGGCATCGGCATCAACAACAACTACGCCACCCGCGCGCTGCTTCCGTATCCGCAGTTCGGCATCGTCGCGATGACGCCGTTCACCGGCAGGTCGGCGTATCACGCGCTGCAAACGGCGTTCACCAAGCGCATGAGCAACAACTGGCAGGCGTCGGCGACCTACTCGCTGGCTGGCCTGTGGAGCGCGGAGGGGCAACCGTTCCAGGGCAACCCCGGTGCGGAGCCCGGTCCTGTGCCGTTCACAGTGTCAGAGGATCTCGGCGGCCCCACCGGCTGGACCTATGCCGTGAGCGATCAGCGGCACCGCCTGGTGTTCAACGGTATCTGGCAGGTCGGTCACGGCTTCCAGATCAGCGGCCTGCACTACCTGGGCGCCGGCAACCGCAGCGCGAGCAACTACGGCGGCGACCGCCGCGGCCTCGGCGCGGGCGGCGAGGCGCGTCTACGTCCGGATGGCACGATCGTGCCGAAGAACGCGTTCATCCAGCCGCCGCAGAATCGCACCGACGTGCGCTTCCAGCAGCGGATTCCGCTGCCGGGCCGCATGTCGATCGACGCGATCGCCGAAGCGTTCAACGTCTTCAATCGTCCGAACTGGACGATTTCGACGCAGGAGAGCGCCGCCGACTACGGCAAGCGCGTCACGGGCCAGAACCGGACGATGCAGTTCGGATTCAGGTTCACGTTCTAAGCCGCGAAGATCACGAAGAGACGGTAGCCACGAAGATCACGAAGAACACGAAGCATCCCAGAACAGAGGGCTACTTCGTGAACTTCGTGCCCTTCGTGGCTTTTCTTTTCTTCGTGTCCTTCGTGGCAGCTCAGACGGGCAAGGCGTTCATCCCTCACACCGAGGCGCTGCCGATCGTCCAGGCGCTTCGCGACGATCTCATTCCCAGCGAGCTGAAGAACCGGGCGGCTGCGGATCTCGAAGGGGCGTGGCCCGCGTGGATTTCGGGCCGGGATGCCGCCGTGCGCGCGCGCGTCGCGGAGGGCGACGAGGACTCGATCGCTTACCTGGTGCTCTTCGGCACGACATTCACGGCGAAGCCGCGGACCACGGAACGCGAACTGGCGGCGCTGGCCGTCAACTCCGCTGACGGGATGAAGGCGGTCCAGCCGCGCATCGCTGACTTCGTGGCGGCGGTGGCGTTGCCCGATGCCAACGAGCGGCTCCAGTTCGCCCGGCAGGTCTTCGCGCGCCACGCGATCGATCTGACGACGGATGCGGGCAGGACGCAGGTCCGGCGCTTTCTGGAAGAGCGCGTCGCGGGCGTCGCCACGGGCGCGATTCCACGATCGGCGACGCTGCTCGATCGTGGGGCCGCCGCTGCCGACACGCAGACGCTGTTTCGCGACCGCGGCCTCTCGTCAGACACATCGATCTTCATCGACTACGGCATCGACCAGGCGCTGGCGCAGCTCAAGCTTCAAGGCCGCCTCGACACCGCCGCCGTGCGCCGCGTCGCCATCATCGGCCCTGGCCTCGACTTCACCGACAAGCTCGAGGGATACGACTTCTATCCACAGCAGACGATTCAGCCATTCGCGATTGTCGACTCGCTGATGCGTCACGACCTGGCCGCGCCAGACCTGCAGGTCACCGCCTTCGATCTCAGTCCGCGCGTGATCCAGCATCTCGACGCGGCGCGCGAGCGCGCACGCCGAAGCGAGCCTTACACGCTGGTGCTGCCGCGCAACCTCGATCGGCCGTGGACGCCTGAGCTCGTGGACTACTGGCAGCGAATCGGTGGATGGATCGGCGAAGAGGCGAAGGCGCCCGCCGCGCCGCCCAACGCCGGGCGTGTGCAGATCCGCAGCGTGCGCGTGCGGCCGGCTGTCACCGCGGCGATCACGCCGCGTGACCTGAACATCGTCCTAGAGCGAAGCGAGGCCGCCTCACCGGCGGATCGGTTCGACCTCGTCATCGCGACCAACATCCTGCTCTACTACGACGTGTTCGAGCAGGCGCTGGCGACGGCCAACATTGCGCGGATGCTCAGGCCGGGAGGCCTGCTCCTCACCAACAATCAGATCTTCGAGCTGCCGCCGATCCCGCTCGGCGGCGTGGGTTTTACGGACGTGACCTACATGGCGTTGCCCGGCATCGGCGAGACCGGCGACCGGGTCGTGTGGTATCAGCGCCAGTGATGCGACCTCGCGTGGTCGATCGTCGCGTGGCCTGAAGGCCACGCGCTACAGGGG
>CAMCNL010000203.1 GCA_945876205.1 Candidatus Sulfopaludibacter sp. SbA3
GGCCGCCTTCCGGTTGATGCGTGGCCTACGATCGAGTCCGGACTGGCGCGCGCTCTGGGTTTGAGAATCGCCGACTAATCCGACGTCACAAACCGAACTGACGGAGATGGGAATCGGTGTGCGTGTAGGCCCACCGTTGCCAATCTGCACGCGACATCACGACGAAGAAGCTGTGCGCAGATTCGAGAGCATCTGGGCTTGGCCGCGGCAATGCCCTCAAGTCCCGCGACCATTCGTGCCTGCTGACCACGTCGCCCCGGGCCGGCACGCCAGAGGTGTGCCGGTGCAGCCCATCACCGACTCTGCCGGGCCGTTCCCCGCGTCATCGTCGCCACCAGCCCTCGCAATCTGCGCTGTGATCGCCGGCCTTCGCGCACAATGTGCGCTGTCGGAAAGGGGGTCGTCCTGCAGATTGAACGCTGGCTTCAGGGGGCGACGACCAGCCCCAATGAAACGGTCAAGAAGATAGCGACTACGTGAGCTGCTAGCGAGGTAATTGTTCGGGGGCGTGGAGTTGCAATGGTGGTGCTCTCCTAGCGACCGAGGGACCTAATCAACCCTGCAGTCTCGGACTCGCAAGCGCCTCCACCAAGCTTTAGGCGCTACCCCGGTACTTAAGATGCCTGTTGCCAAGTTCCTCTACGGCATTGAGCCTGATGATCTGAATGCGCCCATCTGGCGCTTCCTCGAGTTCTGGAAATTCCAGGACCTGATGAAGGGCCACATGTACTTTCATCGCTCGGATCTCTTCGAGGAGAACGACCCGCAGGAAGGCTTGCCGCTAGACAACTACGAGACCGGCCGGCATCCCCTGGACATCAAGGACATCCTGGACCGAGATTCCGAACTTGGATTCGACGCGCAGGTCCGTCAAGGTTTCTACATCTGCTGTTGGTATCTGGCTGGCGATGACTCGGCCAAGATGTGGCACACCTACGCCAAGGGCAACGGTGTGGCCATCTGCTCGACCTACGCCAAGCTGAAGGCGGTTCTTGAGCCCTTGCCGGCGGAAGATAGAGCGCACCTTGGCCTGGTGCAATACGGCGACAAGCACATTCCGCCAGGTCGGCGGAATCTGATCATGAATATCGGGACGAAGCGGGAGAAGTACAAGGACGAGAGGGAAGTGCGGGCGATGCTTTGGATTGTTGATCCGCACGAGACAGGCAACAGGAACATTGATCCGAATAACCGCGCTCATGCCCGGCCGCTCGATGCCTATCCGACGAACAATCCTGAAGGAGTCCGGCGTCCGGTGAACATCCAGGAGCTGCTGACGAAGGTCATCGTCTCGCCCTTCGCCCAGTCGACCACCGTTGCGGATGCGGAGCATGAGTTGTCAGCCGCGGGCTTCTCGGTTCCGGTTGAACCATCCGACATGACATCCAGGTCTAGCTTCATTCCGACAGCGGAAGAACTGAAGCGCTACTGCTGAAGGTGCCATGGCCCCGTACTCGATGGATCTGCGATCACGCGTATTGCGGGATTCAGCGGCGGCACCGCCACGAACTGGACGCATCCGTATTCGCGTGAGGAAGCCGCGTTTCCGCTGCCGTTCGTGAAGGAGAAGAAGTACTGGCCGCCGATCGGCCGGATCGACAACCCCTACGGCGACCGGAACCTGTTCTGCTCCTGTCCGCCGGTCGACGCGTTCGCCTAGCCGGCCTGCGCCCGCTTTCGAAATCCGTCCAGTAGCGTGTTCGTGACTGGGCCGGGTGTGCCGGTACCGATTGTCCGATCGTCCACCGTGACGATCGGCACGACTTCGCGGGTGGTGCTGGTGAGGAAGGCTTCATCGGCCGCGAACAGGTCGGCGTCGCGGAGCGGCTGTTCGAGAACGTCGATACCGATCTCCTTGCCGACGTCAAAGAGAAACTCGCGGGTGATCCCTGGCAGCAGCCCCGCGTCGAGCGGCGGCGTCACGGCGGCGCCGTGTCGCACGATGAAGAGATTGGACGTCGTGCACTCCGTCAGCTCGCCCTTGTAGTTCCGCATGATCCCTTCGAACCCGCCGCGCGTGAGCGCCTCCTGCATCGCCAGGGCGCTGTTCATCAGGTTGTTGCTCTTGATCATCGGGTTCACGCTGCCCGGGTGATTGCGGACGATGTCGCAGATGACGGCGTGGACGCCCTTCGCATAGACCTCCGCCGGGGGATCGACGTGTGGCTTGACGATGATGACCACGGATGGTACCGGCGTGGCGTGCGGGTCGTAGGTGAGATCGCCGACGCCGCGCGTGACGAGGACGCGGACGTAGGTCTCGCCGGTGAGCCCCGAGGCGGCGATGGTGTCGCGAATCTGTGTCGAGAGCTGCTGGTCGGTGAACGGGACGTCGAGCGAGATCATCCGCGCGGAGTTGCGCAGCCGGCGCGTGTGGCGTTCGTACAGGAACAGGCGTCCGTGGTACGTCCGCATCGTCTCGTAGATGCCTTCGCCGTAGAGAAACCCGTGATCGAAGACCGAAATCACCGCATCGCGCTCGGGCGTGATGCGTCCGTTGACGTTGACCGTGGCTGCCATACGCTCCTCGCAACATATCCTCTGTAGTACACTTCGCGCAACTTTCCACTGATGAGAATCCTGAACGCCGCGCAGATGCGCGAGGCCGATCGCTACACCATCGAAGACATCGGCATCCCGTCGCTGGTGCTGATGGAGAATGCCGGCCGCCCGGTCGTCGCCGCGATCGAGGCGGCCTACGAGGAGCGGCTCAACGGCCGCGTCGCCATCCTGTGCGGGCGGGGTAACAACGGCGGCGACGGCTTTGTCGTCGCGCGGACACTCCTCCAGCGCGGGATCGATGCCTCGGTGTTCGTCATCGGCACGGTGGCCGAAGTGCGCGGCGATGCGCGCCTCAACCTCGACATCCTCGGCCGTCTCGGCGTCACCGTCGTCGAGGTCGGCGACGAGCAGAGCTGGGAGCTGCATTTCTCCGAGATCTCGCAGTGCAGCCTGATCGTCGACGCGATCTTTGGCACCGGCCTGAAGTCGGCGCTCGGCGGGATGATGGAGACGGTGGTTGCCGACGTCAACGCCGCGGGCATCCCGATCGTCTCGATTGACCTGCCGAGCGGTCTCTCGGCTGATACGTCCCATCTGATTGGCGACTGCATCGACGCGTCGATGACGGTTACGCTCGCGGCGCCAAAGCTGCCGCTCGTCCTGCCTCCGGCCGAGGCGCACGCCGGCGACGTGGTGATTGCCGATATTGGCATTCCGCATGACGTGCTCGACAGCCTCGAGGGACCGCATATCGAGCTGCTGACACCCGAGCAGGTGCGCGAGCTGGTCGAGCCGCGGACCTCTGACTCGCACAAGGGCGACTTCGGACGCGTCACGATCGTCGCGGGCTCGCGCGGCAAGACCGGTGCGGCGCACCTGTCGGCGATGGGCTGTCTCCGATCCGGCGCGGGACTCGTCACCGTGGCGACGCCGGCGTCGTGCCTGCCGATCATCGCGTCGATGGCGCCGGAGTTCATGACCGAGCCGCTGCCCGAAGCCAAGGACGGGAGCGTAACCGCCAACGCCGTCGAGCGCGTGCTCGAAATGCGCCACGACGTAATCGCCTGCGGTCCTGGCCTCGGCCGCGGGCCCGGCGTTGCGGATTTCGTCCACGCGCTGGTCGAGCGTGCAGACATCCCGCTGGTGCTGGACGCCGATGCGATCAGCGTGTTTGCGGACGATCCCGCCAGGCTCGTGGGCAGGGAAGAGCGCGACGTGATCATCACGCCGCACCCGGGCGAGATGGCGCGGCTCATCGGCTCAACCATCGATGAGGTGCAGTCGAACCGGATAGAAGTCGCCGGCGAGTTCGCCAGCACGCATCATGTGTATGTCGTGCTCAAAGGCTACCGCACGATCATCGCCACGCCCGAGGGCCACATCTTCATCAACCCGACCGGCAACGCGGGGCTCGCGACGGGCGGCACCGGCGATGTGCTCACGGGGATGATCGCGGCGTGGCTGGCGCAGTTACTCGACGCCGAAGCCGCCTGCCGGCTGGCCGTATTCCTTCACGGTGCCGCCGGCGATCTCGCCGAGGCGAGCGAGGGCCAGGTCTCCATGACCGCGACCGACGTCCTGTCGTTCCTCGGCGAGGCGCTGAATGAACTCACCGGACAGGCAAAAGACGAGGACGCCTGAAGGATGCGGCGCGGGCCCTTGCGGCCTGTGAGGCGATGACCAGTCAATCCGAAGAAGACACCCAACAGATTGCCCGCGACCTCGCCTCTCGCCTGAAGGCTGGGGACGTGGTGTTGCTCGCGGGACCGCTCGGCGCCGGCAAGACGGCATTCGCGCGCGGCCTGGCCGCCGGCCTCGGCATCGATCCCGATGAGGTCAGCAGCCCGACGTTCACCCTCATTCACGAATACCGCGGCGGACGGCTTACGATGTACCACGCGGATCTGTACCGGCTGGAGCGAGCCGCCACCGATGACCTCGGGCTCGAGGAAACAGGGGCGGCTGACGGCGTCCTCGCCATCGAGTGGGCCGAACGGCTGACGCACCGCATTCCCGGCGCGATTCTCGTCGAGATCTCGCTGGTTGACGAGACGACGCGGCGGATTATGATTCGCACATCCGGGGAGGAAGAGACCTCATGATGATGACGCTGAAGGTCAACGGCCGTTCGCACACGGTGGACGTCGACCCCACGACGCCGCTGCTCTATGTGCTCAGCGACGATCTCGGGCTGCGCGGCCCGAAATTCGGCTGCGGACTCGGGCAGTGCGGCAGCTGCACGGCGATCGTCGGCGGCCGCGCGGTTCGCTCGTGCTCGACGCCGGTGAGCAGCGTCGGCTCGGCCGAAGTGGTCACGCTCGAAGGTCTCGGCACCAGCGAGAAGCCGCATCCCCTCCAGAAAGCCTTCATCGACGAGCAGGCCGCTCAATGCGGGTTCTGCCTGAGCGGACCGATTCTCTCCGCGAAAGCGCTTCTCGATCGCAACCCCAAGGCGAGCGATGCCGACATCAAGCAGGCGCTCTCGGGCGTGCTCTGCCGGTGCTTCACGCACCAGCGGATGATCGCCGCGATCAAGAAATACGCGGACGGGAGGACGGCATGAAGCCCGCTCGCCGCACGATCCTGAAGATGACTCCCGACGCACGCGCTGCGTTCGTGAACGCCGGCTTCACGCGCCGAGGCTTCATCAAGAGCTCTGGCGCTCTGATCGTGACCTTCAGCGCGGCATCACTCGCCGCGCGAGTCGGCTTCGCCCAGGGCGGCCCCGGCGGCGCGCCGAGCGGCGTACCGGTCGATCGCCTCGACTCGTGGATCGCGATTGCCGCCGACGGCCGTGTCACCGCGTACACGGGAAAATGCGAGCTTGGGCAGGGGCTGTTTACCGCGCAGGCACAGCTCGTGGCCGAGGAGCTCAGCATTCCGCTGTCGCGGCTCACGCTCCTGCAGTGCGACACCTCGATCACCCCGGACCAGGGGACGACCTCCGGCGCGCAATCGCATCCCACGAACTTCAACGCCGGTGGCCTGGCGCTCGCCGCCGCGTCCGCGCGTGAGGCGCTGGTGAAGCTCGCGGCAACCAGACTGAACGTGCCCGTCGAACAACTCGTCGCGGTGGACGGCGTCGTCAGGCTCACGACCGATCCGTCGCGCAGCGTCGGCTACGGCGAGCTCGTCGGCGGCAGGAAGTTCGAGGTCGCGATCGACAAGAACGCGAAGCGCAAGCCGTCGCGTGACTGGACGATCCTGGGCAAGCCGGTGCCGCGGCTCGACATCCCCGGCCTGGTGACCGCCGAAGCGGAGTTCGTGCACAACGTCCGCGTCGACGGCATGCTGCATGGCCGCGTCGTGCGTCCTCCGGCTGTTGGCGCGACGCTCATCAGCGTCGATGAGGCGTCGATCGCCGGCATGCCAGGCGTCGTCCGCGTCGTCGTGAAGAACAGCTTCGTGGGCGTGGTGGCGGAGAAGCCGTGGCAGGCGATCCAGGCGGCGGGGAAGCTCGCGGTGAAATGGACGCCGGGCACCGGGCTGCCGAACCAGCGCGGGTCGTACGAGTACCTGCGAACGCTGCCCAGCCGCGACACGCTCGTCGTCGATTCCGGTGATGTTGAAGCGAAGCTCGCGGGTGCGGCCAGCATCATCAAGGCGACCTACCTCTATCCCTACCAGATGCACGGCTCGGTCGGCAGCTCGTGTGCCGTCGCCGACGTCAGGAGCGACGGGATCACTATTTACGCCGCGAGCCAGAACGTCCACGCACTGCGTGGCACCACGGCGATGGTGCTGGGCCGGGTGCGGGATGACGTGCGCGTGATTTTCAGGAGAGGCTCCGGCTGCTACGGCATCAATGGCGCCGACACCGTGGCGTTTGACGCGGCGCTGATGTCGCAGGCGGTGGGCAGGCCGGTGCGCGTCCAGCTCGCGCGCAAAGATGAAATGGCCTGGGAGAACTACGGCCTGCCGTTCGTCATCGACCAGCGGGTGGGCGTGGATGCCTCTGGGACCATCGTCGCCTGGGATTACGAGGCGTGGTCCGCCGCGCGCGGTGGCCGTCCTGGCGGCGGCAATCCTGGCAATGTCGCGACCGGATTCGTCGCGGGCTTCCAGCCGGGTGCATTCGCTCCGCGCACGCCGTCGCCGGCGCCGACGCAGTTCGTCGCCGACAACAACACGGCGCCCGCCTACGTCCGCGGCCGCGTGGCCGGCAAGGACGGCGGTGTTGGTACCGTGCAGTCCGAGCGCGCGCTGACGCATCGCGTGCTCTCGCCTTTCTTCACCGGTCCGCTGCGCGCGCCGGAGCGCCTGCAGAACACGTTTGCCCACGAAAGCTTCCTGGACGAGATCGCGACGCACGTGAAGGCCGACCCGGTGGAATACCGGACGCGCCATCTCACCGACCAGCGGCTCAAGGACGTGATCAACGCCGCCGCGAGGACGGCGGGGTGGGAGAGGCGTCTGTCACCAAAGCCCGTGTCTCGCGACAGAGTGCTCACCGGCCGTGGATTCGCCAGCCAGGCGTGCGAGGTGGATAACTCCTACGTCGCGATGGCCGCGGACGTCGAAGTCAATCCATCGACTGGAGCCGTCGTCGTGAAGCGGCTGGTGATTGCCGCCGACGCCGGTCCGATCTCCAATCCCGACGGCCTGAAGAACCAGCTCGAAGGCGGCGCGTTTCACGGCATCAGCCGGACGCTGCTCGAAGAGGTCACCTGGGACGACCAGAAGGTGACCGCCGTCGACTGGCGCACGTATCACAGCATCCCGGTGGGCGGAGATATCCCGCACATCGAGGTCGTCCTGATCAATCAGCCGGCGGGGAAGGCGATGGGGGCGGGAGAGACGTCAATCGTGGTGGTGGGCGCCGCGATCGGCAACGCTATCTTCGACGCGACGGGTGTGAGACTGCGAGAAGTGCCCTTCACGCCAGAACGGGTGAAGGCAGCGATCGCGGCGGCCCGTACGCTCGGCACGCGCTGAAATCTTGTGGGGCGAGCCTTGTGAGGCTCGCCTATTCCATCCTGTAGTTCGGCGCTTCCTTCGTGATCGTCACGTCGTGGACGTGGCTTTCACGGGCGCCGGCGGGCGTGATGCGAATGAGCTTTGCCTTGCGCTGCAGCTCGGGGATCGTCGCGCTTCCGCAGTAACCCATCCCCGCACGGAGCCCGCCCACGAGCTGGTGAATCA
>CAMCNL010000204.1 GCA_945876205.1 Candidatus Sulfopaludibacter sp. SbA3
GTACGAGCCGGAGCGAGAATTTCCCGGCGTGCGGAGCGGGAGGCGCCTCTCCGCCACGGTCGCGGCGCCCGGCGCGGCGGCCTGTTATGATTTGCGCCTTGCGAATCCGGCCGTGGGTCGTGCTCTGCCTAAGCTTTCTTGCCCTGCCGTTGACGGCGTTCGCCGCTCCGCAGACCATCGACCTTGAAGCGGTCCGCTCGACGAAGCGCGCGGCCGCGGTGCGCATCGCCACACCGGTTGTGGTGGACGGAATCCTCGACGAGGACGCCTGGGCCACGGCGACGCCTGCGCAGGATTTCTTCCAGCAGTTTCCCGACGAGTTCTCCGCCGCCACCGAGCGGAGTGAAGTTCGGTTCGTGTACGACGACGACAATCTCTACATCGGCGCGATGCTGTACGACAGCGATCCGAGCCGCCTGATCATCGACTCGCTGAAGCGCGACTTCTCCAACTTCCAGAGCGACTCGTTCCTGCTCGTGTTCGATACCTTTCTCGACCACCGCAGCGGCTACGGATTCGTCACCAACGCGGCAGGTGCGCTGCGCGACGTGCAGGTCTCCGACAACGGGCGGCGCAATGACGCGAACTGGGACGGCGCCTGGTCCGCCCGCTCGACGGTGCATCAGAACGGCTGGAGCACCGAGATCGCGGTCCCCTTCAAGACGCTCCGCTTTCCCGCGGGTGACATGCAGCAGTGGGGACTGAACGTCCAGCGCGTCATCCGCCGCAAGAATGAATTCGTCGTCTGGTCGCCGGTACCGCGGCAGTTTTCACATTACTCCGTCGGCTACGCCGGCCTCCTGACCGGTGTCAGTGGCGTCAAGAGCGGCAGCGATCTGCGTATTACGCCTTTTGCGACCAGCCAGCTCACGACCGGACGGGCGGGCAGCAGCCACTGGAACCGCAAGGGCGACGGCGGCGTGGACATGAAGTGGGGCATCACCTCGTCCCTGCTGCTCGACGCGAGTCTTCGCACCGACTTCTCGCAGGTCGAGGCCGATGAGCAGCAGATCAACCTGACGCGCTTCAGCCTGTTCTTTCCCGAGAAGCGGCAGTTCTTCCTGGAGAACCCCGCGAGCTTCCAGATCGGCCTTGCCGCCGTCGAGTCCGAGCGCCGGGACCTGGTCCCATTTTTCAGCCGCCGGATTGGCCTCTCCTCCTCGGGCCAGCCGATACCGGTCATCGGCGGACTGCGGCTGACGGGCCGTGCCGCCGGCAACGGCATTGGCTTACTCTCGATGCAGACCGACTCGTTCGAAGGCGAGCCAGGAGCCAATTTCACCATCGCCCGGGTGAGACACGACGTCACGAACAAGGCGACCGTCGGGGCGTTCTACCTTGGCCGCGAGACGACGGGGAGCGGCAGCTTCAACCGGGTGACGGGCGGCGACCTGCGGCTCGCGCCGACCCAGGCGCTCGAGATCGAAGCGTTCGCCATGCGCAGTGAGACCGCCGGTGCTGCCGGCGACTGGGCGGGACGCACCAGCTTTCGAATCGACACGAATGCGAACCGGGTGCGTGCGGGGCTCGTGCACATCGGCGACGACTTTCGCCACGATCTCGGATTTGTCCCCCGCCGCGGCATCGCGACGCTCTTCGGCGGCTACGAGCGCCTGCTTCGGCCGGCCAATACGAAGGCGCTGGTGCGCGAGCAGAGCCTCGGCGTCACGGTCGATGCGACCGGGAACGATCGCTACGACCAGTCACTCACGCGGATCGCTGGACTGACCTACGGCGTGCAGTTTCGTGACGGCGCGGTGCTGAACGCGCGCATCAACAGTACCTACGAGCGCCTCGACACGCCGTTTGCCGTCGGCCCGACGCTGCGCGTCGCCGCTGGCGAGCATGCGTTCGAAAGCGTCGGGATCGACTATCGCTCGGATCAAAGCGCCCGCATCTCAGGCAATGTCGGACTCGACACGGGCGAATACTGGACCGGCCATCAGCGCCTGGCGACTGGCGGGGTACGCGTCCGGCTCAACGAACACGTCGCCGCCAGCGCCAGCCTGACGCGGAACCTCATCGAACTGCCACAGGGATCGTTTACCGGCGACCTGGCGCGGTTCCGCCTCGACTGGTCATTTACGCCGAAGATGTTTCTCAACGCCTTCGTGCAGTACAACGGCGAAGCGGATGCGTGGCTCTCCAACATCCGCTTCAACCTGATCCACCATCCGCTCAGCGACATCTACGTCGTCTGGAACGAAACCAGGCTGCCGGCAGAGACGCGCCGCGCCTTGATGCTGAAGTACACGCATCTGATCGCGTTCTAAACGATGGAGTTGTCGGTTGTCAGGAAGTTGTCAGCTGCTAGTTGTCAGAACGCCTCGAAGTAGCTCGCGGCGTTCCGACAACTGACAACTGACAACCGACAACTGTTCTAGGCGAGAGCTTTTCCGTACAACGCGAGCAGACGGGCCCAGGCTTTCTCGGCCTGGGGCTCGTTGTAGACCTGCGAGTCGGGCGGGCACCAGCCGTGTGCGGCGCCGGTGTAGACCTCGATTTCCGCCGGCTGGTTCGACTTCGCGAATGTTTCCTTCAGCACGTTCTTCTCATTCGGCGACCGCATATCGTCGTTGGCGGCGACCGCGATGAGCAGCTGCGCCCTGGTCCTCGACGCCTGCAGATGCGGGCTGTTGGGCATGTCGGTCACGAGGCCGCCGCCGTGGAATGAGGCGACCGCGCCGATGCGATCGGACACCGCAGCCGCGGTGCGGAACGCAATCGGCCCGCCCATGCAGTAGCCCTGCGTGCCGACTTTCTTGTTCTTCGCCACCGACGCCTGGCGGTCGAGCCACGCGACAAACGCCCTCGCATCCGTCATCTGCGTCATCTCGTTGAGCGACTGCGCGAGCGGCATCAGTGACGGGATCGCGGTCGCAGAACCCTGCTCCGCCATCGGCGCCTTCTTGATGCGATAGAACTGATTCACCACCAGCACCGAATAGCCTGATTCGGCGAGCCGCTTGCCCATCTGGCGAAACGCGGGACGCAGCCCGAAGATGTCGGGCCAGACCAGAACGCCCGGAGCCGTGCCGGTCGCCGGGTGCACGAAGTAGGCGTCCGCGGTGCCGTCCGGCGTCATCACCGCCACGTCCGATTCAGTGACCGCAACCGCGTTCACGACCTGCGGCAGCATCATCGCCATGCCCGCGCCCAGGAGGACACCGAACTGGCGGCGGGTGACCAATCCCTGCGCCTCGAACTCCCGTTGATCGCCTTCAAAATGATCTTGATCGCACATATTCGCTCCTTGTCGGCACCTGACCGCGCGGCAGACCCGCACGCGCAACCGTGACACTTTATACGATTAGCTCTCCGGTGTTGGCCCCAGTAGAGATGAGATACAGATCGCGATCGCGGTCCGGCTACAGCCGGACACTACGTACGACGGCTGACAAACTGACAACCGACAACTGACAACCGACAACTGATAACCCGGGCAACTAGCGTGACAAGTGCGAGTCGGCGACTCCTTCATCCACGCCTACGTGGACGCGGCGTTCTACCTCCGCAAATCCGGCGGCGGCGGCGGGCTCGGGCCACGCGAGGGCGACGATGATGGCCACCGCAAACGAGAGCGGGATCGAGATCAATCCGGGATTACGCAGCGGGAAGGGCGCGCTCGTGTTGTGCAGGATGTCGATCTGGATGGCGGGCGAAAAGTAAATCAGCAGCAGGCTCGACGCGGTGCCGACGAGCATGCTCACCTGGGCCGCGCGCGTCGTGAACGCCCGCCAGAAGATCGAGAGAATCAGCGCCGGAAAGTTCGCGCTCGCGGCAATGGCGAACGCCAGGCCCACCATGTACGCCACGTTCTGTCCCTTGAACGCGATGCCGAGCACGATCGCGAGGATGCCGAGGAACACGGTCGAGACGCGAGCGACCTGGAACTGCTC
Organism: Candidatus Sulfopaludibacter sp. SbA3; assembly: GCA_945876205.1. GTDB lineage: Bacteria > Acidobacteriota > Vicinamibacteria > Vicinamibacterales > UBA2999 > CANNDT01. Next base: position 3,900 of record CAMCNL010000204.1, read on the forward strand.
TTTCTCCGACGCCTTGCCGTGCCGGAACACCTGCACCCAGAGATCGTGAGAAAGTGCCGCGGCGCCCGCGAGCGTCAGACCCGCCACCACCGCGAGGATCGTGGCGAAGGCGACGGCGGAGATGAAGCCGAGAAACGCCTGCCCTCCCACGGCTTCCGCCAGCATCGGCGCCGCCATGTTGCCGCCCGCATCGATTGCCCGGATCGCCGGCTGGCCGACGATCACCATCGCGCCAAAGCCGAGGATGAACGTCAGCAGGTAGAAGAATCCGATGAATGCCGTGGCATAGGCCACCGACACGCGCGCCGTGCGCGCGTCAGGCACCGTGTAGAAGCGCATCAGAATGTGTGGAAGTCCCGCGGTGCCAAGCATCAACCCGAGGCCAAGTGACATCGCATCGAGGGGATTGGACACGAGCCGCCCGGGGCCCAGCACCGCGCCGCCATACTGATCCGCCGCCGCGCGGAACAGCGCCAGCGGGTTGAACCCGAATCGCGACAGTGCCAGCAGCGCGAGCGCAAAAGCGCCGAACAGCAGCAGCACCGCCTTGACGATCTGCACCCACGTCGTCGCGATCATCCCGCCGAACGACACGTAGGCCATCATCACGACGCCGACGATGACGACGGCGACTTCGTAGTCGAGGCCGAACATCAACCGAACCAGATTGCCGGCGCCCACCATTTGCGCGATCAGGTAGAACGCCACCACCGCCAACGATCCAATCGCCGCCGCGATGCGCACCGGCGTCTGCCGCAGCCTGAAGGCGACGACGTCGGAGAAGGTGTACTTGCCAAGATTCCGCAGCGGCTCGGCGATGAGAAACATGACGATCGGCCAGCCCACCAGGAATCCAATTGAGTAGATCAGGCCGTCGAAGCCAGACAGCGACACCAGGCCCGCGATTCCCAGGAAACTTGCGGCGCTCATGTAGTCGCCGGCCAGGGCCATGCCGTTCTGAAATCCCGTGATGCGGCGACCGGCGGCATAGAACTGCTCCGCGTTGCGCGTACGACGCGCGGCGACATAGGTGATCACCAGCGACAGGGCGACGAAGGTGAAAAAGCCCGCGATGGCGATGACGTTCGGTTGGCCGAGCGAAGTATTCATGCACGCCCCCGCGCGGCGTCGATCGCCGTGTCGTAGTGCGTGTTGGCCCAGCGCACGTAAATCCAGATCAGCACCCAGGCGGCGACGATCACCAGCGCGCCGAGCAGGATGCCGAGGCTCATGCCTGGAACGATGAGCTGCGACAGGAACGGCTTCGCATAGGCGACCAGCAGGATGAAGCCGAAGTAAATCACCATCATCGCGATCGTGAGCGCGCCGGCGACCCGTCTGCGCGACGCATCCACTTGTCGAAAGTCGGGTAGGGACATGGCTGCAGAGTATACGTCTTGCGCTAGAATGCGCCCATGCGATCACGCCTTCGAGTCTCACGGGCGGCCGTCACCGTGCTGGCGATTGCCATCCTCGCCGCAGTGACGGCTGTCAGGTCCAATGGGCAGGCGGCCACCGCCAACATCCCCCGCCTGCAGGGAAAACCAAATCTCAACGGCATCTGGCAGGCGGTCAACGAGGCGAACTGGGACATCCAGGCGCACCAGGCGCGGCCCGGGCCGGCCCAGTACGGCGCACTGTTCTCCGAGCCCGCCGGCATCGGCGTCGTCGAGGGTAACGAGATCCCGTACAAGCCTGAAGCGCTGAAGAAGAAGCAGGAGAATTTTGCCAACCGCTTCGCGCTCGATCCGGAAGCGAAGTGCTACATGGCGGGGGTGCCGCGGGCGACCTACCAGCCCTTCCCCTTCCAGATCTTCCAGGGCACCGACAAGGTGCTGATCGCCTACCCGTTCGCGAGCGCAAGCCGCATTATCCACATGAAGGACGTCGGTGAGTCTCCCGCCGATGCGTGGATGGGATGGTCGCGCGCCAGGTGGGAGGGTGACACGCTCGTCGTCAACGTGACCAACCTGATCGATCAGACCTGGTTCGATCGCGCCGGCAACCATCACAGCGACGCGTTGCGCGTCACCGAGCGCTACACGATGAGCGGGCCTGACACGATTCAGTACGAAGCGACGATTGAAGACCCGAATGTATTCACGCGGCCGTGGAAGATGAGCATGCCGCTCTACCGCCGCGTCGAGAAGAACGCCCAGGTGCTCGAGTTCAAGTGCGTACCGTTTGCGGAAGAACTTATCTATGGACACCTTCGCCGCGGCGCGGCGAATGGGAGGTGATGTGATGCGACCAAGGCTTACTGCATTTCTCGCGGCGCTCGGCCTCTGCGCGGCCACGCTGCCCGCCCTCGCGCACCATTCGTTTGCAGCGGAATTCGACGCCAACAAGCCGATTAAGCTCCAGGGCACGGTGACGAAGGTCGAGTGGATCAACCCGCACACGTGGATTCACATCGACGTGAAGAAGGCGGACGGCACCGTGGAGCCGTGGTCGATTGAAGCCGGCACGCCGAACACGCTGTTCCGGCTCGGCCTGACGCGCGAGTCGATCAAGACCGGCACCCTGATCAACGTCGACGGCTACGCGTCACGAGACGGATCCAAGCGGGCCAACGGCCGCGACCTGACGCTGCCGGATGGACGCAAGCTCCTGATGGCCCCCGATGCCAGCTCGCCCAGGTAGGAGATTGTTTATGAGAACTGCTGTTGCCGGCGCCGCGATCGTCGTCTTCGCGCTGACCACCCTGCACGGCCAGACGGCGTTCAAGAAGACGCCATGGGGCGACCCTGACCTGCAGGGCACCTGGAACAACCAGACGCTCACGCCGCTCGAGCGTCCCGCCGAGTTCGCCAACAAGCCGGTACTGAGCGAGGCCGAGGCCAAGGCGCTCGAAGCCAAGCTGCAGACCGATGGCAACGCCGACGTCCGGGCGCCGGGCACGCGCCGCGACGTGACCACCGCCTACAACGACGTCTGGTGGGACCGCGGCAACCGGATCGTCGCCGACCGCCGCACCTCGCTCGTCGTCGATCCGCCTGACGGCAGGATCCCCGCGCTGACACCGGCCGGCGAGAAGAGACGCGCGGCTGAACTCGACGCCGCCGCGACGCAGGATGACACCGCCGGATCGTGGTTGGACTTCGACGTCTACACGCGATGCATCATCCGCTCGGCGCTGCCGCGGCTCTCGACCGGCTACAACAACAACTACGAGATCGTGCAGTCGCCGGGCTACGTCGCGATCCTGCAGGAACAGATGCACGACACGCGCATCATCCCGCTCGACGGCAGGCCGCACCTGCCCGGCAACGTGCGCCAGTTCCTGGGCGACTCGCGCGGCCGCTGGGACGGCGACACGCTCGTCGTCGAGACGACCAATTTCATGGACGGCGCCAGGGGGGCGAATTTTCGCGAGGCGACGCCGAAGATGGCGCTGGTCGAACGCTTCCGCCGGACGAGCGAGAACACGCTTGACTACCGCTTCACGATCACCGATCCAGACACCTGGACGCGGCCCTGGACGGCGGCGCTGCCGCTGAACAGGGAAGAGGGGCTGATCTACGAGTACGCCTGCCACGAAGGCAATCACTCGCTGCGGCACATGCTCGAGTCGATTCGCGCCACCGAAAAGGCCGCGGCTCAGGCAAAGTAAGCGCTATCTGATTGCGACCGGCCGCACAGGCGAGCCGGTGGCTCCCTTGATCCGCTCGGTCAGGTTCAAGT
>CAMCNL010000205.1 GCA_945876205.1 Candidatus Sulfopaludibacter sp. SbA3
GTCCGTCGCTCGGCAGAGGCGGCTGAACTTCGCGAGCGGGTAGCCCGGTCGCTGGTCCTCAACACCGACGCGGTCGTCAGGAATTCCGTGACGGGCTTTCCCTTCGCGGGGAATACCGTCGACACCACCGATTATTCCCAGCTCGGAAGGCTGCTCCTTCAACTCATCGTTGGCGCCGTGCGGCAGGATGGACTTGATATCGAAAACCTGCCGCTGGCCGACCTGCGGCGCCAAGTGTCCGAGACAGAAATCGACGTCCGGACGGTATTCGGTCTCGCATATGTGATCGAACGGTCGGTGATGGGCCAGCTCGCCCTTGATGAATCGCTAGCGGCGACGTCGGAACCGTGGGCCGAGGTCACCCAGATGATCCGCCGTTCGTCATTTGACGTGCTGGCGGCATTCGCGGAGGAGAGCATTCGGCGCCCGGACGAGGCCCCGACCATCGTTCGTTGACCGGCCTGCTGACGAAGACGGTGTTCGTTGCCGCGCTCGAAAAGGAAATTCAGCGGTCGGAGCGATCGAGCCACCCGTTCGCACTGATCCTGCTCGACGTGGACCATCTCGCGGACATCAACGCCACGCACGGTTACGGCACGGGCGACCGGGTGCTGGAGCGCATCGGATTCCTGGTGCGAAGCTATTTCCGCGAACAGGACTGGGTGGCACGCTCGTCCGACGATACGTTTGCCGTTCTTCTGCCCGAGACGCATCCCAAGCACGCCGAGCACCTTGCCGACCAGGTCAGGATCACGATCGAGCAACGGCTCGAGCTGCACGATGATCGATTGGGGCAGCCGCGTCCCGTCACGGTCTCGGTGGGGGTGCTCATCGCCCAGTCGGTCGATCAGACCGTTCGGCCGCAGCAGCTGCTGATGGACGCACGAGAGGCCGTCGACCGCGCGAAGCGGTCGGGACGGAACCGCGTTGAAATGATTGACGCCACGGTGCTCCGCCTGTCGCCGCCGTCGCGCGCGAGTCAACCGCTGGGCTAGCTCATTCGGGCGTCAGTGTTGACCACGCCCGATGAGTGGCGTGTCAGATACCAACGATGATGAACTCAGCCCGTCCCGTTGCCGTGCGTCCGTCCGTCGTCCTGACGGCCACGGTGGCGGTCTTCGCGCCGTTCGTCGTATAGATGTGCGTCGTCGTCGCCGACGTCGTGGTCGCGGTTGCGCCATCGCCGAAATCCCAGGTGTAGCTCGCGACCATGTCGGCCCCCCCCGTTGCGGGGGTCACGGTCGCGGTAAGGGAGGTCGTGTTTCCGACGCCCGCCACAGAGCTCCCAGGAGAGGCGGCCATGGCGACCGCGAGCGGCTGCGCGAGCGCGCGAGCCGTCACGATGACCGTGGTCGCCACGGACGCGGCCTCGCCGTTGACGTCGGTGGCCTGAACCGTGGCTGTATATGATCGCGGGGCCGTTCCGGTCGGACCGGCGTAGCTGTGAGTGGCGGTCGCGCTCCCATTCCCCAGGTTGCCGAGACTTTGTGAGGCGTTGTCGCCGAAGTCAATCGTCGATGTCTGCAGGTTGGTCGACCCACTCCCTTTCGCGACCGTGAAGATGACGGTTGCCAGGTTGTCTGTCGTGCTCGCCTGGATTGAGGTGCAGATCCCGGCCCCCGCCGCGGGAGCGCACGCGATCGAGAGCACCGGACCTGCTCGCAGGCTGATGGTCACATTCGGACTGGACTTGGTGCCCGCGGTCGCGACGACGACCGTCTGTAGGCTTGTCGAGAGGTTGGTACGCGCTTCGCCGTCGCCGTTGGTGGTCGCGGTCGCGGGATTCAACGTGCCCCGATCGGCGGTGAACGTGACTGCGATGCCATTGAGCGCGCGGCCGTTCTCACCGGCAACGCTCGCAATCAACTCCACGACGCCGCCGCTGGCGGCAACGGTCGGAGGGTTGGCGCGGAGCGTCACCGTGTTCACCGCCGCGGCGCCGATCGTGATTTGCAGGACATTGGTCGCCGAGCCGGTGCCTGCCGACCCGCTGCCTCCGGAGGTCGCGCGCACTTCGGCGACTCCCGAGATAGTGCCGGCGGTGAAGGTGGTCACCGCGAGACCGTTCCGCGTCTCGGCCTCGAACGGGTTGACGGTGCCGAGCGAGGCCGTGAACCGCACGATGGTGCCGTTCGGGACGGCCGCGCCGTTCTGATCAGTCACCTGCGCCGAAATATCCGTGCTGCCCCCGACTGCCAGCACGCGGTTCGGTGTGGAGATGATGATGGTCGAATTCGTTGGCGCCAGCAGCTGAGAACGTGCACAGCCGGATGCTGCCGGCGATCCCGCGACAATCGCGACGATGAGCGCGCCGATCGCGTAGCCGCCGCTGTCGCTGCTCCGAACACGCATCGTCTGAGCTAGTTTAGCAGCAGCCGAGCGATGTGCTGAAGAAATGACTCGCGGGGGACAAGAATCGGTCGGCCGTCGTCGCCAGTGTCGTCGCGGGAGTGGGCGTTGCGTGTCGCGCGGCACGTCGCCGGCAACTAGACGTCCGCTGCGCGTTGGCGGAGGGCGTGTAACTCAGATTCAACCGCGTCGAACAGTTCGATCGCGGCCGGGTCGAACTGCGTGCCACTCTCGGCTCGCAGTCGGCGGACGGCTTCTTCCCTCCGCAGCGGTCCCCGATATGGACGCGCGGAAGTCATGGCGTCGTACGTGTCCGCCACTGCCATCAAGCGTGCATGGGGAGGAATGACGATTCCGGCCAGCGCGTCCGGATAGCCGCGCCCATCCCATCGCTCATGATGATGGCGTACGGCGGGCAGCGCCTCGGCGAGGAACGGCAGCGATTCCAGCATGCGGTACCCGATCATGGGGTGCGCTTCGATGGCGGCGCGTTCCTCCGCCGTTAATGGACCCGCTTTCCGCAGAATCGCATCCGGCACACCGACCTTGCCGATGTCGTGCAGCATGCCGGCTCGTCTCAAGGTTTCGAGCTCCGCCTTGGGGAGGCCGCCCGCGCGTGCCAGCGCGAGCGCATAGGCTGTGACGCGCTCGGAGTGGCCTGCGGTGTACGGGTCGCGCGCGGCGGCGTACTCGAGGAGCGTTTCTCCCTTGATGAACTCCATGGCGAAGTACGGCTGCGCGCCAAACGGCGTCTGCGATTCCAGATCGAAGCGCCGAAGCAGCTCCGGAGTCCTGGGCAGCGCTGGCCCATCGGCGGGACGCACCTCTGCCCGGCCAACGATCGTCGGCGTGTGATCGACCGGTGAACCGAACACCGGGGCGCGCCCGGCATCGCCGTTCATGGAACTGCCTCCCTGCTGATGTGCGTCGACTGCGTTGTCGGATCGAATCCGGAAAGTGACCGAGTGCTGCGGCCGAGCCGAAAGCAGCTTTCATTCCACGGTCGAGCGGCGGAAGTCTCTACAAGAGGGGGGAGTACGAGCCGGTCATGGGAGGACGGCACGTCCCGGGCGCATCAATTTCCCGGGGGAGCTACAAAAAAGGGTGCCACGAGCGGAACTGCTACGCCCTTTCGATCACCTTGAACAGCTCCTCGGCGGTAAAGGGCTTTCTCAGTATCGGCCCGAGGCCGCTCCTCTGTGCCGAGGGGGCGCGGTGGACCCATCCGGTCATGAATACCACTTTGAGCTTGGGAAAGGCCGCCTTCATCGACTTCGCGTAGTCGAGTCCGCTGTCCCCGGCAAGGACGAGGTCCGTGAGCAGCAGGTCCGGAAGAGCGGGGTGCTCGCGAAGGGCCTCCGCCGCTTGGAGGGTGTCGGAGGCCGCCAGGACCGTATGTCCACGGGAGGTCAGGAGGCGCTCGACGAGGGTCAGAATGGCGGGGTCATCTTCAACCACGAGGATGGTCACGCCGGGCGAGTATGCCACGAGTGTTCCCTTTTAGATTTAGGGGGGAAGCCCCCTCCCGTGGAGCTTCCGCGGAGAGCGCCGATTCGGTGTCGTCTGGCAAGTCGTTTCAGATTAGACACTTAGATGCCAATGGCTCGATTGGAACAGAAGGTGCGTCAGACTCCCCCGTTTAGACCATTACGACTATGAAGCCCTCCAGGAACATCCGGTCTGCGGTGAGTGTCGCGATCGTTCTCCTCGTTGCGGTCCCGCTCACCGCTTCCGCCCAGTCGGCCGCGTATGGAGCACTCGCATATGTGCCGAACGCGGGCTCGCCCGGTTCGGTCAGCGTCATCGACACGGCGACTGGAAACACCATCTCCACGATTGCGACTGGACCTCCGAGCGGTGTGGCGATCACGCCGGATGGCACTCGCGCCTACGTCGTGACCGATGGCGAGATAAAGGTCATCGACACATCCAACCAGAGCATCGTCGCGACCATCACGTGCCAGTGCACCAGCTACGGGGCCGCCATCAGTCCGTACGGCGGGGGGCGCTTGTACGTCGGAAGCGGCAACGACGTCAAAGTCATCAACACCGGGACGAATCAGATCATCGCGACAATATCCGGCTTCAACGCGCCCACCGGATTCGCGGTGAGCCCCGTCGATTACAAGGTGTAGGTCACCAACGAAGGCCTTGAAAGCGGTACGGTGTCGGTCATCAACGCGGTCACCAACACGACCGTCAAGACAATTCCGGTTGGCGCTTTTCCAACAGGTGTGGTGTTCGGCGGAAGTCTGGCGTACGTCGCCGGTGGGGATGGAATTACGGTCATCAACGCCGCGAACGATTCCCTGATTGGCCCGAACCTCCTTCCGCTTGCCCCCATATCGCTCGGTTCAGTCCCAGTGGGACTCGCCCTCAGCCGCGACGACAGTCGCCTGTATGTGTCGCATGGAGCCAACTCGGTCTCGGTGATCGTCCTGGCCGCGATGCTCGCGCGTTTCACGTTCCGCGCTCCCAGGCGCACCTCCGTGCGAGTGCGCCGATGACATCCTTCGACCGTCGCGATCTCGTGCGTCGCGCCCTCCGCGCCGGCGGTGCGATCGCGGTCCTCTATTCCTTCCTCTACTACGTTCTGCCAGCGACGACCGGCGTCAACCTGGTCGCTCTCCTCAATCTGGCCCTCGCCTCCGCCAGCGCAACGCTGATGAACGCCATCGGGTTTGCCGTCACGCAGTCGGCGACGCAGTTGACGTTTCGCGCCGCGGCGGTCGTCGTCACCAATGACTGCAACGGTCTCGGCGCGTGGCTTCTTGTCGTCGGCGCCATGGTTGCGATACCGGCGGTGTCCTGGCAATCGCGTGCGGCGGGCGCCGCCGCGTCAGCGGTCGCACTGACGTCGATCAACGTCGTCCGCGTCTCGATGCTGTGTTACCTGCAGGCCAGCCGCCCCTTGTGGTTCAGCACCTTTCACGAGCAGGTCGCACCCCTCATCGTCGTGATCACCGCGAGCGCCTGCGTGGCGGCGTGGTTCCACCACGCGGCGGACGTCGACTATGCGGCTGCTCCATAGCACCTGGATCCGCTGGGCCGCACTGGTTGCCGTGCTGTACGTCGGAAGCCTCGCCGCGTGGCGCGTGCTGGAGCCGGCCTACCTCCACGCGCTCGAGCGTGGTGTCGTCACGCTGCGATCGGTCGGCGTGTTTCGGCCCTCGCTGCAGCCCACCGCCGTTCCCGGACGCGGGCTCGCCGTGATCGACCCTGGCCGCAAGCCGGTGGCCGTGCCGCAGCGCATTCTTGGCGCCGATCTCGCCCTGGCGACCGCCTTGATCCTCGGCAGCCTGTGGCTGTCGTGGCGGCAGCGCGCGTACCGCCTCATCGCCGGCCTCGCCCTCGTGTTTGCGGCTCATTTGGTGACGATCTTCGCGCAGGAGTGGGCGAATTCCAGCGCGTCGACGGCCGTGTGGGCCGGCTGGAACCTCTGGACGACGCTCTACCAGGGGAAAGTCGTGCCGGTCGCGGTGTGGGCCCTTCTGATGGCGGCTGGGATAAAATCCTCATCGCTCGGATGTACGAGAACTTCTACCACTTCGCTGAAAAGCCTTTTCGTCTGACGGCGGATCCGAAATACCTGTACGAAAGCCAGTCACATTCCAAGGCGATGACCTTGCTGCGTGACGCGATCGTGGCGCGCGAAGCCTTTGCCGTCGTGATGGGCGACGTTGGCACCGGGAAGACGACATTGTGCCGGGCCCTTGCCGATGGCGGTGACCGGACGACATTCACCGCCCTCCTGTCGAATCCCTTCATTTCCGAAGACGACCTGTTGACGAGCGTCCTCCGGGACTTCGGCGTGCTTTCCGCGGGAGAGGAGCTTGGCGACAGCACGCGGCTCGGACGGCAGGAGATGCTCAGCGCGCTTCATGACTTCCTTGGAAGTCTCGCCGTGCTTGGGGCCACCGCCGTGCTCATCGCCGACGAAGCGCAGGCGCTGCCGATCGCGACGCTCGAGCAGATCCGGCTGCTGTGCAACCTGGTCCCCGAAAAGGAGACCGTGCTGCAGGTCGTGCTCGTCGGCCAGCTCGATCTGGTGTCGGTGCTTCGCATGCCGGAGCTGCGCCTGCTCGACCAGCGATTCTCCATCCGCTACCAACTCACTCCGCTGACCGAGGACGAGACGTCGGCCTACATCGCGCATCGTCTGGCGGTCGCGGGCAGCACCGGCGCGGTGACGTTCACGCCCTCGGCGCTGCAGGCCGTGCACGAGTATTCGGGCGGCATCCCGCGGCTGATTAATCTCCTGTCTCATCGCGCGCTGCTGAGCGGCTATGCCGCGCAGTCGGCGCGGATCGACGGCGATCTCGTGCGGTCGGCGGCCGAAGGGCTCGAGTTGAAAAAGGGTGCGGCGGACGCCCCGACTCCGGGCCACCAGACGTGGTTCGGTCGGTGGAGAAAGGGATAAGGATTACTCGAACTCCAGCGTCGACACGTACGCAAAGTTCGCGATTGCGTGCTCCCAAGGGGCTTCCGGCCGTTCGTCGGCGACGAAATAGTACTGAATCCCCGCGCGCCCGGCCGCTGAAAGGAGCGCTGAAAAATCAACGCTGCCTTCGCCCAGCCCCACCGCGTCCTGGGACGGCGTGACCAGGTCCGTGAGGTGGAGGCTGACAAACCTGCCGGGATATTGGGAGAGGTCGGCGAGGGGCTGTCGCCCCGTCCTGGTCATCGCCGAGAGATTCATCTGGAATTTCACCAGCGTCGGATCCGTATGGCTCGCCAGATACTCGAACGGCACGACCCCGTTGAGTGGCCGGAAATCGCTGACGTGCTGATGGACGACGAGCTGCAGGCCCGCCCATTGACTGATTTTCCCAGCGGAGTTCAGCAACTCGGCGACCTTCGCGTAGCCGCCAAGCGTGGCTCGCTGCGCCGCGGGCACCTCTTCGCACACCACGTGGCGATTCCCGAGAATTCGACAGGTGTTCAGCACCGTCCTCCAATTCGAGAACACATCCGCCATCGGCACTTGACGGGAGGGGGCGGTGAGCGAAAGCCGGTCCATCGACCGCCGGACCTGGAGCGGATCGAAGGTGAGCCCCGACGGCGTCCAGAACTCGACCTCGCGATAGCCGATCGTCGCGATTCGCTGGAGGGTCGCGGTCAGGTCCGAGCCGGCGCCGAGGGGGACACTTCGCATCTGGAGTCCCACTCGCGACAGCCGCGCGGCGGCGAGGCGGCCGACCGCCAGTCCGGCGAATCCGGTGCCGAGACTCC
>CAMCNL010000206.1 GCA_945876205.1 Candidatus Sulfopaludibacter sp. SbA3
GCAACTGCTACGACAACGCGGTCATGGAGGCGTTCTTCTCGACCGTCAAGCACGAAGTCGGTGAGCGCTTCGCCAGCCACGGCGACGCCAAGGCCGAGTTGTTCGACTACCTCGAAGTGTTCTATAACCAACGGCGGCGGCACTCATCTGCTGGTCGGATGAGCCCCGCGGCGTACGAACGCAAGATGACTCACGCAGCGTAACTAAACCGTCCACCGAATCGGATCAAGCACAGCTCGACGATCTCGCTGAAGGGGATCGATTGGAAGTCGCCCCCCTGAATCGTGATCATCGCGCCAGAGCCGCCTGTGAGCAGGTGGTTGACCGCCGCATAGCCAAGGTCGCGGGCGTATTCGGCATCATAGGGAATCGGGGCCGCGCAGCGCAGCTCATAGCCGATGGTCTTGTCGACGATCGTGACCTTGATGCCGCGCTGCTCCAGGCGGACCTGGACGTCGTTCTTGACCTTGCGGCCAAGATCGATTTCAGTGACCCGAATGTTGCCCTGCGCGTCACGGTCCACGTCCTGCAACTCGGCCACCTCGTCGGGATTGAATCGTTCGACCAGCGCCTCCGACAACAACACCACTCCGTGCGAGCGCCCCATCGCGCGGCGCTTGATGATCGCACCCTCGACGACGTCGCAGATGTCAGACAGTGAAATGGTGTCGCCGTGGAATTCTTCAGGGATGATTGTGCACGGGGCGCTCACGGCCTTGCCGATGCCGAGCGTGAGATGCCCTGTCGGGCGCCCCATGGTCACGCACAGATACCAGCGCCCGGTCGTGCGCGCATCCTCCATCAAGCTCTCGATCAATTTGACGGCCACGTGCCGGGCCGTCTCGTAGCCGAGCGTCACCACCGGAAGCGGCATCCACAGGTCGTTGTCGATGCTCTTCGGAATCAGCACGACCTTGATCGCGCCGCGCGTTTCCCGCTCGATCGCGACGGCGCTTCGCACCAGGTCGTCGCCGCCGATCGCGGCCAGCGCCTCGATACCCAGCTTGTTGAGCGCGGCGACCGCGTTCTCGAGGCTCGGCCGATCGCGTGCGACGTCGGTGCGTGACGTGCCCAGGATCGTGCCGCCGTCGAGGTGTATGCGCGAGACCTCGTCAACGGTCAGCTCGTGCTGTTCGTCGGTGTAGCGCTGGGCGAGCCACGTGAACCCGTCGTGAAACCCTATGGGTGTCGCGCCAACCTTGATCGCCTCGAGCGCGATTGCGGCAATGACGCCATTGGTGCCAGGCGCGGGGCCACCTCCAACCAGGATGCCGATTCGTTTGATGGGCATGATGTGAGTCGATCGTCAGTTCAAATACTCGAAGCGGCTGCGAAACCCGTCGACGCTCATGCTGGCGGCCGCGGCCAGTTTCTCGACCCAGGCCGGGTTGCCAAAGTCTTCGCGCCCCAGTCGAATCATGTATTCACGCGCGACCCGATACCCCTCGCTGTGGATGTCCACCATCCGCACCCGCGTCTTGCCGGTGTCCGGCTCGCGGATGTCCTCGAATGAGATAGGGACGAGCCGTCCGTCCTGGATGCTGACCATCGCCTGGCTCCCGCCACTCAGCAAGAAGCGGATGGCGCCGTGGCCGAGGTCGCGGCAGTACGCGGCATCAAGCGGAATCGGCGCGGCGCACCGCAGCTCGTAGCCGATGTTCTTGTTCGTGATCGTCACGCGAATGCCGCGCTGGCTCAATTGGCCCTGCACCTCGGCCTTGACCTTGCGCGCAAGGTCGACTTCGGCAAAGCGAATATGGCCGTGTTCATCGCGCTCCACATCCTGCAGGTCGGCCAGCTCCTGCGGATCGAGCTTCTCGATCAGGCCTTCTGCCAGGACCACGACGCCGAAGGGCCGGCCCATCGCGCGGCGCTTGATGATCGCGCCTTCCACGATGTCGCAGATCTCGGAGAACGCGAGCCTGTCTCGCTCGAACTCCTCGCCGATGAGCGTGACCGTGGCGGCAGCCGCTTTGCCGATCCCGAGCGCCAGATGGCCGGCTTTTCGTCCCATCGCGACCACGACATACCACCGCTTGGTCGCGCGGGCATCTTCCATGATGTTGCGCACCAGCTCGACGCCGACGTGGCGCGCCGTCTGAAATCCGAACGTCGGGATGTGACGCGGGAGCGGCAGATCGTTGTCGATGGTCTTCGGGACGTGGACCGTGCGGATTCGATTGTCGCTGGCTGACGCCACCGCACTTGCGGAGAGAGCCGTATCGTCGCCGCCAATCGTCATGAGATGCGTCACGTTGAAAGAGTCGAGCGTCTCAATCACGGTGCTCATGGCCTTCGCCGAGGCGGCCGGATTGTCGCGCGCGACCCCGAGTATCGAGCCGCCCTGCAGGTGGATGCGCGAGACATCGCTGATGGCGAGCGGCCGAAGCTGCGACCGGTCTCCACGCATCAGCCACTTGAACCCATCCCGCACGCCGAGGACGGTGAAGCCTTCGTTGATGGCCGCGATGGTGGCTGCTGAAATGACCGTGTTGATGCCTGGGGCAGGGCCTCCGCCGACGAGGATCGCCAATGTTCCTGCTGATGGCACGATGGAATCTCCTCCCATGTGGAAGCCGATCGTCTCACGAAACGCTCACGAGAGAATGGTAGCCGTGTGACCTTGGCATTCGGCGGGGGCTGTGGCTATAGTGCCAGTCGTATGTCTTCCCAGGCGGCGCCAGCTCTCATCCCGCACAACGACTCGGCCGTGGACTCCGCATGGCGCATGGTCCGGGCGGCCGCCGCGCTGGCCGACGGGCTCGAGCGAGGGGGCGAGCGCCTGCTGTTCGGCGAGGACGAGACGGGGGGCCTGCGACAGGTGCCCGCCGACAGCCCCGGCGCCGTATTAGCCTGGTGTCCTGGCACCGGATGGAAATCCCGGCTGCCACCGCACGATACCCGGTCCGAGCTGTTGAATCTGTACCTGCCGATCTGCAGCGCGACGTCGGTGCGCCCACTCACGGTCGGCCATCTCGGCAAGAGCCTCGCCGGATTCATCGCGACGCCGTCGGGCGACTCGCAGTTCGTCACGGGCGGCGACAACATCGTGCACGTGCACCGTATGCGCGCGCTCTGCGATGCCATCGTCGTCGGCGCCGGCACCGTGGCCGCCGACGATCCGCAGCTCACGACCCGACACGTGTCCGGCCCAAGCCCACTCCGCGTCGTGATCGATTCAGGACGACGGCTCCTGCCGACCTTCCGCGTCTTCACCGATCGGGCGGTCCCGACGTTGTACGTCTGCGGGCGTTCACGCGTGTTGCCGGGCGAGAAACAGATCGAGGGCGCCGTCATCGCCGGCATTGACGAGGGCGCACCTGGTGAAGAAGCGGCGCAGGTGCTGCAATTGCTGCGCGCCCGTCGCTGCGCACGGGTATTCGTCGAGGGCGGCGGCGTCACCGTGTCGACATTCTTCGAGGCCAATCTCCTCGATCGACTGCAGATTACGGTCGCCCCGGTGTTCATCGGCGACGGCCGCCCCGCGATCCGGCTGCCGCCGCAGGACCGCCTGCGCGACTGTCGCCGGCCAGGCTACCGCGTGTTTCGCATGGGTGGAGACGTGCTGTTCGATTGCGAGCTGAACGTCCTGGCCGATCCCTTCGAAGGACCGGTGGGCGGGAGCGTCAATCGAATCATCTAGTGCAATGCACAGACTCGCTGTCGCGGTCGCCATCGTCATCTCGGTCGTCAGCTTGTCCCTGGTTCGCCGGACCGCGTCCCAGTCCGACACGGCCCGGACATTTCGCGTTGTCACGTTCAACATCCATAAGGGCGCTGACCTGAGCGGCCACTACGACCTCGATCGGACCACCGACGCGATCGCGCGCCTCGACGCCGACCTTGTAGGCGTGCAGGAGGCGATGCGAAATCACCCGGGATTCAACTGCGACGATCAACCCGCGTTGATCGCCGAGGGACTGCGGCGGCGTACCGGGTACCCGTGGACGCACCTGTACGAGAGGGCCTGGATCACCGAACGCAGGGAGTGTCAGGAGGGGGGCCGGGGACGCGGCGTCGAAACGGAGGGCGTCGCGGTCTTCGCTCGCGAGCGTCTCGTGGGCTCGAGCGCCATACGTCTGTCCGAGGGACGGGTGGCGCTGGCGGTGCGCGTCGCGTCGATGCCGGACGTGTCGATCATCGTGACGCACCTGTCAGCGAACCTTCAGAACCAGGCCGATCGCGTGCGCGAAATCGCCAAGCTCCTGCCGTGGGCCGCGCGGCAGGGCCCCGGGCTCCTGATCGGCGACCTCAATGCCAGGCCGGACGCGAGCGAGCTACAAGCGGTGACGCGTGTCTATCGGGACGCGTGGGCGGACGCCGCCGCGCGTGGACGCGCCGGTGGCGTGGCGTCGGGGTCGACGCGGCCGCGCGGCCGCGCGTCGCGCATCGACTACGCCTTCTATGCGCCGGAGGTCGACCTGACGCTCGAATCGGTCGACGTCGTTGACACCTCGAGACTGCCCGCGCTCGGCGCGGTGTCGGATCATCATCCCGTGGTGGCGACGTTTCGCCGCACGCCTCGGCATTCCCGCTAGCGCACCAGCTCCTCGTTCCGCGGCGGCCATGCCGCGAGATCGTCGTGGCCGACGACGAGCCGCGAGCGACCGGCATCGACGTGCGCCAGCCGACGCTCGCGCCAGTGCGCGATCGTCGAGAGATGTTCAGGCGCCATCTCGGTCGCCGCCTGCGCCCAGCCGTCGATCAGCATTCGCTGCAGGTCGGCCACCTCCGGGCCGAGCGTCCAGTCGCTGGGCTCACACTGAACCTGGTATCCGATCTCGGCAAACTGCTGCGCGGCGCACGAGACGGCGTCAGGTCCAAGCGCCGGACCACCAAGTCCCTTGTCCGTTTTCTGATGCCGGTTCATGAGACGACGTACCAGGTCATCCTCGGGTTCGGCAGGCACGCACGATGACCGACCGTTGTAGGTAATGGTGAAGAGCGCCGCGGCGCCAGTGGCGCGACAGTGCGCCGCGAGTGTCCGCAGCCACTCGGCCGACACCAGGTCGAGCAGCGCTGAGGCGGTCACGAGATGGCGTCCGGCAAAGATCTGCCGATCGTCCAGGGTGCCGAGATCCATCTGCCGTGTCTCGATCTCACACTCGAAAGACGACATCCGGTCTCGGAGCTCCGCAAGAAGGCCGGCGCTCCGGTCGACGGCCAACCAGCGCTGACCGCCTGGCAGGCGATCCATCAGGTAGCGGATGTTCGAGCCCGTGCCGGTGGCCAGGTCGAGCGCGCAGACGGCCTCGCCGGCGGGCAACGCATCCGCAATCCTGCGCGTCAGCGGCTCAGACCGTGCCGCGACGTCGGCCGGTTCGCGCAGGCCAAGCCAATGCGAAAGCGATTCATCCCTGAGTGACAACGGAGTCGATTTCTCCATGAGTGACGAGGGAGTCGAGCGCGTCCGCGATGCGGCCGGACGTCTGCTCCCAGGTGGGCAGCCGGTCTCGCATACGGCGCGCGCCTTCGGCAAGACGCGCGCGAAGGGCCGCGTCGCCGAGCACACGTGAGAGAGCCTCGACGAACGCCGGCGTGTCTCCCACTGGCACTAAAGTCAACGGCCAGCGTTCACCAGCGGCCGCCCAGGATCGCACTGGGTCGCCTGGTGCAACGCGTGTTCGGCAGCGGGTCGCTCGGTGATCAGGATGCTTTCCGTGTCGCCTTCGCCTTGCGCGGAGGAAGTCGCACAGCTTTCCTGCCGCTCTCGGCCTGCCGGGCCTTTGCAGCTTCAGCGATCTTACGGATGTCGTGGCCCGACACCCTTGATAGGGCCTCGCGGATTGCGTGAATCCCTTCGATGATCGGATCTTGTTCCATCGCGGCTAGTCCTTCGGTAACTCCAGAGGCGTGCAGATGGTCGGCGGCTCGAAGCCGGCCTCCCGGCACAGCTCTTCAATCTTGGCACGCAACGCAGCGTTGGCGATGTGACGGCAATTCCAGGTCAGCAAGTAGTCCATGCCGTGAACCGTCGCCATCGCGACATGGAGCGCATCGACGCGGGCCTGCGCCGGCAGGCCGCCGCCGGCAATCAGCCTCTCGGCCAACAAAATCGCCTCCTCCGTGACTTCGAGGGCCGCCGTGTCCGCGAGTGCCGCAAGACGATTCCCCGCTGCATCCTGGTCACCGGCCGCGGCTTCGTCGAGAACGAACTGTGAGGCAAACAGTTCAAAGTTCCCCCGGCTGGCCCACCAATCGCGGGTCACTTGCTGGTGCG
This sequence comes from Candidatus Sulfopaludibacter sp. SbA3, assembly GCA_945876205.1. Classification (GTDB taxonomy): domain Bacteria; phylum Acidobacteriota; class Vicinamibacteria; order Vicinamibacterales; family UBA2999; genus CANNDT01. Next base: position 6,221 of record CAMCNL010000206.1, read on the forward strand.
CCGCCAGGACAAGGTCGCGACTCTGCCACGCGGTCAGGTAGCTCACTATTGATGTTTCGATGTATGCCTTGGGCTTCATACGAGCTCGCGCCACCTAGAACAAGAGTCTACCGAACGTTTGCGGCTCACCAGCGGCCGTCCACGGCTTCGAACACCGACGGCCGTCTGGTGCAGTCGCAGGTCAGGCCGTTCAGATGCCGTCCATTGTGTTGCCGGGAGCAGCAATTGTCGCCTTCCCCTGTCCGTCGAGCGTGATTCGCAGAATGTCCGAGGAAATCACGACGTTCTCCTTGCAGGTGCCAGTCACGAGCAGGGTGTCGCCGGGCTTCAGGTGTGTCACGCCTTCGGTGATCGTCCCGCCGGTGTCGCAGTTGATGGGTATTGTGGCGGATTCAGCTGCGGCAGCCACGAGCAGCAGAGACGCGAAATATATGCCGAAGGTAGATCGCGTACCTGTCCTTGTAGCCTGCATGGTTGGTCTCCTACTTGTGCTTCAATCCGACGGTCTAACAGTCTATGGAGTAGACCGGAACGGATCGTTCGCGCGGTACGATGTCCCTGATTTCACGTCTCCAATTACTATCAAATGCAACGAGCGCGAGATGATAGCGCGCGAGAGATCGCCTGTACCGTCGCCCAGTTGACCCGCGCGCAGAAAGGATACGCGCGGGCCACGCGCGTTATCCATCCGACCGAACGCGCCGTGCGCGCAGGGGTTACCTGTTGAACCTGACGGAGTTGCAGCAGACATCGCCGGCGTCGAGCGGCCCAGATATCGCGCGAGCGATGCGGGCTACAACGAGACCGGCTGTCTGTGCGGTCATTCGTCGCCATCAGCTGGATTCATCCATGAGCCACCAGGGAGTCGAGCGCGCCCGCGATGCGGCCGGACGTCTGCTCCCAGGTGGGCAGCCGGTCTCGCATGCGGCGCGCGCCTTCGGCAAGACGCGCGCGAAGGGCCGCGTCGCCGAGCACGCGTGAAAGCGCGTCGATGAGCGCCGGCGTATCTCCGACCGGCACCAGCAGGCCGGCGCCATCCGCCAGTAACTCTGGTATCGCGCCGGTCATGGTCGCGACCACCGGGAGTCCGTGGGCGACGGCTTCCGCTACGGCCATTCCATAGGTCTCCTGCCGGGTTGCCAGCACGAACACATCCGAGCCGTCGTAGCATCTCTCCAGCGCCCGGCCGTCAAGATCGCCAGCAAGCGACACGCGATCCTCGAGTCCGAGCGTCGCGATTGCCGTCCGCACCCGGTCGGTTGTCGCCGGATGGCGCGTCAGACTTCCGGCGCAGGTCAGCCTCCAGTTGAGATGTGAAACCGCCGCGAGCGCCGTGAGCAGCCGCTCATGAC
>CAMCNL010000207.1 GCA_945876205.1 Candidatus Sulfopaludibacter sp. SbA3
AGCCGCACGCGCCGCGGTGTTCGAGATTGATGAGCACCTGCAGCGCCTTGCGCACGATGGCGTGCGAGCGCTGCCCCTTGATGTGGACGACGAAGCCGACGCCGCACGCATCGTGCTCACGCGTCGCATCGTAAAGGCCCTGCGACGCAGGGGGAAAGGGGGAAGGGGGAAGGGGGAAGGGGTCTTGCCCGTCGAACATGGTCCGGACATTCTGTCCGGCTGGCGAGCATAAGGGAAATACAATGATCTGAGCCAATCAATCTGTAATACGCATGCATGTGTGGGGCGTCGTCCCTCGGAGCGAACCGCCGTCACCCACCCGCCGGTTGAAGCACCGCGCCTGCCCACCCACCCCCGCCCAGCGCCAATGGGCTGAAAATCGGCGTGATCTCTGGCATTCTGGCGTTAAAATCCACCGGATCACAGGTCCAGGCTCGGACCTGCTGGGATAGGAGAGACTGCATGCACGCGCCGATCAAATACGTGGAAAAGGGTCTGTCAGTCGCCGCCAACGGCATCTGGCAGGTGTTCTCAACGGTGAACAAGATCAAGCAGAACCCCTCGTTCACGCCGCGCTGGTCCGACAAGCCGCTCCTCAAGTCCCATCAGAAGACGAAGCCGCCACTCGGCTGGCCGCGCGAGACCGACTCGCTCTGCCCCACCTGCACCCGCGAGGCGCGGCAGGAGATCCTCGACGGGAAGAAGGATGTCTCCGTCCTCCTCAACGAGAAGGTCGGCGAGATCAAGGCGACGATCATCGAGCGCGACGGCAAGATTCTCATGGTCAAGGATTGCCCGCTCCACGGCCACTTCGAGGACGTGATGGCGATGGACACGGAGTTCTTCAAGCACCTCGAGCAGGTCTTCCCGGGCCGCGACATCCGGGCGCACAACGACGCCAAGCTGCACAACCACGGCAGTTCCACCGTCAAGCACGGCCGCGGCTCGGTGCTCACCGTCGACCTCACCAACCGCTGCAACATGATGTGCGACCCCTGCTTCATGGACGCCAACCAGGTCGGATTCGTCCACGAGTTGACCTGGGAAGACATCAAGCAGGTGCTCGACAACGCGGTCACCATCAAGCCGAAGCGGCAGATGTCGGTGCAGTTCTCCGGCGGCGAGCCGACGATGTCGCCGTACTTCCTCGACGCGGTCCGCTACGCGCGCAAGGTCGGCTACAACAGCATCCAGGCAGCGACCAACGGCATCGAATTCGCCAAGAGCCCCGAGTTCGCCAAGGCCGCCGCCGAAGCGGGCCTGCGCTACGCCTACCTGCAGTTTGACGGCATCGGCAACGCCGCCAACTCGCACCGCCGCGTCGGCAACCTGTTCGACGTCAAGCTCCGCGCCATCGAAAACCTGTTCGAGGCGGGCGTCGACATCGTGCCGGTTATCACCATCGTCAACGGCGTCAACAACGAGCAGGTCGGCCGGGTGATCGAGTTCGCGATGAACAACCCGAAGCGGATCGGCTTCCTGTCGTTTCAGCCGGTCTCCTTCACCGGCCGGGACGAGGAGATCACGCCGGAGCGCCGCGCCGCCCAGCGCTACACGCTGTCGCACCTCGCGCACGACGTGAAGAACCAGGTTGGCCTCGGCGAGCCGATCCGCGACTGGTTCCCGATCTCCTTTATGTCCACCTTCACGGACTGGGCCGACGTCGTCCACGGCCCCGATCGTGACTGGGGCCAGCTCACCTGCGGATGCCACCCGAACTGCGGCATCGGCATGGCGTTGATGATCGACAAGGACACCAAGGAAGCGGTGCCGGTGACCGCGTTCCTGAAGGCCGAGCAACTCGCCAAGGACGTCGCCGACGTCAACGACGCGGCGCGCGGCAGGTTCCTCACGGTGGCCGGAATGGCGCTCGCGTTGATGCGCAATTACGACCCGTTCAAGTCGCCGACGCACTTCCGCATCGCCGACCTGATGAAAAAGTTCGACAAGACGTTCGGCGCGACGGGGCGCGACTACGGCAAGGTCACGGGCGACCGAACGATGTCAGACGTCGAGAAGCGGCGCGCGGATCGCTGGAACTTCCTCTTCATCGCGGGCATGTGGTTCCAGGATCTCTTCAACTACGACTTCCGGCGCACCGAGATGTGCATCATCCCGTATGCCACGCAGCAGGGCGAGATTTCCTTCTGCGCCTACAACACCGGCATCGGCTGGCGGAACATCATCGAGAAGATGCACATGACGGCGACGCTCACCAAGTGGTACGAGGAGCACGGCCGTCACGAAATCTTCGCCGGCGGCAAGGAAGTCGTGATGGACAGCAAGGATCACTCGCTGGTGCTCAACGCCGAGGCGGTGGCCAAGGGCAAGCAGACCGACCTCGACGACCTGGGTATCGCGAAGAACGCGCGCGAAGAGAAGCTCGCGGCGCGCAAGGTCGCGAACATGACGCCCGAGCAGCTCCGCCATCACAAAGAGATGGAAGCGCTCTACCGCAAGGAAGTGCTCAAGGAGTCGACCGAGCCCGTGCTGCAGATCCAGGGACTCGGCGGTTCCAAGAAGAAGCAGGAACTCCAGGCAGTGGCGCACAAACCCACGGTGTAGGCAGGTAGGTAGCTGGGTCGCTGGGTAGCTGGGGGAACCTAGCTACCTCCCCAGCAACCCAGCTACCGAGCGACCGAGCTACTTAGCTACCCCAACAGGCCGGCTTTCGCCGGCCCTTTTCTTTTAGAATCGCTACATGCTTCTCGACGGACGAACGGTACTGATCACGGGCGGCGCGTCAGGGCTCGGCGGCGCATGCGCCGAGATGGTCGTCAACGCGGGCGGGCGGGTCGTCATCATCGACCTGAATCAGGCGACGGGTGACGAGAAGGCGAAGCGGCTGGGCCCAGCGAAGGCCAGGTTCGTCAAAGGCGACGTGACCAACGACGCCGACGTGCAGCGTGCCGTCGACACAGCCGTCAAGGACTTCGGTGGGCTGCACGGGCTCGTAAACGCGGCGGGGGTCGGCAACGCCGAACGCGTGCTGCCGAAAGAAGGCGTGCAGCCGCTCGACCACTTCGCGCGGGTGATTCAGATCAACTTGATCGGCACGTTCAACGCGATCCGCCTGGCCGCTGCCGCGATGGCCGCGAATCAGCCGAATGCGGCCGGTGAGCGCGGCGTGATCGTGAGCACCGCGTCGGTGGCCGCCTACGACGGCCAGATCGGACAGGCGGCCTACTCGGCCTCGAAGGGGGGCATCGTCGCGATGACGCTGCCGATCGCCAGGGAGTTCGCGCGGATGGGCGTGCGCGTGATGACGATTGCGCCAGGGACGTTCGACACGCCCCTGCTCGCGGGTCTTCCCGAAGCGGCGCGAGAGTCACTGGCACTGCAGGTGCCCTTCCCCTCGCGCCTCGGACGCCCCGAAGAGTTCGCGGGCCTCGTGAAGCACATCTTCGAGAACGAGATGCTCAACGGCGAGGTCATCCGTCTCGACGGCGCCATTCGCATGGCGCCGAAGTGAACCACCCTCGCCGCTAACGGGCCTGCCGCTTGTCGGCGACGATGACGCCGCCCTTGATCGTGACTTTCGTATTCAGCAGGTTCCAGTGCGCCGTCACCGGAGCCGCCGCGATCAGCGCCGCGAAGGCCATCGTCAGCAGTCGAGTCATTGTTGCGGTCCTCTCTGTAATTCAGCCAGCACCGCGCGCGCCTGCGCGAGTGGTTGTCCTGTGCGCGGTCGATAGGTAATTCCGCTTGTGACGAAGGCGCCGGGCTCGAGATCGGGCGGCGGCTCGTCGAAGAGCACTTCGTCGATGCCCAGGTGCAACATCGCATTGAACGGCGCGGAGGTCATCGCGGGGACGATCTCGCGCACCACGCCCCTGACGTAGCACGCCAGGTTCTCGTCGACGACGATCAGCGTCGTCTTGCCGCGCTCGCGCATGTTGGCGCAGGTGCGGCTATCGGTGTAGATCGCGAGCCGCACGTTCTGCCGATCCACCGCCGCCACCTCGTAGTAACTGAGCATCGCGGGATGCGGCCAGCCTTCGGCGTCCACCGTGGCGACGACGATCGCGAGCGCCGCGAACGATTCGATGTCGGCACCGCTCAGGCGCTGATAGAGATCGTCGGTCAGCGCGTTCGTTCGAACTCGGGGCACGATCTACCTCGTAGGCCTGGTCTTTACCTCGTAGGCCGGGTCCTTTTGGACCCGGCTTTACTCCGCGCGCTTGGGCGGGTCCGGCTCGAATACCGAGACGTTCGGCGCCTTCCCGGGAAGTCCCAGCTCGCTCCAGCGCGCGGCCACCGTGTCGTAGACCGACTTGCGGAGCATGCTCCGCTTCGAGAATGACGAGATGGCGCGATAGTCCTTGCAGGCGTTGATCATCGCCTTCGATCCGAACACCCGCTTCTCGGGCGGGTTCTGCGACGGGTCGAGACCGGTGCTCCAGGTGTTGCGCAGGATGTCGATGTCGTCGGTCGGATTGCACCGCGTGGCCATCGCCCAGATCACCTGGTCCATGTCGGTCGGATCGACGTCGTCGTCCACCGTGATGATCCACTTCGTGAAGTACGCACCGCCGGGCACTTGCGCGGCAAGCGCGAGCACCTGCGCCGCGTGGCCGGGATACTTCTGCTCGAGGCTGACGATCGTCATCCCGAAGCCGCCCGCGGCCGCCGGATGCGAGTAGACCCCCTTGATGCCCGGCACGCCGAGCTTCTCGAAGTCATCCCAGATGCGCGCGGAACGCAGGATGGCGAAGAACCCGCTCTGCTCGCACGACGGGTAATCCGCCATCAGCGCATTCGTCAGGATCGGATTCGTCCGGTAATGAATCGCCGTGATGTCGACGAGCGGCGCCGCCGCTTCGGGCTTGCCGTAGTAGCCGGTGAACTCGCCGAATGGCCCCTCGGCCTTCCTCGACTGCGGGTGGATCAGGCCCTCAACGACGAGCTCCGCGTTCGCGGGGATGAGCAGATCGGTCGTCGTCCCGCGGACGACGGGGATCGGCTCCCCTTTCACCCCGCCTGCATATTCGTACTCGGAGATGTCCTTCGGAAACTTCTGCGAGCCGACGAGCATGAAGAGCGGATCGATGCCCCAGGCCGCCGCGACCTGCACGGACTCACCCTTCTCCCACGAACGCGTGATGTGGAGGAGGGCGTCCTTGCCAGGCGACAGGTAGAGCCCGGCCTGTGACTTCCCCTGCAACATCATGCGGTAGGTGCCGACGTTGAGATAGCCGTTGTCGGGGTCGCGCGTGATGACTGCGTCGGCGGTGCCGGCATAGCGGCCGCCGTCGAGCGGCCAGTGCGTGGGGATCGGCAACGAGTGCAGATCGATGTCCGCGCCCGTACGGGTGTTCTCGTAGACCGGCGCCTCGTTGCGAGGCACCTCGCGCGGCGGAATGCGCGTCTTGAACTTCTCCTTCACCCGGCGAATCAGCTCCACCGTCGGCGTGTCGGGCGGTTCTTCGAGGCTCAATGCCGTGCGCCGCAGGCTCGGTCCGAGGATGTTCCACAGCATCCGCGCGCCGATGCCGTTCGACTCCGCCGGCGCCGGCTGCTCGAAGAGCACGGCGGGCGACGGCTGCCGCTTCGCCAGGAGATAGGTCACCGCGCTCATCTCTTCGTCGCGGTCTACGGGCTGCTTCACGCGCACGAGCTCGCCGATACCTTCGGCGCGTGCGAGCCATTCGCGGAGATCCTGAATAGGCCGTTGCATTACTTGTTGTCCTCAGTCAGACGTTGGTCCTGAATGGCGAGCGCATCCTCGAGCAGGGCTGGCTCGTCGATGAGCGCCCGGCTGCTGCGCTGGACGACGATGCGCCCGCGGACCAGCGCGATGGCTTCATCGGTCATGTCGAGCGCCAGCCTGGCGTGCTGCTCCGCCAGGACGATCGACAGGCCGGCCCGGCGAAGCTCGGTGAACACGCCCGCAAGTTTATCCACGATCGTCGGCGCGAGCCCCTCGAATGGCTCGTCGAGCAGCATGACCTTCGGTTGCAGCGCCAGCGCGCGGGCGATGCTCAGCATCTGCTGTTCGCCTCCCGACAGCTGGTTGCCGTAGTTGCGGCCCCGCGCCTGGAGCTGCGGAAAGAGCTCGAAGATCCGCTCGAGCGTCCACGCACCGGGGATGGCGCCGACGGTGATGTTCTCGAGCACCGACAGCGACGGAAAGATCTCGCGCTCCTGCGGCACGAATCCGACGCCGAGCCGCGCCCGCCGCCACGGTTCGGCGGAGGCGACGTCCTGGCCTTCGAGCAGGATGCGCCCCTGATGGAGCGTCGTGTGGCCCGCGATCGTCCGCATCAAGGTGGTCTTGCCGACACCGTTCCGCCCAAGAATCGCCAGCGCCGCGCCCTGCGGCAGCGACACGCTGACATCCTCGAGGATGACCGTCCGGCCATAGCCGGCGGTGACGTGCGCGAGCTCGAGGATATTAGGCATGGGTCCCCAGGTACAGCCGTCGAACCTCAGGATGTTCGCTGATTTCCTGTGGCGTACCCTCGACCAGGATCGACCCGGCGACGAGCACCGCGATCCGCGTGGCGAACCGGAAGACGATATCGATGTCGTGCTCGACGAGCAACACGGCCATCGATGCCGGAAGCTGTGCGATCGCCTCGAAGATGATGCCGACCTCCGCTCGCGGCACGCCAGCCGCCGGCTCGTCGAGCAGCAGCAGCCTCGGGCGCAGGGCCAGGGCGATCCCAAGCTCCACCATCCGCTGCACGCCGTACGGGAGCACCTCGACGCGCGTGCGCGCCACGTCCGCCAGACGCAACGTCGACAGTATCTCTGTGACGCGCGCATCGATCTCCGCCTCGACCGCGCGATTCGGCCGCAACAGCCCCGCCACGCCCCGCTGCTCCGCCACCGCCAGCGCCAGGTTCTCCTCGAGCGTCAGGCGGCGAAAGAGGCTGGTGATCTGGAACGTACGTCCCACGCCTGCCTTCACGCGCCCGGGCTCGGCGAGCCGCGTTACGTCAACGCCATCAATCCGGATCGCACCACCGCTTGGCGGCAGCCGTCCCGCGATCAGGTTGATCAGGGTCGTCTTGCCCGCTCCATTCGGTCCGATAAGAGCGGTCCGCGCGCCTTCGGGGAGCGAGAAGTTGACGTCGCGCGTCACGTCGAGCGATCCGAATCGCTTGGAGAGTCCTCGGAGCTCGAGCACCGGGGACGGTTCCAGGTTCCGGGTTCCGGGTTCCGGGTTCGTCATGCGGCTTGCCTTCTGGCACGCTGCGCGAGGGCCGCAATCCATTTCGTCAGGCCGCCCGGCGCGAACAGGACGATTGCCAGGAGCATCACGCCGATCCAGAGGAACCAGTTCGTCGGATCCTCCCTCGCGAGGTAGTCCTGCATCACCACGTAGAGCGGCACGCCCAGGAACGCGCCGTACCGTCGTCCGGCGCCGCCGAGAATCAGCATGACCAGGATCTCGCTCGAGAATTCGACGCTGACTGAGTTGAGCGCGACGAATTCGGTGACCTGGGCCTGGAGCGCGCCGGCGACGCCGGCAAGCGTCGCGGAAATGATGAAGGCAATGTGCAGGCGGCGATCGACCGGCGTGCCGATCGCGCGCCTCCTCG
>CAMCNL010000208.1 GCA_945876205.1 Candidatus Sulfopaludibacter sp. SbA3
GGAGCCTTCGATCGCCCCGGCATCCAGCAGTCGCTCGACATGGGCGCGGACGGGATCCTCGTGCCCTACATCAACAACGCCGACGAAGCGAAGCAGGCGATCAGTTGCTGCAAGTACCCGACGGCCGGCACGCGGTCGGTCTACTTCCCGCAGCGCAGCATGAACAAGGCCGGGCTGCTCGGCTACGCGGGCGCGTCGAACGACAACGTGATCGTGGCACTCCAGGTGGAAACGGCGGACTGCATCAAGAACATCGACGAGATCGCCGCCCTCAAGGGCGTCGACATGCTGTTCCTCGGCCAGAACGACCTGTGCATGTCGATGGGCCTCTACGAGAAGTACGAGTTCCCGCACATGTACACGTCGCCCGAGCTCAATGCCGCGACCGACAAGCTGCGCGCCGCGGCCAAGAAGAACAACGTCATCCTCGGGATCTTCCTGTTCGGCACCAGCCGCGTCGGCGAGTTCCTCGAGAAGGGCTTCTCCTTCTTCAGCGTCGGCAACGATCTGCATCACATCCTGACGCAGGCCAGCGCCTACGTGAAAGACGTGGAAGCGGTCTCGAAGGAAAAGGGCCGCGCCTGGGAACGGCGGGCGTCGTCTCTCCTGTAGGTTCCATGCGACTGGCACGAAGCATGTCCCGGCTCCAGACGGAGTCGGCCTTCGAAGTGCTCGCCAAGGCGCGCGCACTCGAAGCCAAGGGACAACGCGTCATCCATCTCGAAATCGGGGAGCCGGACTTTCCGACTCCCCGACACATCGTCGAGGCCGGCAAGCAGGCGCTCGAGGAGGGATGGACGAAGTACGGTCCGACGCCGGGATTCCCGGAATTCCGCGAGGCCATCGCCGCCGAGGTCGCGCGCACGCGCGGGATCACGGCGGCGGCCGAGAACGTCTGCGTCGTCCCCGGCGGGAAGCCGATCATCTTTTTCACGATGCTGGCGCTGGTCGAGCCGGGCGACGAGGTGATCTTTCCCGACCCGAGCTTTCCGATCTACGAATCGATGATCCGGTATCTCGAAGCGGTACCGGTGCCGGTGCCGCTGCTCGAGCGCCGCGGCTTCTCGTTCGACCTCGACGTGTTCCGGGATCGCCTGTCGAGCAAGACGAAGCTGGTGATTCTCAACTCGCCGGCCAATCCGACCGGCGGCGTGATCCCGAAAGACGATCTCGCGCAGATGGCGGCGATGCTGCGCGAGCGCGAGGCGATGGTGCTGAGCGACGAGATCTACCGGCGGATCTGGTACGACGCCGAGCCCTCGTCGATCGCCAGCTTCGACGGCATGCCGGAGAAGACGATCATCCTCGACGGGTTTTCCAAGACCTACGCGATGACCGGGTGGCGCCTCGGCTACGGGGTGATGCCGGTCTGGCTGGCCAACGCCGTGAACATGCTGACGGTGAATTCCAACTCGTGCACGGCGAGCTTTACGCAGCGCGCCGGGCTCGCGGCGCTGACGGGTCCGCAGGACGGCGTGACGGCGATGGTGGCCGAGTTCCGCCAGCGCCGCGATGCGATCGTGAAGGGCCTGAACGAGATTCCCGGGTTCACCTGCGTGGTGCCGCCGGGGGCGTTCTATGCGTTTCCCAACGTCACCGGCACGGGAATGCCGTCCAGGGCACTGGCGGACCTGATCCTGAATGAGGGCGGTGTGGCCTGCCTGAATGGCGGCTCGTTCGGGCAACACGGAGACGGCTACCTGCGATTCAGCTACGCGAATTCCTTGCCCAATATCCTGGAGGCCATCGACCGTATTCGATCGATTTCCCACCGCTGGCAGTAGGCGTATACGGCGTATACTTGCCCCCAATTTCCGGCCATCCAGAGGATTTGTGCATGAATCGCATGTCTAGTGTGCTGCGCGCCGTCCTGATTCTTCTCCTTGCGGCCACCAACGTGTGGGCCCAGGCTACCGCTCAAATCAACGGGACCGTCGCCGACTCGAGCGGCGCCGTCCTCCCGGGTGTCACCGTCACCGCCATCCAGACGGAAACGGGTTTTCGGCGCGAGGCCGTGACCGACGACACCGGTTCCTACGTCCTGCTGAACTTGCCGACCGGCCCCTACCGCATCGAGGCGACGCTCTCGGGCTTCCGCACCTTCTCGCAGACCGGCGTCGTGCTGCAGGTCGGCAGCAACCCGGTCATCCCTGTGAAGATGGAGCTGGGCAGCCTCGAGGAGACGGTCTCGGTCGAAGCGGCGGCGCCGCTGGTCGAGACGCGCAACCCGGCGGTTGGCGCGACCATCAACAGTGAACAGGTCGAGGCGCTGCCGCTCGAAGGCCGCAACCCCCTGTCGCTGATTACGCTCACCGGCGCCGCGGCCGACGCAGGTAACACCAGCCGCAGCATGACGTCGAGCCGCGGGATCGCCATTTCAGGCGGGCAGCCGTTCGGCGTCGCGTACCTGCTTGACGGCGCCCTGCACAACAACGCGTTCGACGGCTTCAACATGCCGCTGCCGTTTCCGGATGCGCTGCAGGAATTCAAGGTCGAGACCAGCACGCAGAACGCGCAGAACGGCGTCCATGCGGGCGGCACGGTCAGCCTGGTGACCAAGTCGGGCACCAACCTGCTGCACGGCGACGCGTTCGAGTTCTTCCGCCACCACAAGTTCAACGCGACCGCGCCGTTTGCCGGCGTCGACCCGGCGACGGGCAAGCGTCGCAGTGACGGCCTGGTCCGCAACCAGTTCGGCGGCACCCTGGGCGGCAAGATCGTCCAGGACAAGCTGTTCTTCTTTGGCGCCTACCAGACCTCGCGCTCGACGCAGACGCCGGCCGACCTGGTCGCGTTCGTGCCGTCTGCCGCGATGATGGCCGGCGACTTTACCGCCTTCACCTCGCCCGCGTGCAACCGCGGCACGCAGATCACGCTGCGGGCGCCGTTCGTGAACAACCGTCTCGCGGCGAACCTGATCAGCCCGGCGGCCCTGGCGATTGCCAAGCGGCTTCCGGCGACCACCGATCCGTGCGGCCGCGCCACCTATTCGAGCCCGACCAAGCCGGTCGAAACGCAGTCGATTGGCAAGGTCGACTGGCAGATCAACCAGAACCACTCGCTGTTCGGCCGCTACATGCTGACGACGACGTTCTGGGATCCGCCGTTCGCCAACAACGGCAACCTGCTGTCGGCCTCGCTCGGCGGCCGCGACAGCGACGCGACGTCGCTGGCCATCGGCGACACGATGGTGTTGAGCAACACGATGGTCAACAACGTGCGGTTCACCTACCACTACACCAACGTCCACCGCACGCACACGCCCTACTTCGGTCCCGAGGATGTCGGGATCAAGAGCTTCAGCTATGTCGATGACGTCACGCTGATCGCGGTGAACAACGCATTCAGTCTCGGCCAGGGTACCGAGTTCGATGCGTATTACCGCCCCCACACCTACGCGTTCTCGGACGACCTGACGCTGATTCGCGGCAGCCATCAGTTCGGCTTCGGCGGCACGCTGGCCCTCAACGACTGGAAGACGCACACCAACGTGCGCGCGGCCGGCGGCTTCACCATCAACGGCGGCGTGACCGGACTGTCGCTGGCCGACTTCATGGCCGGGCGCGTGTTCGAGTTCCGGCAGGCGAACCCGTTCACGCTCGACGCGACCCAGAAGAACTTCGGGATCTACGGCCAGGACACCTGGCGCGTGTCCGACAAGATCACGATGAACTACGGGATGCGGTGGGAGCCCTGGTTCCCGCAGCAGCACCAGAACGAGGCGGTCTACAACTTCTCCACCTCGGCCTTCCTCGCCAACCAGCGCAGCAAGGTGTACCCCGATGCGTTGCCCGGGTTCACCTATCCAGGCGATCCCGGCTTTCCTGGCAAGTCGGGCCTGAAGCCGAACTGGATGAACTTCCAGCCGCGCGTTGGCCTGTCGTGGGATCCCAACGGCGACGGCAAGACGTCGGTGCGCGCCGGCTACGGCCTGAGCGGCGACTTCATTTCCGGGCAGTTCTTCTTCGATGCCTCGCAGGCATGGCCCTTCGGGTATGAGGAGCGGCTGACGGGAACGGCCGTGGGTTCGCTGGACGATCCGTGGGGCGGCGTCGGCCGCGTCAATCCGTTCCCGGTGACCCTCGGCACCGGTCTCGCCAAGGGGCCGGGCGGCCTCTTCATCGAGGTGCCGCAGGATCTCAAGGGCACGCGCGTCCACACCTGGAACGTGGCGGTGCAGCGTCAACTGAGCGACACCACGGCGGTGTCCGCGACCTACCTGGGCAACCGGATGATGAACATCTGGGGCGACGTCGCGGGTAACCCGGCACTCCTTCCGGCGAACCCGACCGGTCCGTGCACGTTGCGCACGACGACGGGCACGCAGACCTTCCCGAATTGCTCCACCGCGCCGATCAACCTGCGCCGGGAGATCTCGCAGGCGAATCCCGTTGACGGTCAGTACATCGGCTATCTCGACTGGATCACCGATCAGGGCTGGCAGCGGTATCACGGCGTGCTGCTGTCGGGGCAGAAGCGAGCGGCCAACGGCCTGAGCGCCAACGTGAACTACACGTGGTCGACCTGCGAGGGCACCGCGCAGAGCAACACCGGCGGCAACCCGCTCAACGTCGGCACCGGCTACACGCGGCCGCAGTCGCTGATCAATCCGCCGGCCAACGCGAAGGAGCTGTACGAGCAGGACAAGGGGCCGTGCAGTTTCTCGCCGACGCACATCCTGAACCTGATCGCCAGCGCCGAGACACCGCAGTTCAGCAGCACGGCGGCGCGTATGCTCGCGTCGGGCTGGAGGCTGTCGGGGATTTTTCGCGCATCGTCGGGCAATGCGTTGCGCGTCCTCACCGGCATCGACCGGTCGCTCGACGGCCTGCAGACGACGGCGCAGCGCGTGAACCAGGTGATGGACAACGTCTACGGCGACAAGACGTTGAGCAACTGGTTCAACCCCGCGGCGTTCGCCCAGCCGGCCATCGGCACCTACGGTAACTCGGGCTACAACGCCTACAAGGGTCCAGCCAGCAAGACGATCGACCTCTCGCTCGTGCGGTCGTTCCGCTTCCTCAACTCCCAGCGGATCGAGGCGCGCGTCGAGGCGTTCAACGCGCTCAACTGGCTGCGGCCGCTCGACCCGGTCACGGCTTTCAGCAGCGCGACGTTCGGGCAGATCCTGACGTCGGCGGATCCGCGCATCATGCAGTTCGCGGTGAAGTACGTGTTCTGATCGGGATCAACACCATGCCGATACCCGCGCCGTCCAGGCGCGGGATCGGCCCGGGCGGAGTACGACATCCCGACGGTCCGAATTTCTGGAATGTCGATCTGGCGATTTCGCGGCTGGGTCCAGATCGGTGCCGGCCGCATCACCACACATGCCGGCGCCCCGCATACCCACCTCGGGTATGATGCGCCGACTAGGTGGCAGACCATTTCGAGGGAGCTCCGATGCTGCATCGCATGATGACGTTGACGGCCGGCCTGCTGGGTGCGGCGTTGCTGGCGCCCGCCGAGGGCGTCGCGCAGGACAAGACGCCTGCGACCTGGCCGAGTCCGGTCGCGACCCGTGGTCCTGTCGCGGAAAAGGACAAGAAGCCGGCGCCGCGGCGGACCATCAACGGCATGTGGAGCGCCTTGCGGCTGGGCAACCAGTCGGGGGGCGTGCAATTGAAGCCGAACAACGGCCGGCCCGAGAACGAGCTTCCCTACACCCCGTACGGCCTGCAGGTTTACCGTTCGCACAAGCCACTCGAGGGCAAAGACTCTGTCGACCCGGCCGACAACAACGATCCGCGGACGAAGTGCGAGCCGCTCGGATTCCCTCGGTACAACCACTACGACCTCGGCATCCAGGTCTTCCAGGACGAACACAAGCTCGCGATGCTCTATAGCTTCGACAACCGCTGGCGGATGATCTGGACGGATGGGCGGCCGCTGCCCAAGCCGGTCGACGGGGGCGTCGAAGTTGACGGCGAGTTCCGCGAGAATCGGTGGTTCGGGTACTCGGTCGGCCGGTGGATCGACGATTACACGCTCGAAGTCGTCACGGTTGGCACCATGCCCGAGGACCGCGTCTGGCTCGATAACACCGGCCGGCCAATCAGCGATCAGGCGCGGATCACCGAACGATTCCGCCGCCTCGACGCCGACACGATGGAATGGTCCGAGACGATCGACGATCCGAAAATCTACACGCGCCCGTGGGACACGCTGAAGCTGCGCATGACGCTGCAGGATCCGCGGATCGATCTGATGACACGCTACTGTTCGCCGGTTGAAATCGACAATTACAACAAGTCTTTCGGCGACGCGGCTGGCGCCCCGTGAGTCGAGAGGCCACAGGGACCCCTATGAAAGAAACGCACATGAAAAAGCGATCGATGATCGTCGTTGGCGTGGCCCTCGCGCTGCTGGCGGGAGTGCCGGTCCACGCCCACCACAGCGGCTCGACACTCTTTTCCGAAACCAATTCGACGCTGAAGGGCACCGTCAACAAGTGGGTGTGGTCCAACCCGCATTGTCTGTTGACGGTCGACGTCAAAGGCGAAGATGGCCAGGTCGTGTCGTGGTTGGTCGAACTGCAGGCCCCGAACACCATTTACCCCGCCGGCTAC
This sequence comes from Candidatus Sulfopaludibacter sp. SbA3, assembly GCA_945876205.1. GTDB lineage: Bacteria > Acidobacteriota > Vicinamibacteria > Vicinamibacterales > UBA2999 > CANNDT01. The sequence goes on from CAMCNL010000208.1 coordinate 6,570, forward strand.
CGCGCCAACATGTTCAAGCCCGGCGACCCGGTCACGGTCGTCATGCACCCGGTCGCCAATGGCCGACCCTACGGCCGGGTTGTCGAGGTGGTGCTCGCGAACGGCAGGAGGCTGGGTGACGGCGTTCGCGCTGACACGCCCGCGCCGTAACGTGCCGGTGGACAGATGATGCGTCGATCGAACGCGGTCGTCTCCTGGGCGATCGCCGCGGCGATGTGCCTGTTCGCGGTCGCGTCGCTGCGGGCAGGGCAGAGCGCGGCCGACGCGCCGCTCCTCAGCGAACAGTACTTCAAGAACATCCAAGTGCTGAAGGGGATGCCGGTCGATACCTTCTTCGATGCGATGGGTATGTTCGCCGCGTCGATGGGGAACGATTGCACCTACTGTCACGCCAAGGAGGTGGGGTTCCGCCGCGAGGCGTTCGCCGAGACGACGCCCCGCATCCAGCGAGCCCGCCAGATGATCACGATGATGCAGGCGCTCAACAAGCAGTATTTCGGCGGGCGCCCGCGCGTCACCTGCTTCACCTGTCACCGCGGCCAGTATTCCCCGGTCAGCGCCCCCAGCTTCTTGATCCAGTACGGCGTCCCTGCGGAAGACCCCAACATTCTCAATTTTCCGACCGAGCCGGGGGTGTCGGCCGACCAGGTGTTCGACCGGTATCTGACCGCGATCGGCGGCACGGTGGCGCTCGCCAGAATCACGAGCGTCACGGCCACGGGCACGTACGTCGGATTTGACACCGGCCAGGAGGAAGTGCCGGTGGAGATATTCGCCAAAGCACCGAACCAGCGGACGTGGATCGTCAAGCTACCCGCAGGCGATAGCTACCGCGTGTTCGACGGCGTGAACGGCTGGATCGCGGGTCCCGACAGCCCGGCGCCGATCTTCGCGCTCGTGACCGGCAACCTGGACCGCGCGCGGATCGAGGCCACCCTGG
>CAMCNL010000209.1 GCA_945876205.1 Candidatus Sulfopaludibacter sp. SbA3
CGAGAGGAACAGCAGCGGGACGAAGACGGCGATGTGCGTCAGTGTCGAGGCGAGGATGGCCGACCACACCTCTTCACTGGCATCGATCGCCGCGGTCAGCTTGTCCTTGCCGAGATGCAGGTGGCGATGGGTGTTTTCCAGGACGACGATCGACGCATCGACGATCATGCCGATGCCCAGGGCCAGCCCTCCGAACGTCATCGTGTTGAGCGTGAAGCCACCGAAGTAGAGCAGCGCGAAGGTGCCGATGACCGACACCGGAATCGAGGTGCAGACGATCAGGGTCGAGCGGAAGTCGCGGAGGAACGCGAAGATGATCAGGACCACGAGCAGGCCGCCGATCAGCGCGTGCTCCTGGACATTGGCGATCGCGCGCTCGATGTAGGTCGAGGAATCCTGGGTGACGAGAATCCTGATGCCGGGGACTTCGCGGTTGATCCGCTCCATCTCGGCCTTGATGCCCTGGGCGACGGTGACGGTGTTCTCGCCCGACTGCTTGTTGACCTGCAGGCGTACGCCCGGCTTGCCGTCGATGCGGAGGAACTGGCGGCGGTCTTCGGTCGAGTCAACCACGTCGGCGACGTCGCGCAGGTAGACCGGCACGCCGTCCCGCGTCAGGACCACGAGATTGCGGATGTCGTCGAGGCTGGTGAACTGCCCCTGGCTGCGGACAAGGTAGGTGGCGTCGCCCTGCGTCACTTCGCCGAGCGGGACGTTCTGGTTTTCCGTCCGCAGGGTCTGCACCACGCGATCGACCGACAGGTTCATCGCGGTGATTTTGTCCTTCGAGAGCTCGACGTGCACCTGCCGTCGAAGGCCGCCGTTGACGGTCACCGCGGCGACGCCGGCGACGCGCTCGAGGCGGGGCGAGAGCTCGTTTTCGGCGATCTCGCGCAGCGTCACGGGGTCGAAGTCGCCCTGCACCGCCAGTTGGATGATCGGGAAGGCATTTGAATCGGCCTTGAAAATCTGCGGCGGATCGGCGTCTTCCGGCAACCGGCCGCGCACGCGATCGAGACGCGTGCGGACTTCATCGGCCGCCTCCGACATGTCGGCGCCCCATCCGAAGTTCAGGCGGATCTGGCTGCGGCCTTCCTGCGAGCTGGAGTTCACCTGCTGCAAGCCGGCAACGGCGCTGACCGCCTGCTCGAGCGGCCGGGTCACCAGTTCCTCCATCTCGAGCGGGCCGACACCGGCGTAGTTGACGCTGACAGTGATCGTCGGCTGCGCGAACTCCGGCATCAGATCGACCGGAAGGCGAGTCAGCGAGATCGCGCCGAGCAGCACCACCACGCCGCTCAGCATGAACATCGTGACCGGGCGCTCGATTGCAAAACGAGGAATGCTCACTGTTGTCCTCCACGCTCACCGCCGGTGCCGCCGCGTCGTGCGCCGCCACCTCGTCTGCCGCCGCTTCGGCCTTCACCTGCGGTCGCCGTTGGGGCCACGGCCGGCGCCGTTGCCTCGAGGCCTCCCCGGGACTGCTGCGACGCCGCCGCCGCGCTCCGGCCAGTGCGTCCACCTTGTCGGCCGTTGCCACCGCCGCCCTCCGCGCCAGCGACGATGAAGCGTTCGCCTTCTCGAACCGACCCCGCGCCGGTCGTCACGACGAGCTCACCTTCGGTGAGTCCCTCGAGGATCTCGGCCTGCGCGACTTCCTCGATGCCGACGCGGACCGGCCGGAACGTGCCGGTGTTGTTCTCCTGCGCGACGAACACGCCGCGCCGGCCGCCAACGTCGATGAGCGCGTTGATCGGCACGACCAGCGTGTCCTTCTTCTGCGTAGTCGTGATGCCAACCCGCGCATACATGCCGGGTTTCAGCCTGAAGCCCGGGTTCGGAATTTCAATTTCAATGGAAGACGTGCGCGTCGCGGGGTCGAGGACGGGAGCCATGCGGGCGATGACGCCGGTGAACTCCTCTCCGGGAAACGCATCGACTTCAACGATCGCTTCATCGCCGGTGGCGATCTGCTTGAGGTCTTTCTCGACCACGTTGGCGACCAGGCGGACGCGCGTGATGTCGACGACGTCGGCAATCGGCGCGTTCTGACTGACAAACGCGCCCGGGTCGGCGCCGCGGCGGGCGACGAAGCCGTTCACCGGCGAGATGATTGTCGTGTTGGCGAGCGTGATGTGCAGCTCGTCGAGCCGTGCGTTTGACTGTGAGTTCTGGGCGCGGGCGAGATCGAGCTGCGCGATCGCCGACTGGTACCTGGCCTCGGTGTCGTCGAGCGTCTGCTTCGGCAGCAACTGCCGCGCAAAGAGGTTGCGCGAACGCTCGGCGTTGGTCAGCGCCAGTTGCAGGTCGGCCTCGCGCTGGCGGATCGTCGCCTGGGAGACTTCCTGCGCGGCCTCGGCCTGCTTGACCTGCTCCTGCAGCTCGAAGTCTTCGATCTTGGCGATGCGCTGGCCCATGCCGACGCGGTCGCCCAGCTTGACGTAAATCGCCTGCAGCCGGCCGGCCACGCGGGGCACCACCGAGACGGTGGCATCGCCGATCAGGTTGCCGACGACAGTGATCCGTTCGGAGACGGACCCGCGGCTGGCTTTCGCGATCTCAACGGTCAGCGGGCCGCGGTTGCCGCGTCCGCCGGGGAAGCCGCCTGGCTGACCGCCGCCGCCTTGAGGGCCACCCTGACGTCCGCCCGGGCCACCGGCCTGCGCCCCCGGAGCCTGTGCGGAATCCCGAGTGGAGAGACCCGAATAAAATGCGATGCCTGCGACGGCCGCAAGGACGATAACAATGATGACGAGTTTTTTCATTCAGTCCTAGTTCCCACCGAAGCCACCGCCGCCGCCGGTGTTGGCTCGCGGCGCCTGCGAGCCCCCGCCCTGGATCGTCGTGACGCCCGGTCCGTTTCCTGTTGGCACTTCCTGGACGCGCTCGAACTCCACCTGCGCGCGGCGATAGTCGAGCAGCGCGCGCAGCTCGGCGTTCTGCGCGTCGCGCAGGTCGCGCTGCGCCTGCACCACGAAGAAGTTCGTCGACAGGCCGACTTCGAAGCGGCTCTGCTCGGCGTCGAGGCGCCGCTCGGCGAACTCTCGCGCGGCCGACGCCGCCTGCACGCGCTCACGGCTCGATTCCACCTGAAGCGCGGCGTTGGTCACGTCGGTGGCAATCTGCAGCTCCAGTTGCCGGCTCTGCGCGATCGTCTGTCTCTGCTGCAGTCGCGCGCGCGCCACGTTGGCTTCAGCCGGGCTGGTGCCGATCGGATAGCTGAAGCTCACCGCCAGATTCCAGGTCGGCGCTGTCTGGTTGCCGAGGATGCGCAAGGCATCGAAGTACCCGCTCGGGATCGTCGGGGTACTCGCGCCGCCGAGCTGACCGCTCTGCCGGATGAACTGCGGTCCGCCGATGCCCGCCAGTCCGTAAGAGGCCGTCAGGTCCAGCGCCGGTAGCTGCTGGTCGGTCAGACTCTCCAATGAGACGTCGTTGGCCCTGAGCTGGCGCGCCGACTGCTGCAGGTCGGTGCGATTCTCGAGTGCGCGCTTGACCGCGCCAGCCACATCGAGGGGGTCGGTCGAAAACGTCGGGACGTCTACGGGATTGAGCGTCGAGACCCAGTACGGGTCCTCGGTGCCGTTGACGATCAACCGCTTCAGCACCAGTTCCGCGGTGCGCTGGGTCGCGACGGTCTGCGCCACGGTCTGGCGCCGCGTGGCTTCTTCAGCCTGCGCCTGCACGATGTCGAGCGGCGCCAGGGTGCCAATCTCCACGCGTGCCTGGTTGTCTTCGACCAGCTTGGTGGCCAGCGCCAGCGAACGCCCGGCGACGTCGGCCGCCTGGATCGCATAGACGAGATCCCAATACGCGTTGCGAACGTTAGCGAGCGTGCGCACGATGGTCCCGCGCAGCGCGATCTCCGATATCTCCTGGTTGAGTGCCGTGATGCGGAGCTGCGCGCGGTTGGTATCGATGCGGAAGCTGCGCAGCAGCGGCTGCACGTAGGCGGCGCTCAGGTTGGTGTTGAGCGCCGGGTTGCGCGTCGCGAACGCGTCGGACTGCGACTGGCGGTTGTTGTTGAAGCCCACCGCGTAGCTGCCGCCGCCCCACTTGACGTTCTGCGTGAGGCCGGTGTTGCCGGTCATCGTGTCGGTCACCAGCATGTCGGCGCCGGCGGTCTGGGTGCGGGGGAACGTCGACTGGCTGCGGACGCCGAAGTTCGAGGCGAACGTCGGCCGATAGTTGGCCTGGAGCGCGGCGATCGCGAAGTCGAAGGTCTGCGGATTGAGCCGCTCGACCGAGATGTCGAGGTTGCGTTCGAGCGCACGCGCCACGGCATCGGCGAGCGTGAGGTCGACCTGACGGCCGGGTTCAGGCGGCGCGCCGGGGCGGGTCTGCGCCAACGCAGGCGCGGCGCTTGCGGCACCGCGGGTCTCGACGAATCGCCGGGCGGCTTCCTGCGCGATCTGATCGAGCCGCGCGCGATCGGCGGAAGGCTGCTGTGCGTGGACAGGGCTGACGAGGAGCACGCTCGACAACACGAACGGAACGAGCAAACGGGGAGCAATGGACAGGGAATACAACACAGTCTTCATGGGGCGTTGAACCGGGGATACCTGTTATTTGCGACGATCGGGCGTCTTCTGGCGATCGCGATCGCGCTGCGCCGAGGCTTCGTGAAGCGCCGTGAATTTCGCCCACTGGTCGGCGGTCAGGCTCCGGCGCATGCGAAGCAGCATCATCGTCCTCGACTTGCTCACATCGGCGCGGGCCGTCTCGACCGTCGTCACCTGGGCCATCACGGTCGCGTCGTCGGCCGTCTCGACCAGCCGGTCGAACTGCGCCTGCGCCTCATCGAGCGCCTTCATCTTGAGGCGGAGCGCCGGCAGGGTCTTCTGAAAGATTTCCTCGAGGTGGGTGCGTTGCTCGGTGGTGAGCGCGAGCTCGCGGACGAAGCGGTCGTCCTGCCACCACTTGCCACGCTGCGCCAGGGCCGGGGCGCACCAGAGGACGACGATGGCGGCGCACGCCGCAAATCGATGGAGTTTTCTAGAGACTTTCATAGGTAACGTGCCTGAGAATACGACCGTCCCGCAAGCGACGTTTACTGTTCTGTCGGAAAAAACATACGAATGCCACGGGTGGCACGGGCTTTGCGGTCTGGCTGCTCGGCGGGTTACCCGCCGAAGGATGGGTTGTATGAGACGGTCTGCGGTGCTCGTGGCCTTTCTAGCGGTGTTGTTGACGGGGTTGGTCGTGGCGGCCCAGGACGGCTTCTCGCTCAGTGGCCGCATCGGCGCCACCGACCAGGAAAGCCAGGAAGGTTACTTCGCGGTCGACAATCAAACGATGATCGTCGTCAAACCCGGCAGCCAATTGCACGCCTATCTGAAGTCCAAGGTCGGACAGCGCGTGCGCATCACCATCGAGCCTGACTCCGAATCGGAGTAGGCCGCCTACGTCGCGCTCAGCTCTTCAAGCCGGCGAATAGCCGCCCCCACCAGGTTGTCCGGCGTCGAGGCGCCGGACGTCAGACCGACAGAAATCCGTCCGGCCGGCAGCCAGCCGGTCGTCGTGACCTCCTGGGACACTCCTACAGGCTTGTGCCTGATCTCGTCAGAAGATACCAATCCGTCTGGCGCGGCGACGTGGTAGGTCGGCACGCTCGCCGCGCAGATCTTCGCGAGGTTGCAGGTGTTGCTGCTGTTGTAGCCGCCGAGGACGATCATCAGGTCTGGCGGGTGCTCGGCCAGCAGCGTCATGACGGCGTCCTGGCGATCCTGCGTGGCGCTGCAGATGGTGTCGAAGGCGCGAAAACGCGTCGCGAGCTGTTCGTCGCCGTACCGGTCGCGCATCGCCCTACGAAACATCTCGCCGATGTTCAACGACTCCGAGCTCAGCATCGTCGTCTGGTTCGCGCAGCCGATGCGCTGCAGGTCGCGAAGCGGATCGAATCCCTCGGAGACGGCGTGCTCGAAGCGCGAGAGAAACTCGCCCGAGGAGGCGGGGTGCCGGCCGCGGATGAAGTCGCACACGAATGCCGCCTCATCTTCGTTCAGGACCACCAGGTAGTGGCCCCGGCCACCGAGCAGCGCTTGCGAGGCCGTCGCTCTCGTCTCCTCGTGGCGGTACTTGCCGTGAATGACCGAGGTGAAGCCGTCCTCGGCATAGCGCTTCACGTTCTTCCACACGTTGAGTACCGAGCCGCAGGTCGTATCGACCATGGTGCAGCCGCGCTCCTGCAGGTCGTTGAGCAACTCGATCGTGACGCCAAACGCCGGGAGGATGACGACGTCGCTCGACCCGAGCGCATCCATCGATTCACCGGGGTCGGACAGAAAGCGGATCCCCTGCGCGCGCAGCTGGTCGTTGACGTGAGGGTTGTGGATGATTTCGCCGGTCAGGAACACGGCGCGATCGGAAAACCGCTTCCGCGTCTGATAGGCGTAGTCGACCGCGCGGTCGACGCCATAGCAGAAGCCGAACTCCCGGGCGAGATGGATCTCGAGCCGTCCCGACTGAAACCGGTAATCAGATTCCTTGATGCGCTGGACCAGTTCGCTGTGGTAGCTCTCGGCGAGCACGCCAGCAACCTCGTGCTTGAGGTCGAGGCCTTTACGGAATATCAGAGGGGGCACTACGGGGCCGTGACCTCCCAGACGCGCGGCGTCAGATCGTCGAGCGGCCGCAGCGAGGTGCTGCCCGAACCTTCGATGGCGATATCAATCTGGCCGAGGAACTCGTCCTCCGAAATGGTGGTCGCCACGGCGCGGAGCGTGGGCGTGCCGGCGGGCGGCCGAATGGCCACGGCGAGCTGGGTGGCCCGCACGGGACGAATCACGGAGAAATCATGCGCGAGTTGGCCGGCCAGGAGCCCGATGACCAGGCCCGCAGCGGCGGCGCCGGCGATCCACCGCATGGCGGGACGCGTGCGCAGGACGAAAGGATCGGATGCGTGGCCGGCGGGGAAGGCGATGACGCGGCCCGGCCGGCCCTCGTGCTCGACCCGCTGAAGAATTCTGGCGTGCTGGCGGGTCAACCGCTCGGCAGGGAACACCTCGTCCGCTTCGGCGGCGGCCGCCAGCGAGACATCGGTCAGCATCCGCGCGATGTCGGCGCGCCGGCTCTGGCACTCGGCGCACGAGTCCAGATGCTGGAGGTCGCCGGGTCCGGGCGCGGACTCGAGGCAGACCTCCATAAGGCGGTCGTCGGAGAGATGACGTTGACCCTTCATCATGGCTTCAGCGTTCCAGCAGTCCACGCAGCTTGCGGACCGCGCGGAACAAATGCACGCGAACGGTGGCCTCGCTCACGCCGAGCGACCGGCTCACTTCGCTGGTCGTCTGCTCGGCGATCTGGCACAGCGTAAACACCGCACGCTGCCGCTCTGGTAACTGTGCCACTGCGGCGGCAATCTCTCGCCCGCGCTCGGCGTCGACCAGTCGATCCTCCGCGCTTCGCTGCGGCACTCTCGGCTCGCGGGGCGCCACCTCGACACCCGAGGGCATCGGCACCGACCATCGCAGCCGTCGGGCGCGCGACTTCCGCAGGTC
>CAMCNL010000210.1 GCA_945876205.1 Candidatus Sulfopaludibacter sp. SbA3
ACGCGCCTATCTACATGGTAGACGGGCCTTCCGCCTCCGCCAAGGCTTCGGCGGACCGCCGAAGCGCGAAGGCGGTCAGGCTTCGGTGGGATAGAATCGGCGGGTTTCGGCCACTTCGATTTGGAGGCGTGATGTTCAGAAAGACATTGTTCGTGATCCCGGCATTGGTGCTGGCGGCGGCGTCGATGGTGCACGGACAGGCGGCCCCGGCAGCTCAGCCAGCAGCGCCACCTCCGCCGATGGCCATCAAGCAGGTGAAGCCCGGTCTCTACATGGTGACGGGATTCGGTGGCAACAGCACGGTCCGCGTCACCGACCAGGGCGTCATCCTCGTCGACACGAAGAACCTCGGAGACGGCCCGTTCAACGACCTCGTGGCGCAGATCAAGACGGTCACGAATCAACCGGTCAAGTACGTCTTCGTGACGCACGTGCACCAGGATCACTCCGGCAACATCGGCCGGTTCGTCAAGGCCGGCGCCCAGGTCTACACCTACGAAGGCTTGAAGAAGAACCTCGAGACCGGTGGCGTTGACGGCAAGGGATACTCGGCGCCCGCCGGCAAGCCCGACCCGCCAAACTTCACGTTCTCGAAGGACAAGGAAGTCAGCCTCGGCAAGGTGAAGGCCAAGGCGTATCACTTCGCCAACGCGCACACGAGCGGCGACTCGATCGTGTACTTTGCCGACCTCAAGGTCGTCTCGCTCGGCGACGAGTTCGTCGCGCAGCCGCCCAACTCCGACTACCCGAACGGTGGCAGCATCCTCGGATGGCCGAAGGCGCTCGGTGAAGTGCTGAAGCTCGACTTCGACACCGCGATTCCCGGACACGGCAACGATCCGCTCACCAAGGCCGACGTGCAGGCCTTTCAGCACAAGATGGATCTGATCGCGAAGAAGGGGATCGAGCTGCGCAGGAAAGGCGTCGCCAAAGAGGACATTCGCCAGCGCATGCAGGCGGAATTGCCCGAGATCGCGCCCTGGATGATGACCGGCATCATCAACGACATGCGCCTCGACGGCTTCTACGCGGACCTCACCGCCACCGCGAAGTAGCATCGCGTTGTCGTTACGCATCCTTGTCGTGGCAGCGGTGCTCAGCACCGCTGCCGTGTCAGCACAGACCGGCGGCGCGCCGTGGACGACGCCGACGCAGGCTGAAGTCGACGCGATCTATCCCGACATCGAAGCGCTGTATATCGACCTGCACCGCAATCCGGAGCTCGGGTTCCAGGAAACGCAAACCGCGGCAAAGCTGGCGGCTCGAACCAGGGCGCTGGGTTTTGACGTGACGACCGGAGTCGGGCGGACGGGCATCGTCGCGGTCATGAAGAACGGCCCGGGGCCGACCGTCATGCTCCGGACCGAGCTCGATGCCTTGCCGGTCGAAGAACAGACGGCGCTGCCGTTTGCGAGCACGGTGGTCGTCAAGAATGCGAGTGGACAGTCGATCCCCGTCATGCACGCGTGCGGGCACGACATCCACATGTCGTCCTGGGCCGGCACCGCGCGGTTGATGGCCGAGCACCGCGACCGCTGGCACGGCACGCTCATCATGGTGGGACAGCCCGCTGAAGAAACCGGCGCCGGCGCGTCCGCGATGCTGAAGGACGGCCTCTTCACGCGTTTCCCTCGTCCCGACTTCGCCCTGTCGCTGCATGACGATGACACCCTGCCGGCGGGGACAATTGGCTACCATCCCGGCTTCTTTCGCGCGATGTCCGACGCCGTGACGATCACGGTCTACGGCCGAGGCGGACACGCGGCGATGCCGCACAGCACGATCGATCCGGTCGTGCTGGCGGCGCGGATCGTGCTCACGCTGCAGACAGTGGTGTCGCGCGAGAACAACCCGGTGGATCCGGTGGTGGTGACCGTGGGTTCGATCCATGGCGGCACGGCCGGCAACATCATCCCCGACGAAGTGCGGCTGCAGCTATCGGTGCGCACCTACACGCCCGAGGTTCGCACGCGCACACTCGCCGCCATCCGGCGAGTGGTCAAAGGCGAGGCGGTTGCGGCTGGTGCCACTCGTGAGCCCCTGGTGGACGCGCCCGCCGTGGCCAGCACCGCGCCCGTCTACAATGACCCCGCGCTGACGCTCCGTCTCGCCGCTGCACTCAAGAAGGGTCTCGGCGAAAGCAGCGTCGTCGAGATGCCACAGAAGATGACGTCGGAGGATTTCGTGGAGTATGGGCTTGCTGGCGTGCCGTCGGCGCTGCTGCACATCGGCGCGGTCGATCCCGTGAAGCTGGCGGCGGCGCGCCAGTCAGGTATCCCGGGTCCCGCGCCGCATTCACCACAGTGGGCGCCGCAGTACGAACCGACGCTCAAGGCCGGCATACGCGCGGAAGTCACGGCGCTGCTCGAACTATTTCAAGCGTCTCCCCGTTAACTGCTCAGTCGTCGATCTCTCCCAGAAGGCTCGAAGGGCTCCAGATCTCCTTGTCGCGGAGCTCGCTTCCGCGGACGAATCCCGGCGGCCTTCTCTTCGTGCCCGGCTGCAGGACCCATGCGTCCTCGAGCAGCTCCATGTACGTCGGCAACCGCTGGTCGCTGTACGACGAACACGAGCTGACCTTGAACGTGATGCGGATGCCTTTCATGCTCAACCCGCGGCACACGACGATCTCTTCGTCGAGCCGGCATCCGCGGACGATCGCCGAATTGCGGCAGGTGCTGCACATCGAGCTCTCCGCATTCGACTGCGTGCCGTTATGAACCTTGAAGCGCATGGAGCCTCCGCGCCGAACGGATGCACCAGCCTCGCCACGCGCGTGCGCGGCCCACGACACGCAATTCTCCAGGGAACTCCACGATCCGGGGAGCAGTCATGAGTGCATGCTGCAATTTCTGCGCGGTGGTTCTCGCGCCGCTGCCGCCGTTTTTGCGACGTCTAGACGGAGGCGGACGGCGCGAGCGCGCGGAGGAGTTCGGACGTGGTGACGACGGCGGGGCCGAATTTGGCGACGGCGATGCCGGCAGCTTCGTTCGCCAGGCGCGCGGACTCGGCGAGCGTGGCGCCCGAGGCCAGCGCCAGTGCCATCGTGGCGATGACGGTGTCACCGGCCCCGGTGACGTCGGACACCTCGCGCGCGGATGCCGGCAGGTGACCTTCGCTGGTGCCTGTCAGCAGCCACATCCCTTGATCGCCGCGCGTCATCAGCACGGCGTCGCAGCGGGCGCGGCCCTGGAACACGCGCGCGGACGTCCGCGCATCGTCTTCGGTCCTCACCCGCATGTTGGTGGCGATTTCCGCCTCGTGGTGATTCGGTGTGATCGCCGTGACCCCGGCGTAGTAGTCGATGTGGGGGATCTTCGGATCGACCAGCACCGGGATTCCGCGCTCTTTCGCGACGGCGACAATCGCCTTCATCACGCGCTCGGTGACGCATCCCTTCAGGTAGTCGGATACCACGATCGCTGACGCGACCAGCGCGTGCTGTTGCACCGCCGCGATGACGCGCTGCTCGACTTGGTCGGCGATTTCCGTCTCCGCCTCGTAATCGACGCGGGCCACCTGCTGGTTGCGCTCGGTGACGATCCGTACTTTGGTCGTGGTCGGGCGCCCCGGGTCGCTGACGAACGCCGGCGCGATGCCGGCGTCGCGGCACGCATGCGCCAGGGTCGTCGCCGCTTCGTCCGTGCCGGTCACGGCGACGAGTGTGGCCTGCCCGCCGAGCGAGGTGATGTTGTGGGCCACGTTGGCGGCGCCGCCGATGCGGTAGCTCTCGTGGTCGAAGGTGACGACGGGGACGGGCGCCTCGGGAGAGATGCGGGTGACTCGTCCGGCGATGAACTTGTCGAGCATCGCATCGCCAATAACGAGGACGTGCGTGCGCGCGAGTCCCGCGACGATCTTCCGCGCGCGCTCAGGCGGGATGGGGGGCAGTAGCGCCATCGCTCCTCGCGGCCGCAAAGGGTAGCGTCACGAGCACCAGGAAGAGCATCAGGAACTCGGAGTCGCCGAAGTTGTATTCGAAGAGGCCCGCCGCCAGCATCGCCACGACCGCCGCGAGCGCGGTGGCGGCCAGCACCTTGTCCTGCTGCCGCCGGAAGAGTCGGAAGAGGGCGATCGTGAGGCTGCCGATCAACCAGATCCAGATCCCCAGCGCCGGCAGGCCGCGCTCCGCGGCAATCTGCAGCGGAACGTTGTGCAGGTGAGGGTTCACCTTGTTGATCGCGTAGTCGGGCCGGTACTGCTCGTACAGCCGCGGCACCATGTTCGGACCGACGCCGACCAGCGGATGGTCTCTGACCATCTTCGCGCCGATCTCCATCATCGCGAACCGATCCTGGTTGGAAGGGTCCTGCGCGTCGAACGTCGACGTCAGGCGATTGACGAAGCCCTCTGGGGCGACGACGACCAGCACGGCGACGATTACCGGCAGCAGGCCCGCGAGCCGGAAGTCTTTCAGGATGAAGAGGAGACCGACCGCCACGCAGGCGCCGATCCACGCGTTGCGCGACAAGGTGAGCGACAGCGCGACGACCAGCGCCGGCATCACCAGTGCCGGCCAGGTGCGGTTGCGCGAGCCGAACACCAGACGCGCGACGGCGGTGCAGATGACCAGCATCAGCAGGCCCGAGTAGGTCATGTAGTGCGACAGCGTTCCCTGCGGCCGCTGGCCGAGGTTGTCGTAGTGCAGCAGGCCGTACTGGATGATGCCGAACGCCGCGCTCGCCGCGCCGACCGACACGATGACATCGATCACGTTGACCGCGCGCTTTCCGCGTGCGATCTCGTAGACCGCCGGCACAATCGCGAGCAGCACGAGCTGTTTCGAGTCGGTCAGGCTGGTCACGCGGTCGCTCGAGAACACCGACGAGATCAGCGTCATCGCGCCGTAGGCCGCGAGCGGAATGAAGAAGGCGGGAGCTGAGGGCCAGCGGCGCTCGGTCACGAGGATGGCGACCCAGCACACGAGCATCGCGCTCAGCAGGATGCCAGCGGCCGCGATTGAGACCTGGAGCGAGGCGACGAAGCCAAAGAGGAGCGCCGCGGCCAGCTTGTCCAGGCCGGGCGTCGCTGCCTCCCGCGTATCCGTCACGCTCATCGTCGTTGCGGTCATGCGTTCATGGCTCTCAGTTGAACATCGCGCAGATCGAGCGCCCGCTCGGCGGCTTCGACCACTCGTTCCGGCGTGATCGTGGTCAGGCACCGGAAGTCGCCCGGCTCGCACGTCTTCTGCCGGCACGGGCGGCAGGGCAGTGGTCCCGCATCGACCGCTGCCGCAAACCAGCGCGGATCGCGCCACGGCATCGACCGCTCCGGCAGCGTCGGGCCAAACAGCGCCACGACGGGTGTCTGGGTCGTCGCCGCGATGTGCAAGGGTCCGCTGTCGCCTCCAATGTACACCGCCGCGCGCTCGGCCAGCGCGCGAAGTTCTCCGACGTCGAACTGGCCATGGACGACCGATGCCGCACCGGCGCCGAGGCGTTGACGAGCCTGGTCGGCGATCGCCCGAGCCGCATCCACGTCGGAAGGCCCCGACAGGACCATGAAGCGGCGGGCCGGGTCGCGTCTCGCGAGCTCCACGACGAGCGTCGCAAACGAATCGCCCGGCCAGCGTCGGAATGGATTGCCGGCGCTGACGTGCAGGACGATGAGGGGATTGGATCGGGTGATGCCTGCTTCGGCGAGTCGCTGGTCCAGGCGCGCGGTGGCCGCGCGATCGTCCACCATCTCCACCGCGTCGCGTCCCGGTTCGCACGCGTCGATGCCGAGTGGTGTCAGCAGCGCCCACTGCTTGAGCACGGAATGCATCGGTCCGAGATCGGCGGGACGCGGCACGACATGCGTGTACATCCAGCTGCGGCCGCGAGTCGTGTAGCCGATGCGGGTTGGCGCGCCGCTCGCCCACGTGAACCACCCGCTGCGCGGCCCGCCGTGGAGGTCGATGGCAAGGTCGAATCGCTCGCGCCTCAGGCGGCGCGCGAACGCGATGTCATCTCGCACGCGCGCCAGGCCAGGCCTGAGCGGCACGACCAGCACTTCATCCAGGTGGGGATTGTGCCGAACGACCGGCTCGGCCAGCGGTTCGACGACGTAGGTGAGGCGTGCGCCGGGGTATTGCCGCCGCAGCGCTCGAATGACGGGCGTGGTGAACACCACGTCGCCAATCAAGCGAAGGCGCACGACCAGGATCTTCAAGGCTCGATGGTGGCCTCGTCGATGAGCATCACGGGGATGTCATCCTTGATCGGGTAGACGCGATGGCACTGGCCGCACTTGAGCGCCGTCCCGTTCTTGACGAGCGTCACGGGCGTCTTGCAGTGCGGGCAAGCGAGGATTTCGAGCAGTTCAGCATCGACCGGCATGGTCCCTCCGGAGAACTCACGAACTATAACATCCTGAGCTAGAATTCCTTAGCCATGTTCACCACGCGCGCGTATCCGCTGATCGTCGCGGTCGTCGTTGCCGCGTCGACAGCCGCCCCTGCGTTGGCACAGTCCGGCGACTCGTACTACGACTTCCTCATGGCTCGCCGTCTCGAGTCGCAGGGAGACAATACGGGGGCGCTGGCCGCGCTCGAACGCGCCGCGTCAGCTGATCCGCGGGCCGCGGAAGTGAAGGCCGAGATTGCCTCGTTTCAACTGCGGCGCAGCAAGCGCGACGAGGCGGAGAAGGCGGCGCGCGCGGCGATTGCGCTCGATGACGACAACACCGAGGGGCACAAGGTTCTCGGGCTGATTTACGCGGCGACCGCCGACACGTTCAACGGTCGTGCGCAGGCTGCCCAGTTTGCGGCGACCGCGAAAGAGGCGATCGCGCATCTCGAGCGCGCGACCGGCGACGTATCGGGCGCGTCAGACATCAATCTTCACTACACGCTCGGCCGCCTGTACATGCGGATGGGCGAGAACGCCAAGGCGATCGACGCCCTCGGGCGCGTGGTCAACCAGAATCCGGGATCCGTGCAGGGCCGCCTCTCGCTCGCGCAGGCGTATGCCGCGGCCGACGACCTGCAGGGCGCCATCTCCACGCTCGCCATCATCGTCGACGAAGAGCCGCGCGTCGCGTCGACGCTCGCGCAGTACCTCGAACAGGCGGACCTGTTGAAGGAGGCGGCCGAGACCTACACCAAGGCGATCGTGCTGCAGCCGATGAGCCGTGAGCTGAAGTACCGACGCATCGCGGTGCTCTTCACCGCGAAGGACTACGTCCAGGCGGCCGCCTTCGCGGCCGAAGCGCAGACGCAGCATCCCGACGATCTGCGGTTTCCGCGGTTGCGTGCCCGGTCGCTCTTCGAGACCGGCGCGACCGCGCGTGCGCTGGCGATTCTCGAGCCGGCGGCGAAGGCCTCTCCGAAAGACGCTGCCACGCAGTTTGCGCTGGCGGACATGTATAACGACGCCGGACGGGATGCAGACTCCGAGCGCACCATGCGCCAGTTGCTCGACGCCGATCCCGGCAACGCCGAAGCGCTGAACTATCTCGGGTATCTGCTGGCCAACCATGGACGGCAGCTCGATGAAGCCGTTCGGCTGGT